>JAJZAI010000033.1 GCA_021799495.1 Deltaproteobacteria bacterium
TCAGCATCGGCCGCTGCCGCCGCTCCTCACCGCGCATCCGCCACTTCCTCCTCAACCACGATTACCCACTCAGACGAATTATAGGCGAGTGAAATTCAGGCGTTTATCAACGCCCTGCTAGGGAAGCCCTTCGCAAGCCTGCTTGTCATTCTGAACGGAGTCTGCGCAGCGAAGAATCCCAGGATTCTTCGCTGCGCTCAGGACCAGCTCAGAATGACAGGATGGACCTTTCGCAGAGCTTCCCTGATGGTCATGCCTGGGCTTCCATCGATTTTGCGAGTTCCTCTTGTTAGTCATGCCCGGGCTTGACCCGGGCATCCATCGATTTGGATTCGCGGGTCAAGCCCGGGCATGACGATGCGGGAGTCGCGAGCGCGATCGCGCAACTTAACCAGCCACGCGCCGGTTCAGTCGGTGATGGTCAGATAGAGCGGCGCGCTGGTCGCGCTTTCGGTGTTGACCACTTTGACGAAGGTCAGCGTGCCGGTGCTCTGATTGATCGAGAATTGCGAAATCGTGCCCGTGCCCTGATTCGCGACGTAGAGATTATTCTTGTTCGGTCCGATCGCGATTCCGGTCGGCTGGTTCAGGCTCGGATCGGAATAGATCGCCGAAAACGTCAAAACGCCGGAATTCACAATGAACGCCGTGAGCGACGGCGGCGACGCCTTCTGATTGGCGACATAGAGGAACTCGCCCGCGCTCAGTTGCACGATCGCCATCCCGCCCAGCCCGGCAATCGATGAGGAATAGGAATTCAGATACGCGGGCGCGCCGTTGGCGAGGTTGTAGCCGATCGAATAAACGAACCCGGTTGTCGGATCCGAGGCGTAGAGATATCCCTGCTGAAACGTCGCGTTCGTAAATGGATCGAGCACCAGATCGGTCGGAAAGCTGACGCCCGGGCCGTTGCCGACGATCGCCGTCGTGCCGGCGGAAAGCGTGCCGCTCGCGCCGATCGGAAAACTGCTTACCGAACCGTTCGCGCTGTCCGCGACGAACAAATATGAATTGGTCGCGACCGCGCCCTGCGGCTTCGACAGCAACACGGAGGAAAACGCGCCGCCGTTGCTGGCCAGAACGCCCGTGGTCGAGCTGACCGTATATTGCGAGATCGTGCCGGCGCCCTGGTTCGTCGCGAACGCATAGGCGCCGGTGGGATTCACCGCGATCCACTGCGGCTGGCTGCCGGTCGCTATCGTGCCGATCGAGGCGAGCTTGCCGCTGCTCGCCGTGACTTTGTATTGCTGAATCTTGCCATCGACCGAATTCGCCACATAGACGTATTTGGCGCCGGGGCCGTTGGCGATTCCGATCGGCCCGCCGGTCGAACCCGCCGCGACCGATCCGATCAGGCTGAGCGCGCCGGTCGTGGTGTTGCGTTTGAATTCGCCGGCCTTGCCGTCGCCATTGTTCGAGCTGTAAAGATAGGGGCCCGTCGTGGGCGAAACCGTGATCGTCGCCGTCGCCGTCGCGGTCGGCGACGACGAATTGGTGACCTCAGGAAAGATCGACTTCCCGCACGACGCGCCGCCAAACATCGCGAGCGTCAGCAGCAGCGCCGCGAGCGCCGGCGTCAGTCTAAGCGCGCGGCCCCATCCGTATATTGACGTGGAAACCGGAATCTCCGCCGACGCGCCCTGGTTCGCGATCGCTCGCTGCCGCTCATCCATCGTGGCGTAAATTGCCACAACCGCGCGCCTGACGCTATCGGCCACGCGCGCTTGACAGCCGCGCGCCCGCCGTGGCGTGCTGGGCCGAGAATCGCGGCCGCCGCGCTAACGGCCATCGCCGGCCCGGCGCGGCCGCCGGGGAGAATACGACGATGCCGAAAATCGACTTCAATAAAATTCCCAGGTTCTCCGAACTGCCGATTAAAAAAGGCGCGCCAGCGGATTCCAACTGGGGCGTCTTCGGCGACGACGACGAAGCCGGATGCGTCAACTTCCTGACGCCCGAGGGCGTCGTCGAAGCGGCCCGGATGGTGCGCAACGGCAAGGTCTTCCGCCTCGATACGCCGATCAACTACGCCAATCCTCCACTGTTCGAACGCGAGCCGGTGCATCACACGAAAAAGAGCTTCGAGAGCTACGGCCTGCTCGGCTTCGACGATCTGCTCGACGCCTACAACACGCAGGAAGGCAGCCAGTGGGACGGCTTGGGCCATGTCGGCAATCTGCGCGCGCAGGCCTTTTACAACGGCGTCAAGGAAGGCGAGATCAAGACTTCCAACAAGCTCGGCATCCACAACTGGGCCGACCGCTTCGTCGGCCGCGGCGTGCTGATCGACGCCTTCCGCTATCGCGCGCAGGCCGGCCGCCCGGTGAATCCGCTTAACAACGAGGTTTACAGCCTCGACGATCTGAAGAACGCGCTCGCCGCCCAAAAGACCGAACTCAAGCCCGGCTCGATTTTGCTGGTGCGGACCGGATGGATGGGCGCCTATCTCGCCTCATCGCCGGAAGACAAGCGCAAGATGGCGCCGATCTTTTCGCTCAAGGCCTGCGGCATCGACCCCGGCCGCGACACGGTCGCGTGGATGTGGGACAACCGGGTCGCCGCGATCGGCACGGATTGTCCCGCCGTCGAGCCGTGGCCGTGGGATTTTAAGGACGACGGCGCGCTGCACTATCGCACGCTCTCGCTGCTCGGCCTGCCGCTTGGGGAACAGTTCGTGCTCGACCAGCTGGCGGAGGATTGCGCCGCCGACGGCCGCTGGGAGTTCATGCTGGTCTCCGTGCCGCTCCATCTGCGCGGCGGCATCGCCTCGCCGCCCAACGCGGTCGCGATCAAGTAGCGGCTTCGCCGCGCGGACGCGCGAGCGTCCGCGCGATCGCGCCCAGCGCGATCGCGACGCCCGCGGTCATCATCTCGAGCGACATGCTCGGCGCCGCGCGATGGCGCGCGGCCTGCGATGCCGCGTAAGGCAGATGGATGAACCCAACCGGCATCGCGGGACGGTCGCGGGTCGCATGCAGCGCCAGATACATCGCGGCGTTGCAGATGAAGATTCCGGCGCTCAACGATCGTTCGGCCGGAATTTCATTGCGCGCGAGCGCGCGCAGGATCGCGGCGGCCGGAAGCCGCGTGAAATAGGCGTCGGGCCCGCCCGCGACAATCGGCTTGCCGCCGATCGCGCCGCCGGCTTCGCGCGTGCGCCGCTCGTCAACCAGATTTATCGCGACCTGCTCGATCGAAAGCGCCGTTCGTCCGCCGGCCTGGCCGAGTCCCAAAATCGCGTCGGGACGCGCCATCTGCAGCGCGCCCGCCAGCGCCTGTCCGGCCCGTTTCAGATTCACCGGCAACTCCCACGCTCGCACCGTGGCGCCGCCGATGGTCGCGCGATCGAATTTCGCCGCCACCTGCCACGACGGATTG
Organism: Deltaproteobacteria bacterium; assembly: GCA_021799495.1. GTDB lineage: Bacteria > Desulfobacterota > Binatia > Binatales > Binataceae > JADMIL01. Next base: position 3,379 of record JAJZAI010000033.1, read on the forward strand.
ATCCGTTCGCCGCCGAACGGCATGAAGCCGGTCAGCAGGATCGTCGCGGTCATTCGGCGCGGCGCACGCTTTTGCGCCGCGGAAATTCGATCGGCAACTCAGGGCGGTTGCCCCATTCGCCCCACGAACCAAGGTAATTGCGCGCCTGCGCATAGCCCGCGATCCTGAGCGCGATCCATGCGTTGGCGGAACGATACCCGCCCTGGCAATAGGGCGCGATTTCCAAGTCGGGCCGCAGTCCGAGCGCTTCGAATTCCGCGCGCAATTGCGCGGCCGGCTTGAAGCGGCCGTCGGGCGCGAGGTTGTGTGTCCAATCGCGATGGATCGCATTGGGGACGGCGCCGGCGCGCGCCGCCCGCACCCGCTCGCCGAAATATTCCTCGTCGCTGCGCACGTCGAAAATCTGGATTCCGCCGCCGCCCATTCGATTCACCATCTCCGGATAGCCGATGATCGCGTCCGCCCGCGGCGCAATCGTGAAATTCGCGTAGGCGTGCGGCTTGACGGCGGTGGCGAGCGGCGCGCCCGCCGCGCATTTCAGTCCACCGTCGAGAATCCGTGTCCGGCGATGGCCCGCATAGGCGAGCATCCACGCCACCCGCGTCGCACGCATCCCGGAGTCGTTCTCGTAGAACACGACGGTCGAGCCGGGCGTGATTCCGAGCGCCGAAAAAATCCATGCGAGCTGACCGTTGAATTCACGCAAGCCCGCCTCGCTGGTGTCGCTGTGATGGAACGGAAAAGGATCGAAATGGCGCGCGCCCTCCAGATGGGCGGCCCAGAAATCGGCCGACGGCCGCGTATCGACAAGGATCAGGTTGGGGTCGCCGCGATGCTCTCCGAGCCACTGCGCATCGACCAGAAATTCCGCCGGATTTGGTTCCGCAGCCATCGCGCCTCCGCCGCGCCGGCCGCTTTGTGCGGCTATTTCGCCGCCGCGCCGGTCGCCTCGCTAATAGAGCGAAAACCCTCGCGTGCGAGCAAGCGCGCGAGATCGCGTTTGATTCCGGCGACGATCCCCGGTCCGCCGTACACCATCCCGGTGTACAGTTCGACCAGACTCGCGCCCGCGCGGATATGGCCGAGGGCGTCTTCGGCGCTGGCGATTCCGCCCACGCCGATAATCGCGATTTTCCCGCCGGTCGCGGCGTAAACTCGCGCGATCATTTTGCGCGACCGTTCGCGCAGCGGCGCGCCGCTAAGCCCGCCCGGATATGGCGCGGAGACGCCGACCGCCTCGCGCGCGAGCGTGGTGTTGGTCGCGACGATTCCATCGACGCGCTCGTCAAGCGCGCAGGCGCAAATCGCGTCTGCCTGCGCGTCGTCGAGGTCGGGCGCGATTTTAATCAGCAGCGGCCGCGGTTGCGCGCCAGCGGGCGTGGCGCCGCGAATCGCGGCGACGATTTCGCGGATTCGCTCCGGCGCCTGGAAATCGCGCAGGCCGGGCGTATTCGGCGACGACACGTTGACGACGATAAAATCGGCGTAACGCGTCAGCCGCCGCGCGAGCGCCGCGTAATCCTCCGCGACGCGCTCTGGCGGCGTGTCCTTGTTCGGCCCGAAATTCAGCCCGAGGCGCATCGCGCGCGACCGCCGCGCCGCGCGTTCCAGCCGCGCCGCCGCACGCTCCATCCCCGCGCCCGGAAAGCCAAGCCGGTTGATCAGCGCGCGATCGCGCGCCAGCCGCCACATCCGCGGTCGCGGATTTCCGGGCTGCGGGCGCGGCGTGATCGTGCCCAATTCGGCAAACCCGAAGCCGAGCAGATTCCATGCGGCGATCGCGCGCGCGTCCTTGTCCATCCCGGCCGCCAGTCCGAGCGGATTCGGAAAGCGCACGCCGAAGACGGTCGTGGCCAGTTCGGGCGGATCGGCGGGGGCGGCCAGCGGCGGCGCGAGCGACAGGGCGGCGATGGTCAACCGATGGGCGAGTTCAGGATCGAGCCGGAACAGGAACGGCCGGATAAATCGCGCGTAGAGGTTGGACGCCGCCGGACCCATCAACGACCGCATCTTGCGCCTTTATTGATCACGCAGATCGTCGGATCAGGCCCAAGTCGCGGAATTGGATGCCCATAGCAGCACGTGAAACTCCAAAAATATCGGTCAGTGTGCGTTGATCACCGGAAACAAAGGAAGAGGCGTTCGCAACGATTTCAGCAATCTCTTGAAGTGGTTTCGCTCTCAATTCAGACGGCATTAAATGTCCATTCGTAAGCATCACCGCGTCGTTGTCGTCAATCTTGCACACATCGATCGGTGCGGGGAATCTTCGCACAAAAAGGTCCCGTAATATCTTTGATGGCATGAGAAGTTCCGCAGCGAAGATATTTGCCTCCAACTCTGGCCGCGTCGCGGGTCGCCAAATAGCAGGATCCGTTAACGGACTCTCCCTGAACAGGTTCCTTTCTCGGTGGAGGATGAAGTGACCGATTTCGTGGGCCGCAGTAAAACGACGAATTTCAGCAGAAAATTTCCTAGCTATCGATATCTGGCGATTGGGCCGGTCAAGTTGCCCTGCTAATTCGACCTGCAAAGCGCCCGCATAATTCGAAAATCCGAGTTCCCAAGGTTCGTCGAAAGATAGTCCTAGAACCCCTTCGGCAATCAGCTTAGGCTCGAAGGGTAAAAGGTTAAGGTGACCGTTGGGTCCGGGATAGAATTTCTTATTTCGCCGCCAGAATTGGATCGTGAGCTTGCGAGCTTCTGTTCTGATAAACCTAGCTCGCCTCGGGTCGATCCTGTTGTGAAATGCCACGCTAACCTAATTTATTAATCCCGGCTAGCCGTCACAAGTCGTTTTCAACACGCGAACCGACCATTGTAACCAGCGGTGTGGATATTGGTTCGTCGTTCCAGCAGAAAATATTGAATGATCGATTGACACCATCCGATTTCGTCGTACAGCTTTATCCGCGTAACCGAAGGAAGATGCTGATAGATTGAACTGTAAACAAAAAACCCATCAAGCGGCCGGCCGGCGATGAATAACCAAGCGAAAATGCAGGTCAAGCTGATCGATTACGCGAGCGCTCCGCTGGAGAAGCTCTACGCCGCTTTCCGCACCTGCTACTCCGCCGACACGCCGCTCGAAATCTGGCAGAAGATCGAAGCCGAGAAGATCTCGCACGAAAAAATCCGCGAATTTATCGGCGAGCGGCTCAAGACCGGCCACGCGTCGCCGCTCGAACAGGTGGTCTTCTGGTTCGCGATCGCCGGCGTTTCGCGCTCGCTCTCGCATCAGTTCGTCCGCCATCGCATCGGCATCAGCTTCGAGCAGCAGAGCCAGCGCTACGTCAGGTTCAAGGAAGAAAAGCTCGCCTTCGTGATGCCCGAGTCGTGGACGCGCGCCGGGCTCGACGCCGAATACGCCGAGCTGCTGGAGCATACGTCGCGGCTCTACGCGCGCGCGCTCAAGGCCGGAATTCCGGCCGAGGACGCGCGCTTCGTGCTGCCCAACGCCGCGCCGACGAACTTCCACGTGATGGTAAATTTCGCCGAGATGCTCCATATCTGCGACCTCAGGCTGTGCGTGCGCGCGCAGTGGGAAATCCGGCGGATGGTCGCGATGATGCGCGCGGAAATCAAGCGCGTGCTGCCGGAAATCGCGGTTTTCCTGCAACCCAAGTGCGGCGAGAACCGGATGGGCTACTGCGACGAATCGCTCCACGACTGGGAAATCTGCCCGCTCGGCAAGGTGCGTCCGCACAAGTCGAAATTGTTCGAAATCTACGAGCGCCACGGCGCGCGCAAATCGCGCGACCTGAGCGACGCGGAGTTCCGCGCCGTCGAGGAAAAAGAACAGCTTTAGCGGCGCGGCGATCGGAGCGGTTGCGAAAGCGTGCGCGGGCGTGACGTTCGCGCGCGCACGTCCGTGCCGGCCGGTTCCATTCCGGCGCCGCGATCGCGGTCGCGGCTCCCACAGCGTCATTCGTGGGCTTGACCCGCGAATCCATAGCGCTGGATGCCCGGGTCAAGCCCGGGCATGACTAACAGAAGGAACTCGCCAAATCGCTGTGGCGCGCGACTCCGGCGCGGACGTCGCGGCGCGGCGGTTGCGCTTTATTGCAAGCGCCGTGACGCGCCGCGAACGGTGGGCGCGGCGGACGGCGCCGCGCTACGATGCGGCGCATGATCGCCATCAACCCCCTCGTCGCGCTGGGCGTCCTCGGCTCGACCGCCGCCACCGACGCCATTTACGTCCTGTTCAACGCCGCCGTCTCCCAGCGCCGCCGCATCCGCGCCGCGTCGTGGAGCGGCGTATGGTACCTGCTGTCCGCCTTCGCCGTGATCAGCTACACCCAAAACGCATGGTACGTGCCGTTCGCGGCGGGCGGCTCATGGATCGGCGCCTTCGCCGCGATGACGTGGCTGACGCATGACGGCGGCGGCCCGGCGGAACCCTCGATGCTCGAACGGGCGCCCGGCGCGGGCAAATCGCCTCCGGCCTGACGCTTGTGGAATGTCGTCGTAGCGCGTTCGCCGCGCCGCTTGCGGAGCGCGGCTGGCTGTGTAATTCGGTTCTTACAGGGAATTTGACGGTGGGAATAATCGAATCCAGCGCCTCCGGGCACGGCTATCGGATTATCGACCCGTGCGCGCGCTGCGGCGTCCAGGAAGGCGTCTGGAGCGTGACATGGCCCGATTTGCCGCCCGAAGCATTCCATCTGCTGTGCGGGCGATGCCTGTGGCGGAGTTTTCACGACCTGCCGAAGGGCCCGGTTCGGCGCGAGCTGGTGCGCAAAGTTTTCGGCCGCCGCACGGCCGCCGACCCCGGCGCTTGATCCGCCGGTTTTGCGGCGATGGTTCACGCATCGGCGCGGAATTTTCGCATCCGTTCCCCCAAGACCAGCATCGATAAGCTAGCGGCGTCTATACGCGCATGCGAACGATGCGCCGCCTTGGTCAAATGCCGGTCGCAGGCGGTGCCCGGCGCGGGCGCGATTCCGGCCGAAATCGCCTTCGTCGGGCTGGCGCCGGGCCGCTTCGGCGGCGATCGCACCGGCGTGCCGTTCGAGGGCGATCGATCCGGCGAACTGCTGCGACGGATGATTCGCTATGCCGGGTTGGAGTCGGTTTTCATCACCAATGTCGTGCGCTGTAATCCGCGCGACACAGCAGGGCGCAATCGCGATCCAAGCGCGTCCGAAATCGCCAATTGCCGCGACCATCTCGCCGCCGAGATGGAACTCGCGCAGCCGCGGCTGGTGGTGTGCCTCGGGCGGATCGCGTGGCGGGAACTGGCCGGCCGCGAGCGGCCGTTCACGCCCGGCGCCGCCAAGCCGACGATCGCGCGCGGCCTGCGGCTCTGGCCGATGTACCATCCGGGATACGTAATCCGCGGCGCCTATCCGGAAAAATCGTATCGGCGCGATTTCGCGCGGATAGCGCGCATCGTCCGCGCGGAGCGGTTCGAGCCGCCCGATTGACGCCGCGCGACGCGCCCGCGATGCTGGCTGAAGATGGACATCACGCTTGAAAGCGTCGCGGCCGGGATGCGCCAGGCGCGCTATATCACCAATCAGCGCGTCGAAACGGCGGTGTTTCTCGCGCTCGCGCTGGGCAAGCCGCTGTTGATCGAGGGACCGGCCGGGGCCGGCAAGACCGAGGTCGCCAAAGTGATCGCGGCGATGCTTGGGACCGAACTTATCCGCCTGCAATGCTACGAGGGCCTTGACGAGGCGCGCGCGCTTTACGAATGGAACTACCAGAAGCAACTGCTTCGATTGCAGGCCGACGAAGCCTCGGGCCAGCGCTGGGAGGAGATTTCCGAGCATCTCTTTTCCCGCGCTTATCTGCTCGAACGGCCGCTGTTGCACGCGATCTCGGCGCCGCGCAAGGTCGTTTTGCTGATCGACGAAATTGACAAGGCGGACGAGGAGTTCGAAGCCTTTCTGCTGGAAATCCTGTCCGACTTCCAAGTCAGCGTGCCGGAGCTGGGCACGCTCAAAGCGCACGAGCGGCCGGTGGTGGTGCTGACCTCGAACCGTGCGCGCGAACTCTCCGAGGCGCTGCGGCGGCGCTGCCTCCATCTGTTCATCGATTTCCCCGGAATCGAGCAGGAGCGCCGGATAATCGAGTGGAAAGTTCCGGATTTAGAAGCGCGGCTGGCGGCCGAAGCGGCCCGGATCGTGAATGCGATCCGCAAGCTTGAATTGAAAAAGGCGCCGTCGATCGCCGAGACGCTGGATTGGGCGCGCGCTCTTGTACGGCTGGGCGTCAAAGAACTGGACACGCCGGCGCTGCGCGCCACGCTTGGCCTGCTGCTCAAGCACGAAGAGGATCGCGAACGGGTCGAGGCCAAATCGTCCGCGCTGGCGGCGCGTCCGCGATGAGCGGATTGCGCGCGGCGCTGCTGGATTTCATCGCGGAATTGCGGACGGCGGGCGTTCGGATCTCGATCGCGGAGTCGCTCGACGCGATGCATGCGGTCGCCGCCGCCGGGATCGATCGCGTTCCGATGCGCGAGGCGCTGGCGACGGCGCTAATCAAGGACGAAGCGGATCGCCCGACTTTCGATGAAATTTTCATCCGGCGCTTCGCCCCGCCGCCACTGCCGGCAGGCGCGCGGCGCGGCCCCGCCCGCCGCTCGGGAACTTTCGGCGCCGCGGGCGGGCCGAATCCGTCTGGATCCGCATCGGGAGCGAAGCCAACTCCTCCCGAATCGGAAAATGAGCCTGCTCCCACGCCGCCGCAGCCTCAAGCGACTGATTCGCGTCCGCAATCGTCCAATGGCCGTGATGCGAAATGCGCCGCCGCGGCGGAGCACGACTCCGGGCGCGCCGCCGAATCCGCCGATGGTTCGAGCGCGCACGACCCGGCGCGCGCCGGCCAATCCGATCTGGAACGATCGTACGATGCGCCGGCGCATGATCTCGCCGGCGGATCGGAAGCGGCGCGCGCGGCCGCGCTGCGCGCGATCGAACAAACTCCCTTCAGCCGTTATTCCGATCTCGAACATGAAACGGCGCGCGACGCGCTGGCGATTCTGAAACGGCGTTTTCGCGCCCTCCTTGCGCGACGCCTGAAGCTTGCCGCCGCCGGCCGTATCGATTTGCGCCGGACGCTGCGGGCGGCGATTCAGCATGGCGGATCGCTCGGCAAGCTGCGTTTCCGCGCGCGCCGCCCGCGCCATCTGGAGCTGCTGATCCTCGCCGACATCTCCGGCTCGATGAAATACGCGTCCACCCTGATGCTGGAACTGGCGGCCGGCGCCGCCGGCGCGTTCCGGCGTGCGAGCAGCTTTGTCTATATCGATCGGCTGGCCGAGGCCGGTTTCGAGCACGACCGGCTGGTGATGACGCCGCCGCTGGATCTCTACGCTCGCTCCGATTTCGGCCGCGTTCTGGCCGAGCTGACGGCGCGGCGGGCAGAACTGATTTCCCGCGCCACGGTGATCGTGATCATGGGCGACGGGCGGAACAATCGCCGGCCGGCGCGCGCCAACCTGTTGCGAGATTTGGGCCGCCACGCGCGCTCGATTCTCTGGTTAAACCCCGAGGCGCCGGAGCGATGGAACACCGGCGACAGCGCGATCGGGCAATACGCCAAAGCCGTCAAAGCTCTGCTTCCAGCCCGTAATCTGCGCGAGGTGGAAGAGGGATTGAGCAAAATCGGCTGACTCTGGGAACCGCGGCGCACGCGTGCGCGCGAATCAGTGCAAGTTGCATCGGGACGGGCCTCATGGCAACCTGCGACTGCTATCTCCAAAATTTGCTCAAATTTAATTAAATCCGTTTGATCGATTTCAATAAGAAACGCTATAGAAAGACAAAGCTCGCATCCGACAAGATTAATAACATGGGTTATCGTACGACCAAAAACACGGCCGGGCGCAACATCATAAATGTGGTCGCGACAGCCATGTTCATCTTTGCCGGAGGCATCGCGCAGGCCCAGACCGTCGCCGGCTCGGTCACCGCGGTGAGCGGCAACGTGACGGTCGGCCGCGCGGGCGCGACCAGCCCGGCGACTTATGGCGAGAAAGTCGACGTCGGCGACAGGCTGACGACCGGCCCGAACGGCAGCGTCACAGTCACGCTGACCGACGGCAGCCAGATGGAGCTGGAACAATCAAGCACGCTCACGCTGAATGAAAATACCTTGACGCCGAGCGGCCAGCGTCAAAGCACGCGCGTAACCCTGCTTACCGGCCTGCTGCATTCGCTGGTGCAGGTCACTCCCGGCACGCCGCCGAATTACGAAGTCCATACGCCGAACGCGGTCGCATCGGCGCGCGGCACCTCGTACGACGTTGACCACGAAACCGGCGTGAACAATAACAAGTATCCAAATTGCAAGGAATTCACGCACGTTTCGGTTTATCAGGGCACGGTTGAGGTATCGAATCCGACGAATCCGTCGTCGCCTCCGGTCGATGTAAAGCCGGGGCAAAAGGTCACGGTGCCCTGCGGCGCCGCGCCATTGTTCGGCGCGGCCGGCGGAATCGGGGCCGCCGGCGGAATTGCGGCCGGAGTGCTTGGAGCACTTGGCGCCGGCGGAATCGCGGTCGGCGTAATCGGCGGCACGGGCGGATTTGGCGGCGGCGGTTCGAGTCCCACGCCGACGCCGCATCCGATCACCTTCGGCCAATGATTCCCGCAGGCCGGCGGCGCCCGTCGCCGGCCTGATCGCAACGTCCGCGATGCGCTAGACTGGCGGGCGCAATCATGGCCGAGTCCGCGCGCAAACCTTTCTGGAAAAGCCCGTTCACCACCGTTTTGATCGGGCTGGCCGTGGTCGCGGCATTGACGACGTTGAACCGCAATGGCGGTCTCGAATCGCTCGAACTCGCCGCATCCGACCGAATCGTTTACCACAATATGCCCGCGCCGCCGCCGTCCGGCGTGGTGGTGATCGCCGGCATCGACGACAAAAGCATCGCCGAGCTGGGCCGCTGGCCGTGGGGGCGCGACGTCGAAGCCCGCGTGGTGGCGGCCTTGAAAGATTATCAGGCTGCCGTGGTCGGCTTTGACGTGTTGATGACCGAGCGCGACTCCGCCGACGTGGAGCGCGAGCAGATCGCGGCCGATCTGGCTGCGGCCGGAGTAAATTCGCCAAGCGTTCGCGCGATGCTCGCGCGGAGCAACGACGCTGAATTCGCGCGCGCGATCGCCGCGCAGGGCGCGACCTTCCTCGGCTACACTTTCAGTTCGGTCACGGATCCGTTCGAACCCGCGGCGTTTCGCGCGAAAGAATCGAATGTTTCCGGATTCCGCACCACATTCGCCGATCCGCCTCCGCTCTTTTACAACCTTGTGCGCAAGACGCCGGGCGCGCTCGACGCGACCATGACGGCCGCAGGCTATCTGCCGCCGATCGACGTGCTCAATCGCGCGGCGCGGGGCAGCGGCTACGTCTATATCGATCATGACGCCGACGGCGCGGTCCGATCGATTCCGGCGGTCTTCCGCTTCCGCGGACGCTATTGCGCGCCGCTGTTTCTTGCGCTGGCCGACGCGTTCGCCGGTTTTCCGCCGCTGGGAGTCCAACTCGGGCCGAGCGGCGTAGCCGGCGTGAGCATCGCCCGGTTGCAAATTCCGGTTGACGAGGTCGGCCGGATGATAATCCATTTTCGCGGATCGGCGGGTTCGATGCCGTCCTACTCGATTGCGGACATCGTCGATCATCGTCTGCCGCCAGACGCGCTCAGGGGCAAAATCGTGCTGGTCGGGTTGACGGGACGCGCGCTCGGCGACCGCGTGGTCACGCCCGTCAGCGGCGATTATCCCGGCGTCGAAGTGCAGGCGAGCGCGGTCGACAACGTGCTGAGCGGGGGTTTTTTGGTCAGCAACGGCAAGCTTTGGTTCGCCGAAGAATGGGCGGGCATCGCGATCGGCGCGGCGATCAGCATCGCTGCGGCCTACCTCACCGCTGTCGCCAGCGCCGGCGTCGGGTTATTGCTCGGAACGGGTTATCTGGCCTGGTCGATGCATCTCCTGCGCACATCCGGCGAGGAACTGGGCGTCGTCTTTCCACTGCTCACGCTGGCTATCACCTATATTTTCGTCATCAGTTGGCGATACGCGGTCGAAGGCCGCGAAAAATGGTTCATCCGGCATGCCTTCGAGCACTATCTGAACCCCGAAGTCATCGCTTCGCTGGTGGACAATCCCGAGGGTCTCAAGCTTGGCGGCGAGCGGCGCCATCTCGCGATCCTGTTCTCGGACATCGTTAATTTCACGTCGCGCACCGAACGTTCCGATCCGGAACCGCTGGTCGCCCTGCTCAACACCTACATGACAGTGATGACCAACCTGATCCTCGAATGCGGCGGCACGGTGGACAAGCTGATGGGCGATGGCATCATGGCGTTCTGGGGCGCGCCGGCACCGATGAAAAATCCAGCGCGCGCCGCGATCGCCTGCGCAATCCGGATGATGGAGGAGCTGCGGCGGCTGGCCGCGACCGACGAGCGCTTCTCCGACATGCGCATCGGCATCGGCATCTGCGCCGGCGAAGCGATCGTCGGTAATTTCGGCGGCGAGCGCAGTTTCGACTACTCCGCCATCGGCGACACGGTGAATCTGGCGTCGCGCCTCGAGGGTCTTACGCGCCAATTCAAGGTCGGGATACTCGTCAACAAGCAAGCCTATAGCGAGGCCGGCGACGGCTTCGTCGGGCGCGAGATCGGGCTGGTGAAAGTCAAAGGCAAGGACCAGCTTGTCCCGGTCGTCGAGGTCGCGGGACGCGCGGGCGACGGCGCCGATCCGGCGTATTACGATCGCTTCGCGCGCGCGCTGGCCGCGATGCGCGACGGCGTTTCGCCTGAACCTGAACTGCGCGCGATGCTCGGCGACCGGCCGGACGACCGCGTGATCGCGATGTGCCTGGAGCGGCTGGGCGCGGCGGGCGCGAACCATCCGCACGAGCTGGTCTTCGAATTCGACACCAAGTGAACGGGCTAGGCCGCGCGCAGCGGCCTAGCCGATAGTCACGCGTTCGGCGGTGATGATGAACGCGAGGCGCGAACCGTCGATAAAATTTGGTTCGTCCGCGCGCGTCGCCGCGTACTCCGCCGTGCGCGCCGACGCGCGCATCGCGGCGGTGTCGTCGAACCACGTTTCCGCCACGCCGTCATAGATGGGCGCGCGGCCGTCGCGATAGGCCGAGGGCCTGACGTGGCATTGCACGTATCGGCGCAGCTGCGGAATTTTCGCGGCCAGCGGGCCGTGCACGTCGCTCCAGTAACGATGGAACGCGGCGGGATCCATGCCGGGCTTGCGCGTCACCACTTCGACGATTTTCTTCATCGCGGGCGTGGCGGCGCCGTTTTTCTGCACGACCTCGTCGGTGACGATCGCGGCGAAGCGGCGCATGTCGAGAAAATTCTCGTCGTCGGCGAACGCTGCGGCGGCTTCGGGCGAATGCGCCGCGCGATGCATCGCGGCGGTGTCGTCGTACCAGATTTCGGCGACTCCGTCGAAAAGCGGCTCGCCCTTGGCGTAGCCAGAGGCGATGGTCTGGGATTGCACGTAGCGGCGGATCTCCGGCACGCGGCGCACCGCGTCCGCATGGATGGTCCGCCAATATTCCGTAAAGGCGTCGAGCGCCATCCCGGGTTTGCGGCGCAGGAATGAAATCACGTTGATCATTTCGCTTTCTCCCCGGCGCGGAAGCGGCGCGCCCGCGCCAGCCGGAGAATAACCTGAAACGCGCCGCCCGCGGCAACCCCGCCGCGCTAGCGCGGCGGGGTGAGATTGAAGACCGCGCGCATCTTGTTGAGCAGCCAGTTGGCGCGCGTGCGATCGCCGTCGGCATGCGGCGCGGCGGCGAGCAGCTCGCGCCGCTCGGACATCCTGAGCGCGATCACTTCGCCCATCTGCGACGCGGTTTCGGGATGGTTCCTGAAAAGCTCGCTGAACGCGTCGCGGCCCAATTCGATCAGTTCGGCGTCGGTGCGGGCGCGCACCGTGGCGTTGCGCCGCTCGCCCGTCATCAGCGCCATCTCGCCGAAAAATGCGGGCCGCGTCAAATCGCGGATATGCACGGGGCGGCCGTCGGACGACGCCGCGAGCACTTCGACCACGCCGGAGCGGATGATGAACAGCGAATCGCCCTCGTCGCCCTCGCGGACGATCGACTCGCCGGCGCCGAATTTCAGCAGGGAGACGCCGGGAACGAGCAGGCGCAGCTCCTCGTCGCGCAGGCCGCGCAGAAAATCGACCAGCCGCAATTCATTCATCAACTCCCGCTCGAAGGCTTCGCCAGCGCCTCCGGCGGCCTTTGCCGCGCGCGAAAGCGTCATCTGCGGGAATGGAATTTCGATTCCCTTGCGGCGCAGCACGTACCATAGCGAGGTCGCGACGGCGTTGTGGATGCGCTCGGCCTCGGCGTAGTCGCCAAGCCAGTAGCGCACCCGGTAGCGAATCGCCGAGTCCGCGTAATCCCAAGTGAAAACCTCGGGCGGCGGACTCGCGAGCACGCCAGGCACGTTGCTCAACGCCTCGCAAATCACGGAATGGACGTAATTGGGCGGCGCGTCATAGCTCAAACCGATCGTAAGCTCGCTGCCAACGCCGCCGGCTGAATAGTTGACCAGCGCGTCCTTCGCTATCAGCGAATTGGGAATTTCGAGGAACTCATTGGCGCGCGTGATCAGCGCGGTCGAGCGCCAGCCGATGCCCTGCACCCGCCCCACGAAATTGCCGGATTTCACCCAGTCGCCCGGATCGAAGGGCTTGCTGAGCTGCAAGGTCAGGCCGCTGAAGATATTGCCAAGGCTTTCCTGCAGCGCGAAGCCGACGACCGCGGCGACGATCGCGGTCGAGGCCAGCAGCGGCGTCAGATCGAAGTGGAAATCCTGGCGCAGCACGAGCATCAGGATCACGCCCCAAAGCGTGATCATCAGCAAGTCTTTGAAGATGGTCGAGAAGTGGGCGCGCGTGCGATGCGCAACGGAATCGACCGAGGCGAGGACCACATGGATAAAGCCCCAGCTCGCCAGCACCAGCGCGACGCCGCCCGCCCATGGCGCCCACCCCATCTCGGCCGCGGCGGCGGGCGTCGCGAGCAGGTCGAAAGCGAAACCTACCGCGCACATCAGCAGGCCGGTGATCGGAAACGATTCGCGGCGCTGGCGAATCAATACGGTCGCGAGCGTGAAGACGGCGATCAGGATCGCATCGACCATGATCCGCTCGTCAGGGCCGAGCAGCGCGAATCCGAGAGCGATTTGCAACGGCGTCAGATGATGCATTTGCCGAGCGGACCGGCGATCGAAGCCCGTAAGGAAACCGCTTGCGCCGCCGTACGATGCGAAGTCCGGCGCGGTCCGCGCGATTTGGATAGTACTTTGCCCAGTGCTTGTATGGTAGCCGCAAACGCGGCGGCGCGAATCATTCGGAACCGGCCGCCGCCAGCCGGCGCAAATCGGCGTCGAGTTGGCGGACCAGCGCGCGGCGCTGGCTGATGCGCGCCTCCTCTTCTTCGCCGAGTTCGCCGAGGTAGCATCCGCGATCGGGCAGGAACAAGACCGCGCGATAGGGAAAACCGGACCGCACCCGCTCGTGGCGGCGCTCCGGAATCACGCCGTCGAGAGCGGCTTCGACCACGCGTTCGCGGACGGCGCCCGCGTCGGAAAATATGAGCGCCGCCGCCGCACGCAGGCGCGCGGTACGGCGCGGCGGCTCGACCCCGCGCATCCGGCGGATAATCTCGTCGGCGAGACGGCGATCATCGGCGTCATCGCCAAGCCATCGATGGGACCGGACTCCGGGCGCGCCGCCCAGCGCGTCCACCTCGAGGCCGCCGTCGTCGGCGAGCGTCGCGACCTGCGCGCGCGCGAAGTAAAAGCGCGCCTTGAGCCGCGCGTTTTCGGCGAAGCTCGGGGCGTCCTCCGGCGCCTCCGCGTCGATCGCGAAATCGGCCAGCGACAACACCCGCAAGCCGTAACCGCGCAACAGCAACCGGTATTCGGCGAGCTTGGCCGGATTGGTGGTCGCGATCAGCAGGCGGTTCATCGCGCGGACCGGCCTCCGGCCAGCGGCGGCTGATAGAGGTACTTCAGCCGCGCGCGTTCGCGAAAATCCTCGCGCGCCAACTCGATCAGGCGGTCGATCAATTTCGGCAGCGGAAGTCCGCTGGCCTCCCAAAGTTTCGGGTACATGCTGATCGCGGTGAAGCCGGGAATCGTGTTGACCTCGTTGACGAAGAGTTCCGAGAGATCCGGGCGGCTCAGGAAATCGACGCGCGCCATGCCGCGCAAGCCGAGCGCGGCGAAAGCGGCGACCGAGATTTCGCGAATTCGATCGGCGATTCGCGCGGGCAAAGCGGCGGGAATTCTGGTCGTCGCGCCTTTGGGATCGACGTACTTCGATTCGTAGCTGTAAAAATCGTGGCCGGTGACGATCACCTCGCCCGGAACCGAGGCCGCGGGCCGATCGTTGCCGAGCACGGCGCACTCGAATTCGCGGCCGGCGCAGGATTCTTCCAGCAGAATCTTGCGGTCGTAGCGCAGCGCCTCCGCGATCGCGTCGGAGAGCCCGTGCGGGTTCGCAACCCGGCTGATGCCGATCGAGGAGCCGAGCGCGTTTGGTTTGACGAAAAGGGGATAGCCGAGTTCCTTGGCGCGCCGGCGCGCGCGCTCGGGATCGTCGTGCAATTCGGCGCGCGTGATCGCGAAATGGCGCACCACCGGCACGCCCGACGCGTGCAGCAGCCGCTTTTGCGCGTCCTTGTCCATCCCGAGCGCCGAGCCCAGCACGCCCGCGCCGACGTATGGAACGCCGGCCAAATCCAGCAATCCCTGGATCGTTCCGTCCTCGCCATGGGCGCCGTGCAGAACCGGAAAGATGACGTCGAGCCGGCCGGCGGCGCGCGCTTTGCCGCCGGCCAGGACGACCAATTCTCCGCGGCGGGGTTCGGGAAGCAGCGCGACCGGAGCGCCGCCGCGGCCGAGCGCGCGCAACTTCGGCGTGGCGGCGCGCAACGTCGCGACGGCGTCCGCGCGCAGATACCAGCGACCGTCGCGCGCGATGCCGATCGGCACAACCTCGTACCGTTTCGGATCCATCGCGCCGATCACGGTAAGCGCCGATCGCAACGAAATCTGATGTTCGCCGGACCGGCCGCCGAACAGCACTCCGACGCGGATTTTACCGCTGCGCCTCATCGACTCCCGCCGCCTTCCCCGCCGCGTCCGCCCGTTCGCGCGCGTGCGATTACGAATCGCGAAGATTCTGCCACGGCCGCCGGCGAGGTTCGAGCGGCGGCGCGGCTATTGGCGATAGTTCGGCGCTTCTTTGGTGATAAAGACGTCGTGAACGTGGCTCTCGCGCTGGCCCGCGTCGCTGACGCGGATGAAGCGCGCGCGCCGGCGCAGCTCCGGCAGATTCGCCGCGCCGATATAGCCCATCCCGGCCTGCAATCCTCCCACCAGTTGCTCGATATTCGAGGCGAGCGCGCCGCGATGCGGCACGCGGCCCTCGATTCCTTCGGGCACCAGCTTGCCGCTGTCGGCGACCTCGTGCTGGCCATAACGATCGCGCACCCGCTCGCTCATCGCGCCGAGCGAACCCATCCCGCGATACAGTTTGTAGGTGCGGCCCTGGTAGAGAATCGTCTCGCCGGGACTTTCCTCGGTGCCCGCGAACAGCGAACCGATCATCACGGACGAGGCTCCGGCCGCAAGCGCCTTGGTGATATCGCCGGAAAAGCGGATGCCGCCATCCGCGATGATCGGCACGCCGGCCGGCTCGCCGACCGCGACGCAATCCATGATCGCGGTGATCTGCGGCACGCCGACGCCCGAAACCACGCGCGTCGTGCAGATCGAGCCGGGACCCATCCCGACCCTGAGCGCGTCCGCGCCCGCCTCGACCAAAGCCTTGGCGCCATCGGTGGTGGCGACGCTGCCGGCGATAACGTCAAGCTCCGGACATTCGCGCCTGGTCTCGCGCACCGCGTCGATAACGTTCTGCGAATGGCCGTGCGCGGTGTCGATCACCAGCGCGTCGGCGCCGGCGCGCTTGAGCGCCGCCGCGCGCTCGGCGCGATCCGGACCGACGCCGATCGCCGCGCCGACCCGCAGGCGGCCCATCGCATCCTTGCTCGAATACGGATGGCGCGTCGCCTTGTCCATGTCCTTGACGGTAATCAG
This sequence comes from Deltaproteobacteria bacterium, assembly GCA_021799495.1. GTDB lineage: Bacteria > Desulfobacterota > Binatia > Binatales > Binataceae > JADMIL01. The sequence continues at coordinate 19,475 of JAJZAI010000033.1, forward strand.
GCCGCACAAGCGGTCGTGCTCGTCAACCAGCGGCAGCTTTTCAATCCGATGGGCCTGCAGGATTTCCTTGGCGGCATCGACGCTGATTCCGAGGCGGGCGGTGATCACCTTGCGCGTCATCACTTCGGATACGAGCCGGTCGGGACGGCGCTCGAAGCGCAGGTCGCGATTCGTCAGGATGCCGACCAGGCGGCCGTCGGCCACCACCGGCAATCCGGAGATGCCGTGGCGCTCCATGATCGCGAGCGCGTCGCCGATCGGCTGATCCGGATGGACCGTCACTGGATCCGCGATCATGCCGCTTTCGTACTTTTTGACCGCGGCGACTTCGGCCGCCTGCCGCTCGATCGAAAGATTGCGATGGATGAAGCCGAGGCCGCCAAGCTGGGCGATCGCGATCGCCGTGCGCGATTCGGTGACCGTGTCCATCGGGCTGGAAACCAACGGAATTCTCAGACGAATCCGCTTGCTCAGCACGGTCGAGACGTCGCAGTTCGAGGGCAGCAGATCGGAGAACCGCGGCAGCAAAAGCACGTCTTCAAACGTGAGTCCTTCGCGAAGCTCTTGAAGCGCCATGTTCAATCACCCGATACGACAAAGCCCGCAGTTTCCCCGCGGGCTCGTTGAAGAGTCTGAAATGTGAACCGGAAATGGATCCGGCGCTGCCATAACTGAAAATAACAAATGGCCCCGGCGGGCGCAATTATTCGCGGCTTCGACGATCCGCAAGAAGCGCGCGCACGCGCTCCGGCCGCGCCGTGGCGCATTGTCGCGGCGTATCCGCTATGCTAGCGAAGTTTCGCCAGATGAACGCCGGTTTCCTCTTCTACCTCGCCGTCATTATCGTCACCTCGTTGGCCGGCGGCTTGACCCCTTTGATTGGCGACTGGTCGCGACGGAGCCTGCTGATCCCGGTGAGCTTTTCGGGCGGCGTGCTGCTCGGCGCGACTTTTTTCGACATGATTCCCGAAAGCGCGCCGATTCTGGGCGCCACGCTCGGATGGCCGCTGATCGCCGGGTTCCTGACGATCTTTCTGCTCGAGCGGTTCGTGCTGGTCCATCCGTATCCGGAACATGCCGGAGAGCATGGCCACGCCCATCATATCCATCTTGGATTGACCGCCTATCTTGGCCTGTCCTTCCACAGCCTGCTCGACGGCCTGGCGCTCAGCTCCAGCTATCAGCGGCCGGAACTTGGCGGCGTGGTGCTGCTGGCGATCATTTTCCACAAAATTCCCGATTCGTTCGCCTTGACCAGCCTGTTGCTGCTCGATCGATGGGAGCGCCGGTCGATTGCGATCGCGATGCTGGTCTTCGCCTGCTCGACGCCGGTTGGCGCGCTAATCACCTGGATATTTTTGCATCACGCCAACGACCGCGTGATTGGCGGGTCGATCGCGCTGTCGGCCGGAACTTTTCTCGCCGTCGCGACCTCGGATGTGTTGCCGCAGATTCGGCGCTTCAATGACGCCGACTCGCTGCCGCATCCGCTATGGCCGCTGGTGGCGCTGTTCGCCGGAATCGCGATCACCTGGTGGGGCCGCCTGATCGCCGGCTGAACCACGCCTGACGAAAAAGTCTCGCGCCGGATAATCGCGGCTAAGCGGCGCCGCGCATACGCGCGTCGTAATCCGCGGCGAGCGCCTCCAGCAAAGCCGGGCAGTCTCCCGCGAACGACGAGCCATGCATAATCGCGAGCGTCTTCGGCTTGAGCGCGGCCAGCCGCCGGACGTTGGGCGCGGCCGACGGCGTAAGGCTGGTGAACGGCAGCATCCGCTCGACCTTGAGCGCGTCGGCGACGATCTCGCCGCCGCCCATCGCGGGCCGTTCGCCGACCTGCGTGAACAAATCGCTGGTGAACAGTGTTCCGGTGGTCTCCTCGAAAATCAACCCGGCGTCCCAGCAATGCGGCAGATGCGCGGTGTCGAGCCGGCGCACGCGCCTGCCGCCGAGATCGACGACTTCGTTGTCGGCGAGCGCGCGCGGCGGCCGCGCCGCCATGTCGTTGAGCCAGATGTTGCATCCGATGCGGCCGTGCGCCGCGACCGCGTTCGGCGCGGCGGTCATCCATTCGTCAAGCGCGCCGCACTCGTCGGACTCGACGTGGCTGAACATGATCCATCGCAGCTTTTTGATATCCATGACGCGCGCCGCGGCGGCGGAGACCGTTCCAAACAGGCCTCGCGGTCCGCAATGAAACAGCAGCGGTTCGTCAGCGTCGATCATGAACTGATTGAAGCCCAGGCCCACGCCGGCGACGCCGGGAACAAAAGTCGCCAGGCGGTAAATGCGATCCGCGATTTCGGTAACTTCCGTTTCCATCGACGCCATCGGTTTGCCCTCCGCAAGCTTCGGCTTTTTGAATCTTTACGGCGTTACGCGCGTTCCCGCTCCCCAATTGCAAACACCCTATCACGCTTTGCCGGATTCCGAGCCGGCCGGCTGCAGTGCGCGCCCCTCCAGCACCATCTGGGTCTGCGTCACGAGCGCGAGCAGCCGGCCCTCCGGCGACGTAAGCCGCGTCTGCCAAACCATGGTGCGGCGGCCGCGATGCAGCGGCGTGCATTCGCCGATAATCCTGGTTCCGACGGGGGCCGCCGCGAAAAAATTCGTCTTCGATTCGAGCGTGGTCGTCGCCGCTCCGCCGGGCAGATTCAGCGCCGCGGCGTAACCGCCGAGCGAATCCGCAAAGGCCATCATCGCGCCGCCATGCATCACCGCCGGGCGGGTGCACAATTCGTCGCGCACTTCGAGTTCGGCCTCGATCCGATCGGGTGTGGCCGAGCGCAGGCGCAGCCCCAGAAAATCGGCGAAAGGCAACGCGCTTTCGCGCAGAACGCTCATCGAATCCATGTGCTTCTCCTTTTACAGTTGGGCGCCAGGCGCCATCACGCTGTTTCGCGAATCAGGTACGGCAGGTTTGGGTTGGCGAACTAGTATGCCACCCAATGACGGTTGTCGATTACGTCCGACGTAATGGCGCTTCACCAAATACAGCGCGGCCAGCCGCATGGGTTTGGGGCCGCTTTCGATGACTGATTTCGCCGCCGTATCCGAGCTTCACCGAAACCGGACCGTCCGTTGACAGTGAAAAACACTCCAGTGGATGACCGACCGATAGCGTCAGCTAATCAAAGATGAAAGTGTCGAAACGGCAGGTATCCAAATCTGGAAAAGCGGCAGGATTGGTTCGCCTTGTACGAACGCTTTCAAGGAAAGAGCCCCCTTTTGCAAGGGGGCTCTCCCTTCTGACGAGGCTTGAAGCCCCGGCTCGTCCAGCAGCTAGCCCGGCATGGTTGAAGGCCTCCGCGAGCCGTTAAGGCGCGGAGGGCGATAAATATGGTTGGTTACTTCTTCTTGGTCGGCTTCTTGGTAGCCTTTTTCTTCGCCATGGTGCTCTTCAGCTTCGGTTTGGATTTGGCGGTCTTCTTCGTACCGGGCTTTTTGGTTGCTGGCATACGTTCCTCCTATGCGGTCGCTGCTGCCGGACGGGCTTGATAACAACGATTCGCTCAACCGGACGACGAGCCGATTATAGAAACACGTTATGCAAGAATCAAGAGCCGTTCATGAAAATTTATAAACAAATTCTAAAATCCGGATTCAGACCATGATTCATGGATTTTCCTGAAATTAAAATATCGTTCAGACATTAGGAATCTTGATTTGCGAAAGAACTTGGCTTTACGATCGAAGTGATGGCGAAATTAAGCTATTTGCTCCGGCGCCAATGGTTGAATCTAATCCTCGGGGGAATCCTCGCGGTGCTGCTGTTCAGCCTGCTTGGCGGCGCGATGGGTCCGCGCGATCTGGCCAACCTGCGCCGCCATCGCCGCGACCTGGAGGCGCGCCGCGACCGTTTGCAAGCCGAAGAAAACCAGATGAACAGTCAGATCGATCGGCTCAAGAACGACAACGCCTACGTGGAACGGCTGATTCGCAACGAACTGGGTTACACTCGCCAAAACGAGCTGATTTACCGCTTTCCGAATCATCCTACCGCGAAGAATCCTTGAACCGCGCGAGCGCTTGATCTCGCGCGGCAAATCGGCGTTCCGAATTTACATGTATCGCCGCGGCAGCAGGCGATATTCGCGCGCTTCGCGCTCCAGCGTTTCCCTGAAATCGGGATGCGCAAGATTGATTAGCGCGCGCGCCCGGTCCGGAACCGCTTTGCCCTTGAGATTGGCGATTCCGTACTCCGTCACGACGTACATCACGTCGGTACGCGGCGTCGTTACGATATTGCACTCGGCGATGCGCGCGACGATGCGGCTTTCGCGCCGTCCGTTGCGTTCGTAGGTTGACGACAGGCAGAGAAACGCCTTGCCGCCGAGCGACGCATACGCGCCGCGCATAAACTGCAACTGTCCGCCAGTGCCGCTGATTTGCCGGATTCCCGCCGACTCGGCGCACGCCTGGCCGGTCAAATCGATTTGCGCCGCGTTGCAGATCGCCACCACGCGATCGTTCCCCATTATCCGATGCGGCAGGTTGGTGTAATCGACGGGGCCGACGAAGCACGCGGGATTGCGATCGAGAAACTCGTACAGCCGCGCCGAGCCGGCGGCGAAGCAGTAGGTCATCTGAAATCGATCGTGGGTCTTGTGCGCGCCGGTGATCTTGCCCGCCTCGTACAGCTTCATCAGCGAATCAACAAACATTTCAGTGTGCACGCCCAGGTCGCGCACCGGCGAATCGACCAGCAGCTCGCACACCGCGTTAGGCATCGCGCCGATGCCGATTTGCAGGCACGCTCCATCCTCGATTTCCGCGGCGATAAGCCCGGCGATTTTCCGTTCGATCGCGCCCGCCGGAGCATTCTTGAGTTCCGGCATCGACCCGCGGCCGCCGTCGATTACGCAATCGACCTCGCTGAGATGCACGCCGTTTTCGACGCCGAACACGTACGGCATCGCCTCGTCGGTCTCCACGATCACGGTGCGCGCTTTTTCGGTCAGCGCCTTGTGGTACGTGACCGCGCCGCCGAAATTGAAAAAGCCATGCGCATCCATCGGCGCGGTCTTCAGAATCGCGACGTCAACATCGCAGAACCGCCGGTAGTAGTCGGGCGATTCACCGAAGTTCATCGGGATGTGCTGGCACAGGCCGCGATCGTGCAGCGCCCGCTCGAGTCCTGAAAAATACCACGAGTACATTTCGAGATGGCGCGCTGCCGGATCGGCCTCGACCGCCGCCCGCGGCCGCATCGAAAGCGTCGCGCGCAGCCGCACGCGCTCGATATGCTGAATCCGTTCGGCCAGCGCGCGATCGAATAGATCGGGCTGGCCCACGCCGAAACCGTAATCGATCCAGTCTCCGGACTTGACCTGCGCGGCGGCCGCTTCCGGCGCCGCCGTCTTGCGTTTCAATTCGCCAGCGAATGAACTTCCCATCGTCGCGCTCTCCCGGTCAGGATGCGGCGGCGCAATCCTTGACTGCGGCTGCCGCATAAGATTTGTTTCATCGCGCGATTCAAATCAATGTCAACCGCTGAAGCTTTTTCGCAGTCCGCGGACCCTCGGCGGCGCCGCGCGGCGCTGACGGTCCTGTTCCTGACCGTTTTCATCGATCTGCTCGGGTTCGGAATCGTCATTCCGTTTTTGCCGCTGTACGCGGCCCGCATGCATGTCGGCGCGGCCGGCATCGGCCTCGTTCTGTCGGCCTATTCGCTCGCGCAATTCCTGGCGGCGCCGATTCTCGGCCGGCTCTCCGACCATTTTGGCCGCCGTCCGATCATCATGCTCGGCTTGTTCGGTTCGTCGCTCAGCTACGTGATCTACGGCTTCGCCGGCTCGTTCGCGTGGCTGCTGATTTCCCGCGCGGCGCACGGAGCCTGCGCCGGCACGATCTCGACCGCGCAGGCGTACGTCGCCGACACCACCGACGAGCGCGGACGCGCGCACGGCATGGGGATGATCGGCGCGGCGTTCGGCCTCGGCTTCGTGCTGGGACCGGGAATCGGCGGACTGCTCGGCCACAGCGATTTGCGCATCCCGGTATTTTTCGCCGCCGCGCTCACGTTCGCCAATCTGCTTTTCGCGGCGGTGAGGTTGCCCGAATCCCATCAGCCAAATCCGGCCGCGCGCCTCGAGTTCGCGCATCTGTTCGAACCGTTCGCGCGGATGCCGGCGCGGCTGCGCGACGGACGCCTCACGTCGTTGTTCGGCGTCGCTTTTCTCGGCACGTTCGCGATGGCCGCGTTCGAGGCGACCTTCGCGATAATGGCTCCCGCCGTCTATGGCTACGGCCCCGCCGGAGTCGGCGGCTTGCTCGCATACGCGGGCCTGATGCAGGCGGTGGTGCAGGGATATCTGCTCGGCAAAATCGCGCCGCGCGCGGGCGAAGCGCGCCTGATCAAATTCGGATTGATCGCGTTCGCGATCGGATTGGCGCCGCTCGCCTGCGCCGGCGATCGCGCTGGATTATTCGTGCTGCTCGCGCTGCTCGCGATCGGCTACGGGTTTGCGAGTCCGTCCGTCGCAAGCCTGATTTCCAAACGCGCCGCGCGTCATCTGCAGGGTGAAGTGCTCGGCGTGAATCAATCGGCGATGTCGTTGGCGCGGATTTTCGGACCGATCGCGGGCGGCGTGATATACGGTTCGATCGGACCGAACGCGGCGTATATCGGCGCGGCGCTCGCCGTGATTGCGGCGCTCGCGGTTTCGTTCGCGGCGCCGGCCACGGCCGCGGCGCCGTAACCCGCCGCCAAATCAGGAGAGACCGCCACGGAATTCGAAAGTTGGATCATCGTCTTTCACGTTTTCGGCGTAATCATGTGGATCGGCAGCCTGCTCGTGATCAGCAGCCTGATGGCGCTCGCGCCCGACCAGGTCGGCGCGGCGCGCGAAGCCACGGCGCTGGCCGCCCGGCGGCTCTTCAACGCCAGCGCCAACGCGGGCGCGATCGTCGCGATTCTCTTTGGAATTTTCGCGCTGATCGAAAATCCGTCCGTGATGCGTCACGGCTGGATGCATGCGAAGCTCGCGCTGGTCGTCGTGATGCTGTTTTTCCACGCGCTGCTATATCGGCGAATCGCGGCGTTCGCCGACGATCCCGGCCGCGCCACGCGTGGCCAGTTCAGCATGATTCACGGCGTCGTGAGCCTGCTCCTGCTCGCGATCCTGGTGCTGGTGATCGTTCGGCCGTTCTGAACCATCCGGAGCGCGTTACGCGGCCGAAGCTTCGCGCCACGCCCGTTCCGCCGCCGCCAGCGCGGCCCCGCGCGCCATTTCAAGGCCCATTCCGGCCAGAATCGTTTCCAGCGCGCCCAGCGCCAGCGTCACATGCTCGCGGCGCGAGGATTCGCCGAGCGTGCCGATGCGCCAGACTTTGCCCTTGAAGGGACCGAGACCGCCGGCGATTTCGATATTGTATTTGCGCGCCAGCTCCGCCCTTACCGCCGCTTCGTCGATTCCCGGCGGAACTTTCACCACCGCGAGCTGCGGCAGCAGATGGCCCGCCTGCGCCGCCGGCTCCAGCCCAAGCGCCGCAAGCCCCGCCTGCATCGCCGCGGCGTTTTCGCGATGGCGCCGGAAGCGCGTTTCCAGCCCCTCCTCGACGATTATCCGCAGCGCTTCGTAGAGCGCGTAATTCATCGTGATCGGGGCGGTGTGATGATAAAGCCGCTCCGCGCCCCAGTAACGCTCGATCATGGCGAGGTCGAAATACCACGAGCGGCTCGGCGTCTTGCGCGCTCGCACCGCCGCCATCGCACGCTCGCTGAACGTCACCGGCGCGAGACCTGGCGGCGCGCTGACGCCCTTCTGCGTGCAACTGTAGCAGGCGTCCACTTCCCACTTGTCGATCTCGACCGGCACGCATCCGAGCGAAGTCACCGCGTCGAGCAGGAACAACGCGCCGTAACGATGCGCCATGGCGCCGAGCGCTTCCACCGGCTGCCACGCGCCGGTCGAAGTTTCCGCGTGGACGATCGCGAGCAGCTTGGGTTTGGCCGCGGTTTTGAGCGCCGCTTCGATCCGCTCGGCCTCGATAATCCGGCCCCACGGCGCCTCCACCCGATGGACCCGCGCGCCGAGCCGCCCGGCGGCGTCGGCCATACGCTCCCCGAAGACGCCGGCGATCGCGATCACGACCTCGTCGCCCTCTTCCACCAGGTTCATCAGCGCGGTCTCCATCCCGGACGATCCGGTGCCCGAGACCGGAAAGGTGATTTCGTTGGCGGTCTGAAAAACGATCCGCAGCAGGCGCTTGATATCCTCCATCACGCGCACGAAATCGGCGTCGAGATGGCCGACCACCGGCGACGCCATCGCCTTCATCACACGCGGATGGACATTGGACGGTCCGGGGCCGAGCAGCAGGCGCGGTCCGGGATTGAGTTCGGGAAATGACGTGGCCAAATGAAAGCTCCCTTTTGCGATGCGGCGCGGCCGATGCGCGGACGGAGAATCCGGCCAAACGCGCGTTGCCATATCTTAGGGCGGCGGAAACGCAAATTGAAATCGCCTGCGCGAATACCGATGATTCCGTGCTAGGCTTGCCCGCGATGGCGTCAGTCGGAAAAAGCGCGCTCGATTCCGCGGCCGTGGCCGAACTGCGCGCGATTCTGGGCGACGACGCGATCGTTTCGCGGCCGACCGAACTCAAAGTTTACGAATGCGACGGTTGGACGATCGAAAAAAGCGCGCCGGAACTGTTGCTTCGGCCGCGCTCGTCTTCGGAAATAAGCGCCGTGCTCAAAGCGCTCCATCGCCGCGAAATTCCCTTCGTGCCGCGCGGCGCCGGCACCGGCCTGTCCGGCGGATGCCTTCCTGTCGGCGCGCCCGTGATGATCTGCACGTCGCGGATGAACCGCATCCTCGCGATCGATTACGCCAACCGCCGCGTCGAAGTCGAAAGCGGCGTGGTCAATCTTCACGTCAGCAACGCGGTGCGCGAGCGCGGCTTTTTCTATGCGCCCGATCCGTCGTCGCAGATGGCCTGCACGATCGGCGGCAATATCGCCGAGAATTCCGGCGGGCCGCATACGCTCAAATACGGCGTCACCACGAATCATGTGCTCGGCCTTGAAATCGTGCTGCCCGACGGCGAAATCGCGGAGCTTGGCGGACCCGCCGAGGAGCGCCTGGGCTACGATTTGGTCGGCGCGGTCGTCGGCGCCGAGGGCACGGCCGGAATCGTCACCCGCGCAATCCTCAAGCTCACCCGCGAACCCGAGGATCGCCGCACCCTGCTGGCGATTTTCGCCGACGTCGGCGCGGCCACGCGCGCCGTCTCCGCGATTATCTCGGCCGGCGTGATTCCCGGCGCGATCGAGATGATGGATCGATTGATTATCGAGGCGGTCGAGGATGCGTTTCACGCCGGGCTGCCGCGCGACGCCGGCGCGGTGCTGATTATCGAACTCGACGGAATCGCCGCCGCGCTTGACGCGCAAGCGCGGGAAGTCGCGGAACTGGCGCGCGCGTCCGGCGCCCGCGAAGTGCGGCTTGCGCGCGACGAAAGCGAACGCGCGACGCTGTGGAAGGCGCGCAAGCGCGCTTTCGGCGCGGTCGGCCGACTGGCGCCGAATTACGCGACGCAGGACGGCGTCGTGCCGCGCACCCGCCTGCCCGATATCCTGCGCGAGATCGCGGCGATCGCCGAACGCCATTCGCTCAAAATCGGCAACGTCTTTCACGCCGGCGACGGCAATATCCATCCGATCGTGCTCTACGACGAGCGCGACGCGGACGAAACGCGCCGGGCGATCGAGGCCGGGCGCGAAATCCTGCGCGCATGCGTCGCGATGGGCGGCAGCCTGACCGGCGAACACGGAATCGGCGTGGAAAAAATGGCTGAGATGCCGCTGATCTTTTCGCCCGACGATTTGATCGTGATGAGCGAGCTGAGGCGCGTGTTCGATCCCGAGCTGCGCGCCAATCCCAACAAGGTGATTCCGGCGCCGGGATCGTGCGTGGAAACGGCCGCGCCGCGCCGCCAGACCGCGCTTTAAGAAATCCGTGCCGCCGGTCCTCCACGATCCCGCAAAGCTCGCGCGCGCTTTCGCCGCAATCGTTGGCGAGGCGAATCTGCGCCCGCCGGCCGGCGCTGAAGCGCGATGCGCGAATTTGATCGTGGCGCCGTCCGGCGCGGACGAAATCGCGGAAATCGTGCGCAAATGCGAAGCCGATCGCGTCACGCTGGCGCCGTTCGGCGCCGCGCGCACGCTTGCGGAAATCCGGCGCGCGCCCGCCGATATCGGCGTCGCGCTCGCGCGGATGAAGCGGATTGTCGCCTACGAACCCGACGACATGACGATCGTCGCCGAAGCCGGCGCGACGCTCGCCGAACTCAACGCCGCGATGGCCGCGCGCGGACAGTGGCTGCCCGCCGATCCGCCGCGCCCGGAATTGACGGCGCTCGGCGCGATGGTCGCGGCGGCGCGCTTCGGTCCGTCGCGCCTTTCCGAAGGAACCGTGCGCGACCTGCTGATCGGCGTGCGCTTCGCCGGCCACGGCGGCCGCCTCGTCCACGGCGGCGGGCGCGTGGTCAAAAACGTCGCGGGCTATGATTTGATGAAGGTGATGACGGGTTCGTTCGGCACGCTGGGAATTATCACGGAGACGACGTTCCGCGTCCGTCCGCTGCCGGCGCGCCGCCTGATCGCGACGACACGCTTCGGCGACGCCGCGTCGTCCTTCAAAGCGGCGCGGACGCTGCACGACGCCGTTCCGCTGGCGCATCTCGAGGTCGCGAGTCCGTCCGTCGCCGCCGCTCTCGGACTTGACGCGGAATTTACGCTCATCGCCGGATTCGGCGGATCGTCCGTCGAGGCCGATTATCTTCGATCGCGAATTCCAGAGCTTCTAGGCGCGGACTGCGCCGTCGCCGGCGGCGCCGAAGCCGGCGCCATCTACCAGCGCCTTCGCGATTTCGATTTATCCGCAAGCTCCGCCGAGCTGCTGGCCGCGACGCCGCCCGCGGAATTGGCGGCGTTGCTCGCGGACGCCCCCGGCGGATTTCTCGCCTTTGCCGGTTCCGGAATCGCGCGAATCTTTCTCGACGCGCGCGCGGCCGGCGATCTCACTCGAATGGTGGAAGCGCTGCGGACACGGGCGCGTGACGCCCGCGGCCATGTGCGCGTCGTCCGCGTCCTTCCCGAATTACGCGGCGGCCTCGAAATCTTCGACCAGCCGGCCGCGCCCGCGATGAACCTGATGCGCCGGATGAAAGCCGCCTTCGATCCGCGCGGCGTTTTCAATTCCGGATGTTTCGTCGGAGGACTCTGACTTCCGCGATGGCTACCGCGCCCAAATCGACGCCCGCGGCGAACGCCGCGCCGCACCGGCGGCCGGCGCGCGACGTCGTCGATTACGAACTGCTCTTCGACTGCGTCCACTGCGGCCTTTGTCTCGAATCCTGCCCGACCTACGTCGTGACGCGCGCCGAGATGGACTCGCCGCGCGGCCGCATCTACCTGATGAAGGCGCTTGCGGAAGGAGCGCTGGAACTCGACGCCGACGCGCTGCGCCATCTCGATTTGTGCCTGGAGTGCCGCGGATGCGAAACCGCGTGCCCTTCGGGCGTGCGCTACGGCAAGCTGATCGAGCGCGCGCGCGAGTACGTCAACCGCAATGTGCGCCGCCCGCCGCTGGAACGGCTGCGCAACCGGCTGATCGCGGGGATTTTTCCCTATCCCGAACGCCTCAAAATTCTGCTTGCGCCGCTGCGCGCAATCGACCGGCTTGGGATGCGGCCTTTGATGCGCAAGCTGGCGCCCGCCGGGATGCGGGATTGGCTCGATCTGATTCCGCCGCGCGCGGCGCCGCAACCAATCCTTGCGCCCACTTCTGCCGCTGATGAATCCGCGCCGGGCGCGGTGGTGCATCACGGTTGCGTCGCCCGGACGCTGCTCGACGCTGAAAATCGCAACACCGAAGGCGCGCTAGCCGCGGCCGGATATCGAGTGGTCCCGATGGAACGCACGGTATGCTGCGGCGCGCTCGACCTGCATCACGGCAATTTCGATCGCGCACGCGAATTCGCGCGCGCCAACGTTCGCGAGCTCGGACGCCACGGGGACGCGGCGATTCTCTCCGCCGCCTCCGGATGCTCCGCCGTGTTCGCGGCCTATGGCGATCTGCTGGCCGGCGAACCCGAGTACGCCGACGCGGCGCGTGCGGTTTCGGCGCGGGTCGCCGATCTCAGCACGCTGCTGCTTGGCCGCAATTTCCGTTTGTCGCGAAGATTCCCGGCGACTGTCACGTATCACGATTCCTGCCATCTGGCGCATGGACTCGGCGTGCGCGAAGCGCCGCGCCGCCTGCTGCGCTCGATTCCCGGGGTCGAACTGGTGGAAATGAACGAATCGGATTTATGCTGCGGATCGGCCGGCAGCTACAATCTGACGGAACGCGCGATGGCGCGCGAATTGGTCGGCCGCAAAGCCGACAATATCGTCGCGACCGGCGCGGATTATGTCGTGCTCGGAAATCCCGGATGCGAGTTGCAAATCGCGGCCGAGCTGCGCCGGCGCGGCGAGAAAATCCGCGTCATGCATCTGGCGGATTTTCTCGCGCTCGCCCTGAGCGGCGCCGGCGCCTGAACGCCGGCGCGAATCAATCCGCGCGTCTGGCCGGCCGCCGCTTCATTCAGCGCAGATAGCCCGCGTGCTTGAGATACTCGGCGAGCAGCACCGCGCCGCGTCCCGCGCCCATCGCGGCGTTGTGGCTCACCAGCAGATATTTGACCCCGTTCGGCATCACCTCGTCCGCGCGCATCCGGCCCACCGACGTGGTCATGCCGCGCTCGGCCTCGCGATCGAGCCGCGGCTGCGGCCGCATCGGGTTGCGATGCACCGTGATCATGCGGCGCGGCGCGTTCGGCAGTCCGAGCGCGCTGAACTCGCGCCCGAAATTTTCCATCGCCGCGATCGCCTGCTCCACGGTAGCCGGCTTTTTCAGCGCGGCCGTGACGGATTCGGTATGGCCCGCCAGCACCGACGCGCGCGTGCAGGTCGCGCTGACGCGCAGCGGATGTTCGTCGATCGCGGCGCCGGACGCGCGGCCCAGAATCTTGCGCGTTTCGATCGTGACCCGTTCTTCTTCGCGCGGAATGTACGGAATGATGTTCTCGACGATGTCGAGCGCGGGCAAATCGCGGCCCGCGCCTGAAATTCCCTGCATCGTCGTGACGATCGCCGCCTCCACGCCGAACGCTTCGTCGAGCGCCTTGAGCGTGACCGCCAGCCCCGTCGCGGTGCAGTTCGGCAGCGTCGCGATAAATCCTTTCCATCCGCGCCGCCGGCGCTGCTCTTCGACGATCGCCAGATGATCGAGGTTGACGCCCGGAATCACCAGCGGCACGTCCGGCTCCATCCGATGCGGCCGCGCGGTGCTGATCGTCGGCGCGTGGCGCGCGTAAATCGGCTCCAGTTCGCGCGCGGCGTCGGACTCGATCGCGGCGAACACCACGCCGATTCCGTCGAGCCGGAGCGATTTCGCCTCCTGCACCTCGAGGCCGAGCGCCGCCTGCGGCGGTTCGCCCCCGTCCACGTACCATCGGCGCATTCCGCTCTGCGCGTCGGTAATCGCTTCGTCGAAAGTTTTGCGGGCCGATCGTTCCGAGGCCGCAAGCGCCGCGATTTCGAAATCCGGATGGCCGTCGAGCGCGGCCAGCACCTGCTGTCCGGCGATTCCCGTGGCCCCAACCACTGCGACTGGAATTTTCATCTCTGCGTGATAAGCGTCGTGCGATAAAGTAACGGCGCGCGCGGAATTGCCGCCGCGGCTCGCCGCGCCATCAGGTTATAGGCGCGTTTCCCGCGCGTAAATACTGGCGCGCCGTCACAGGCGCGCGGCGAGCCAATCCCCGACTAGTTCCAGCAGCCGGTCGCCGAAGCCGCTCAGGCGATGGTCGCCGCCTTCGATCAATTCAAGCTGGCGCGGTTCGCCGGCGCGCTCGAAAATCAGCTCGGAACTGCGCCGCGCGATAATCTCGTCGGCCGTGCCGTGAATCAGCAGCAACGGCTTGGGCGCAAGTTCGTTGACCACCTGGGCGCCCGCAAGCTGGCTCGAGATCGCGACGACGGCGACGACGATCGGATTGAGCATCCCGGCGTTAATCGCGACCGCGCCGCCGAACGAATGGCCGATCAGGGCGACGCGGCGGTAGCCCGTGCCTTTCAGAAACGCCACGGCCGCGAGCGCGTCGAGCAGGCATTCGCCAAAATCGTTGGGCGTGCGGTAATCGGCCCGCGCGACGGCGATTCCCTGCCGCGGCATCTCCGCGCCCAGCCTTGCGTAGAGCAGCGCCGGACCGTCCAGTCCGCCGAGCGCGCCGCTCAAACAAACCGCCGCGCGCGTCGCGTTTTCCGGCGCATGCAGCACGATCGGAATCGCGCCGCGCGTGGTTTTCAGCGATATCCGCCGCGCGCCGGCGATTTCGTCGCCCGCGTCGACGCCAAGGATGCGCAGGTCAAGATTGTCGCCCCCGTCCGCCATCGCGACCGTACGGGCGGCCCGCCGCCGTTGCGCTGGGCCGCCGTCATCCTACCTGCCAAACGCCTTTTTCAGCTCGGCGCAGCAGTCCGCGATCGCTTGTCTGCCCGCATCCAGCTTCGCGCCCATCATCACGAAGCCGTGGCATACGCCGGGATAGCGCTTGATTGCCGCCGGCACGCCGGCCTTGCGCAGGGCCTCGCCGTAGGCCTCGCCCTCGTCGCGCAGCGGATCGATCGCCGCCGTCAGCACGTATGCGGGCGGCAGGCCGGCCAGGCTCTTCGCGCAGGCCGGACTGAAATAGGGATTGGTCTTTTCCGCCGGACTGTTCATGTAATGGTCGTAAAACCAGACCATGTCGCCACGCGACAGGATAAAGCCGTCCTGTGTGAACTCGCGCTGCGAAGCCGATTCCTTCGACCAATCGGTCGCGGGATAGATCAGAAGCTGAAACGCGATCTTCGGGCCGCTGCGATCGCGCGCCATCTGCGAAACCACCGCGGCCAGATTGCCGCCCGCGCTGTCGCCGCCGACCGCGATCCGGTTCGCGTCGATCCCGAGCGCCGCCGCGTTCCGCGCCACCCACCCGGTCGCCGCTAAACAGTCTTCCGGCGCCGCCGGAAATTTGTATTCGGGCGCAAGCCGATAATCGACCGACACGACGACGCATCCGGCGCCTTTGGCCAGCGCGCGGCAGACTTCGTCATGCGATTCGATATCGCCGATCACCCATCCGCCGCCGTGAAAATAGACCAGACCGCCCATCGGCGCGACGCCCGCCGGCGTATAGACGCGCACCGGAATTTCGCCTGCCGGACCCGGCACGCGCCGGTCCTCGACCTTCGCCATCTGCTCCGGCTTCCCGCCGAACACCTGCACCAAGAGTTTGATGCCTTCTCGGGCCTCCGCCGGCGTCATCGCGTTGAACGGCTTGCCGCCAGCCGCGGCGATCGTGTCCAGTATCGCTTTCATCTGCGGATCGAGTTCCATCTGATGCGCTCCCCATGGTCGAGATTGGCCGTTCCCCGGACCGGCAATCGCGATCCTTAGGTAATCGGCCGCTTCAGCGCAAGCGCCTCCGGATTTCACCGCGCGGCCCGGATCGTAGTAGGCTTTCGGCGCCGCCGCAGCAAAAATCCGCCGGCGCCTGACGCTCGATCGATCGGACGCCGCACGGCGGGAGGATAATGATTATGGCCAACAAACCCGTCAGCTTCGCCGAATTGCTCAAGGACGCTCCCAAAAACTGGGGAAAATGGGGGCCCGACGACGAAATCGGCGCGCTCAATTATCTCACCAGCGCCGAGGTTCTGCGCGGCGCCCGCGCGATCAAAAGCGGCAAGGTTTTCATGCTCGGCGTTCCCCTCGCGCGGCCCGAAGGCGACCCGCTCTATCCGTCGCGCTCGCAGCCGATCCGCACGATGGCGATGGACAAGGGATTTTACGAAAACGGCCTGGCGCATCCGTTTCCGGGCGGGATGGAATACGCCGACGACGTGATCGTGATGTATCTGCAGGGCACCACGCAGTACGACGCCCTCGGCCACGTCTGGTACGGCGACAAGCTCTACAACGGCTATGACGCCAAGACCACGACCGGCGGCCTGCGCAAATGCTCGATCGAGCCGATTGCTAACCACGGCGTGGTCGGCCGCGGCATCCTGCTCGATATCGCGCGGCTGAAAGGCAAACCCTCGCTCGACGCCAACGAACCAATCACCGTCGCCGACCTCGAGGCCGCCGCCAAACGCCAGAACTGCACGATCGAGAAACACGACATCCTGCTGATCCGCACCGGATGGCTGAAACGGTTCTACGATCACGGCTTCCAAGGCATCTTCCCCAACGGCGAGTTCAGGGAACCGGGCCTTGCCTACAGCCCGGAGATGGTCAACTGGGTCCATCGGATGGAGATTCCGTCGATCGGCTCCGACACTATCGCGACCGAACAGACGCTGAACGAAGAGGCGGGCGTGATGATTCCGCTGCACGCCGCGTTGCTCCATGACCAAGGCGTGATTTTCAACGAAATCGATTGGCTCGAAGACCTGGCCAACGATTGCGACAAGGACGGCCAGTGGACCTTCATGTTTGTCGGCGCGCCGCTCAAGGTGGTGCGTGGCGCGGGTTCGCCGGTCAATCCGGTCGCCATCAAATAGGTCGGAGTTTTTACCTCATCTGAAGGAGATGAAACAAAGGTGTTGTTCCTGCTGAAAGTCTATATCGACAAGCCCGCCCAGACCTCGAACAAGGAATTTTATTCGGTCTGGCTGAAGGAATCGCAGGCCGCGCTCGAAGCGGTCAAAGGCGGCGCCATCAAGGGCATCTGGAAGGCGGCGGGCCAGCCGATCGTCATCGCGATCCTGGACTTGCCGAATCACGACGTGCTCGACCAGGCGATACATCAGTTGCCGATCTGGAAGCTTGGCTACTCGCACGTCGCCAAAGATATCGAGATAATTCCGATCCGGCCTTACGAAAACTGGGCCGAGGACCTGAAATCCCTCGCCGAAGGGTAAAAGCAACGGCCGGCGGCGCGCGTCACCTGGCATCGCGCCGCCGGCCGAATCAATCTGTCGCCAAGCGGCGGACTATCGTCTGAGCCGCTCCAAATCGTCAAAAAAATCGGGCCACGTCTTCGCGACGCATCCGGGGTTCCTGATTCGGAGACCGGCCGCTTTCAGCCCCGCCACGGCGAACGCCATCGCAATCCGATGGTCGTCGTAAGTTTCGATCGCCGCGGGACGCAGCGGCGACGGCTGGATCTCGAGCCCGTCGTCGAATTCGGCGACGGCCGCCCCCGCGCGGCGCAGTTCGGTCGCCAGCGCCGCAATCCGGTCGCTCTCGTGATGGCGAATAAAGGCGACCTTGCGAATCCGCGTCGCCGTGCTGGCGAACGGCGCGATCGCGGCGAGCGTCGGCACAACATCGGGAATGGCGTTAAGCTCCGCATCGACGCCGTTGAGCCGGCCCGTTCCGGTAATCGCGACGGCGTCGTCGCGCCACTCGACCTTCGC
Source organism: Deltaproteobacteria bacterium (assembly GCA_021799495.1). Taxonomy (GTDB): domain Bacteria; phylum Desulfobacterota; class Binatia; order Binatales; family Binataceae; genus JADMIL01. The sequence continues at coordinate 36,936 of JAJZAI010000033.1, forward strand.
GCCCATCCGCGCCAGCAGATCGATAAAGCGCGCGTCGCCCTGCACGCTCTGGCGGCCAAGTCCGCGAATTACGACCGTGCCGCCCACCAGCGCCGCAGCGGCGGCGAAATAGCTGGCCGCCGTAGCGTCCGGTTCCACGGTGAAATCCTGCGGATGATAGCGCTGGCCGCCCGGAACCACTATTTCGGCGCCGTCGGACACGCTCCGGGCGCCCCATTGCCGCATCAGCGCGAGCGTCATTTCGATAAACGGACGGGCCGCGTCGCCGCGCGTGGTCAAGCGCAGGCCGCGCGGCCAGAGCGCCGCCGGCATCAGCAGGGCCGAAACGAATTGCGACGACTGGCTGGCGTCGATTTCGGCGCCGCCGCCCGCGCAACGCTCGCCATGCATGTCGATCGCGATCGGCGGGCGGCCGTCGCCGCGCTCGCTCGCCGCGTCCACGTCCAGCGCGCGGAGCGCGTCGAGAAGCGGGCCGATCGGCCGCTCGCGCATCCGCGCGTTGCCGTCGATTCGGTAGCGGCCGCGGCCCAGCGTGACGAAGCCGGCCAGAAAGCGCATCGCCGTGCCGGCGCCGCCGGCATAAAGGTCGGCGTTTTTAGCGGAGATTTCGCCACCCTTGCCCAAAACGGCGATGCGGCGCGCGCCCTCGTCCACGTCGATCGCAAACCCGAGCGCGCCCAGCGCTTCGGCCATCCGGCGCGTGTCGTCGCTGATCAGCGCGCCGCCGATCGTCGAACCGCCTTCAGCCATCGCCGCCAGCAGCAGGGCGCGGTTCGTGATGCTTTTTGAACCGGGCGGCCGCACCTCGGCGTCGATCGGACGATCAAGCGGGGCGATCGCGATTGCGTCGGGATTCACGTCGCTCCGAGATTATCTACGCGACGATTAGGCACTCAAGCTCCGCATCGAGCCAAACGCTTCATACAACGCGCCATTCGCTCGATGATTGGCGAAATCTCGTAAGTGCTGGCGAAAGATAGAATCTTTCATGGACTCATCGCACGCGGCCATATCCGGATTTGAGGCGTCAGAAAGCTGACGGCTTACCAAGATACGTACAGACTTCGTGATGCTTCAGAAAATCGTTTGCTAGTCCGCAAAATGCCGCGGCTACCGTGATCGAGGGCGCGGCCGGATTGCGCCGCGATCGTTCACCGCGCGATCGCGGCCAAGGGATACTAGCCGGGGTCAGACGATCTGGCCGGGTTGTGGTCCGGGAACGATCCCCGCGAGATCGTCGTCCTTGCCGCCGCCTTGTTCGCGCTGCGTATTGCGTTCGAGGGCGCGCTGGACCCGGCGTTGTTCCTTGTCCTTTTGTTTCTGCCTGCGAACCTGTTCCCTGCGACGTTTTTCCATCCGATTTCCTTTCGTTCGCGCGATTCGAGCGTTTTGATCGGTTCGGACGCGCCGGGGCGCGTCCGAATGGAAAAGGCCGGCGTGCGCCGGCCCAATTCCTGCCGCTTCTACCAGCGATTTCGACCGCGCCCCGCGCCGCCGCCGCCACCGCCGCTGTGATCACGGTTGCCGAAGCTCGATTCGCGCGGTCGCGCTTCGTTGACCTTGATATTGCGGCCCTTGAGGTCGGTATCGTTCAATTGGCGGATCGCCTGCGCGACCTCTTCCGCCGTGGTCATCTCGACGAAGCCGAAGCCTTTCGACTGCCCCGAGAATTTGTCCGTGATCACCGTGGCGCTTTGCACCTGGCCGGCCTGTGAAAACAGCTCATGGAGATCGTCATTGGAGACCGTGTAGGCCAGATTGCCTACGTACAATTTGCTGGGCATCGATTGCCCTCCGAAGGTTTTGCCAGAAAGCTCCGAGCAGAAAACCCGGGCTCATTCCCGGGTCGATGACAGGAACGTCCAAGCGTTGCCCGATCATCATACGCCTTTAGCCCGACCTAATGATATCCACCCGCCGCAATCGTCGGGATGGACGATTTTGCGGATTGCGATCGTGCCGCGCCGGACGCGGTCGTAAGCGGAGCGCATGTACTTATGTTCGTGGAGGGCATAGAATAAGAAAACTCGCCCTTCGGATGTGCTCTTTCCCCGAACTGCCGATCTTCGCTGATGGGGACAATCCGAACCGCCCGTAACGAACAGGAGGCGCATTTATGCCCAAGGTGTATGTTGGCAATCTTGCCAGTTCCGTAACCAGCAGCGATCTGCTGCGGCATTTCGCGACAGCCGGCGGAGCGATCGGCGCGCTGGCGGTGACGGACCGGGCATCGGGCCAATGCCGCGGCTTCGGCTTCGTCGAGATGGCGAAAGTGTCCGACGTCGTGGTCGCATACAGCCTGCTGAACAACAGCGTGCTCAACGGCCAATCGATCAAAATCGAACTCGACCCGGCGCTGAAAAACGGCAAAGCCCGCAATCGCGCGATGGCGCGCTAGGCGCGGCTTCGCGGCCTGAACGTCCCGACGGCCGAAGGAGAATCCACTGGCGATGGCATTCGCGAACAGCAGTTGGGAAACTCATGATTTCCAGGTCAAGATGCTCGATTGGTCGGCGGCGCGCGGCTCCCGGCTGGCGTTTACGTGCCGCAATTGCAAACGCAAATTCTGCAATTTCACCGTGCTCAGCCAGGGCGCATGGGCCGCAGACGCTGACGGGCGCGCGCTTGACGACGCCGTGAGCATCCGCTGGCTGGCTGAGATATGTCCGCGTTTGCCGAGCGTCGGCGACGACAAAGATCGCGAACGTTTGCGCGGCTCGATCCCGCAATAAA
>JAJZAI010000034.1 GCA_021799495.1 Deltaproteobacteria bacterium
GCGCGGAAATGCTCGGGTTCGTCGTATTCGTAGTGATGGATGGCGGTGTCGGCGTAATTGCCCATCCAGCGCTCCGCGCCCTGCGCGGCTTCCTTTTCGGTCTCCGCGCAATAGACGAAGCATACGACGATCGGCTTCTTGAAGGGCTGGCCGAACTTGGCGCACGACTCGCCGAAGTGGTCGTAGTCCTTGCGATGCTCCGCCCATGGCTTCTGCGGAATCACCAGCATCCCCATTCCCTGCTTCGCCATGATGTCGCCGGTTTCGGGCGAGACGATCGCGCCGTAGAAATTATCGGTCAGGTTGCGATGCGGCTGCGGCCGGATGCTCATCTCGGGAATCTGGTTGAACTTGCCCTTGTAGGAGAAGCGCTTCTGGGTGAGCGCGAGGCGCACGATTTCGGCGGCCTCGGTGAAGCGCTCGCGCGATTCGCTCATCGAGACGCGGAAGCCGTCGTACTCGATCCGGCCGGAGCCGCGGCCGAAGCCGAGCGTCAGTTCGCGGTCGCCCATGTACAGATCGAGCATCGAGATCTGCTCGGCGACGCGGACCGGATCGTGCCACGGCAGCACCACGACCATCGAGCCCATCCCGATTTTCTTCGTGCGTCCCGCCATGTAGGTCAGGAACTGCAGGACGTCGGGGATCATCGTGTAGGGCGAGAAGTGATGTTCGACGCCCCAGATCGAATCGAACCCGAGCGGCTCGACCATCTCGGCCAGCGCCAAATCCTCGCGGTAAAGTTCCCAATCGGGCTTTTCTTCGCGGAAGAAATTCTGGAAAAAGAATGTCGCTCCAACCTTCATCGGACTGCCTCCTTCGGCGTGATAGCGCTGGCCGCGGGCGCGCGCCGTGCGCTTCGAGCCGCAAGAGTAGCGGCGCCGAGCCTGCATCGCTGCTAATACAAAGAATCAGTCTTTATTACAAGTTCACGCGATGCGGTCGCGGATGCGGCTCCAGCCTTGACCGTCGCCGCGGCTATCTGCGAGCTTCCGTGCGCGGAATACGGATGAACGCCAGCAAGATGCCGATACGACGCCTTATTTTCGCTTTAACGATTTCACTCGCCTGCGGCGTATCGGCGCCGGCCAGCGCGGAATATCCGTGGATGCGCCTGCCGCCGACGCCGACGTTGCCCAAGGCGGAGCGCAGCGGCCTTGCGCCGATCGGCGGAATTCGTATCTGGTACGCCGTCTTCGGCCACGGCGAGCCGGTGATTTTGCTGCACGGCGGCCTGGCCAACGCGAACTATTGGGGTTTGCAGGTGCGAGCGCTCGATCCGCGATACGAAGTAATCGTGATGGACAGCCGCGGGCACGGCCGCAGCTCGCGCGATGCGGCGCCGTTCGGCTACGACCTGATGGCGTCGGACGTGATCGGGCTGATGGATTATCTGCATCTGCGCCGGGTGGCGATCGTCGGATGGAGCGACGGAGCGATCGTTGGCCTCGATCTCGCGATTCATCATCCTGAGCGCCTGACGCGGCTGTTCGCGTTCGCGGCGAATTCCGATCCGTCGGGCGTGAAAGACGTCAACCAAAGCCCCGTGTTTACCGCGTTTATCGCGCGGGCGTCGCGCGAGTACCGCGAGCTTTCGCCCACGCCCACGCAATATGAGGCGTTTCTGGCGCAAATCGAAAAGATGTGGGCGAGCCAGCCGCATTTCAGCGCGGCGCAGTTGCGCGGAATCGCGACGCCAACCTGGATCGTCGATGCCGATCATGACGAGGCGATAAAACGCGAAAACACGGACTACATGGCGGCGGCGATTCCGGGCGCCGGCGAGCTGATCCTGCCCGAAGTCAGCCATTTCGCCTTTATCCAGGATCCCGCGATGTTCAACGCCGCGCTGCTGCATTTTCTGGCGGGACGATAGCTGCGCGCCGCCGCGGCGGGGTTGGAGCGGCGGCGCCGCGCGGGCTAAACTTATCGCTCCCTTGATGCTCTGGAGTTGCCGATTAGCGCGATGGACGAACGTTACGAGCCGAGCAAAATCGAACCTTTCTGGCGCGAGGAGTGGGAGCGGACCAACCTCTATCTGACGCGCGAGACGCCTGGGCGGCCGAAGTTTTACGGCCTTGAAATGTTTCCCTATCCGTCGGGCGACGGTTTGTCGGTCGGCCATCTGCACAACTACGTGCCCTGCGACGTTATCGGCCGTTACAAGCGGATGGCCGGCTTCAACGTGCTGCATGCGATGGGCTGGGACGCTTTCGGCCTGCCGGCGGAGAATGACGCCCTGCTCAAGGGACTGCATCCAAAGGAGACGGTTCCGCGCTACGCGGCAAACTTCAAGCGTCAGTTGAAGTTGGCGGGATGCGCCTACGACTGGACGCGCGAAATCAATTCGTCGTCGCCGGACTATTACCGCTGGACGCAGTGGTTCTTTTTGCTGCTGTACAAGCGCGGCTTGGCCTATCGTGCGCTGGGTTCGCAATGGTGGTGCGAGAAGTGCCGGACGATCCTGGCCAATGAGCAGGTGGTCAACGGATGCTGCTGGCGGCATACCGAGACGCCGGTCAGCAAGAAAGACCTCGAGCAGTGGTACTTCAAGATCACCGACTACGCCGACCGGCTATTGGCCGACCTTGACGGCATCGACTGGCCGGAGCCGATCAAGCTGATGCAGCGCAACTGGATCGGCCGGTCGGAGGGGGCGGAGCTGGCGTTTCCCGTCACCGGCGATCCGGGCAAAGAAGTGCGTTTTTTCACCACCCGGCCCGACACGGTCTTCGGCGTGTCGTTCATGGTGCTCGCCCCCGAGCATCCGCTGGTTGCCGAAATCGTTACGCCGGAGTCGCGCGCCGCGGTTGAAGAATATGTCGCGCAGGCGCGGCGGCAGAGCGAGATCGAGCGGCTTTCTACGGTCAAGGAGAAGACCGGCGTCTTTACCGGCGCTTACGCACGCAATCTTTTCACCGGCAAGGACGTGCCGATCTGGATCGCCGATTACGTGCTGATGGGCTACGGCACTGGCGCGATCATGGCGGCGCCTGGCGAAGACGAGCGCGACTTCGCCTTCGCAAAAAAATACGGACTGGAAATTCCGGTCGTGACCGCCCCGGCCGACGGTTCGACGCCGCCGCCCGATCAGGCGTTCACCGAGCGCGGAATCGCGATCAACTCCGGCTTCCTTAACGGAATGAAGACCAACGACGCGATTCGCGCCGTCTGCAAATATGCCGAGGAGCATCGCTTCGGACGCGCCACCGTCAGCTACCGGATGCGCGACTGGCTGATTTCGCGCCAGCGCTACTGGGGCTGTCCGATTCCGATCGTTTACTGCGCGAAAGACGGAATCGTGCCCGTGCCGGACGATCAGTTGCCGGTCGTGCTGCCCGACATGCAGGACTATCAGCCCTCAGGGACGGGGCGATCGCCGCTTGCCAACGTTCCCGCGTTCGTCAACACGACTTGTCCGAAATGCGGTGGGCCGGCCGAGCGCGAAACCGATACGCTCGACGGCTTCGCCTGCTCGTCGTGGTACTACCTGCGCTTCGCCGCGCCGCATTACGACAAAGCGCCGTTCGAGCCGCAGGCGGGCAGATACTGGCTGCCGGTCGATCTTTACGTCGGCGGGGCCGAGCACGCCGTGATGCATCTGCTGTATGCGCGGATGTGGACCAAGGTGATGTTCGACGCCGGGCTGGTGGAGTTCAAAGAGCCGTTTCCGGTTCTGCGCAACCAGGGCATGATCTGGGCCGCCGACGGCCAGAAGATGTCCAAGAGCAAGGGCAACGTGGTCACGCCGGACGCGATGGTCGAAAAGTATGGTGCCGACGCGCTGCGGCTCTGGGAACTCTTCATGGGGCCGTTTGAGGAGGCGACCAACTGGAACGAGACGGGCGTCGCCGGAACCGCGCGGTATTTGCAGCGGGTGTGGGCGATGATGCGCCGGTACGTTGCCGCCGGATGTCCCGAAGGCGCGCCGTCGGCCGAGACCGCCAAGCGCTCGCACAAGACGATCAAAATTGTGACCGATCACGTCGAGCGGATGCGCTTCAATACGGCGTTGGCCGCTCTGATGGATCAGCTCAACTATCTGGCGAAGCTGGAACCCGAGCAGTTGGGACGCCATACGATCGAATCCTACGTCCTGATGCTCGCGCCGATGGCTCCATTCGTCGGCGAGGAATTCTGGCGCGAACTGGGCCATCAAGGGTCGATCCATCTGGAGCCGTGGCCGAAATTCGATCCGGCGCTGACCGTCGATGAAACCGTGACGGTCGTCGTGCAGGTCAACGGCAAGGTGCGGGATCGGTTGGAGATTGAAGCTGATGCGGCTGAAGAAGACGTGCGCGCCCGCGCGCTGGCGAGCGAGGCGGTCCAGCGCAATCTCGACGGCAAGACCCCCAAAAAGGTTATCTACGTTCCGAAAAAGCTGGTCAGCATCGTCGCGTGACCTGAATTGGCGGCGCATCCCGGCGCGACATCGATTGCGATCTTGAGATCGCGGCCGTGCGCTTGATGCGGCGGGCGGGAGCGTGCGATGGTCGGACAAAAGTCCGGCAATCCAGGAGGCTTCCGTCATGGCCGACGACGTGCTCAAGGTTGAACGTCATCCGAATTACGTTACGCTGATTCTTAATCGTCCCGAGAAGCGCAACGCCCTCAATCAGGTGCTGTTCGAGGCGCTCGATCGCGAACTCGACGCGATCGAAAAATCGTCCGAGGTGCGCGCCGTTGTGCTGCGCGGCGAGGGGCGTGCGTTTTGCTCGGGAATCGATTTGCGCGAGATCGGGCAAATTGGCGGCGCCGGCGGCGTGACGCCCGAAAAGGTCTTCAGCCGCATCGAAAAGCTGCCCGTGCCGACGATCGCGGCGGTGCAGGGCGATACGCTGACCGGCGGTCTGGTGCTGGCCCTGACCTGCGATCTTCGCATCGCGGGCGCGGGCGCGCGGCTCGGGATGACGCCGGCGCGGATCGGCTATCTGCCGACGTTCCAGATATTCCGCCGCTTCGTCGAGACCGTCGGACCGGCCAACACCGCCGAAATCATGTATCTGGCCGATCCGCTCGACGCCGCGCGCTCGCGCGAAATCGGCCTGGTTCACAAGGTCGTGGCCGACGCGGAGTTGCCCGCCGCCGCCGATGCGTGGGCCGCGAAGATCGCCGGCAACGCTCCTCTTTCCGTGCGCGCGATGAAGACGAGCATCCGGCGCGTGATGAGCAAAGCGTTCGACGTCGAGCACAAGGATATCGACGAGTTGGGCAACAAGGTGCGCACCAGCAACGACGCCAAAGAGGGCGTGCGCGCGTTCCTCGAAAAGCGCAAGCCGGTCTGGCGCGGAGCATGAACCGGCGCGCTTGAAGCGTCCGCCGGGCGCATGCGATGCTCGGGGCCGATTTCGCGAATATCGCGTCCGTCCAAGGAGCTACCGAGATGTCCGATCAATTGTTCCACGTGGAGCGTCACGACAGCTATGTGACCTTCACCATGAATCGTCCCGAGAAACGCAATTCGCTCAACGAACCGTTGCTCAAGCATATCGATGAAGCGATCGCGTCGGTCGAAAACGACAAGAGCGTGCGCGCGGTGATCCTGCGCGGCAACGGCCGCGCTTTCTGCGCCGGCATCGATTTGGCGGAAGCTGAGCGCCTCGAAGGCGGACATAATCCGGTCAGCCTGGAGCGGATATTCAAACGGCTGGAACATCTGCCGGTCCCTGTGATCGCGGCGGTTCAGGGCGCCGCGCTGGCGGGCGGATGCGAACTGGCGCTGCATTGCGATCTGCGCGTGGCGGCCGACGATTTGCGGATGGGCATGACGGTCGCGCGGGTCGGATTGGTCGTGCCCTACAACTTCATCCGCAAGCTGATCGAAATTATCGGATCGGCCAACACCGCGCAGATTCTCTATACTGCCGAGCCGGTGGACGCGAATCGCGCGTTGCAGATGGGGATGGTGCACGAAGTCGTGCCGGCCGCGAATCTGGACGCGGCTGCCGTCAAGTGGGCGGAGAAGGTCGCGAGCAACGCTCCTCTGTCGCTGCGCACGATGAAGACGAGCATGCGGCGCTCGCTCGACAACTCCAACGACGCGTGGCACGACGACATCCTCGAAATGGGCCGGATGGTGCGATCGAGCAAGGACGCGAAAGAGGGAATTCGCGCCTTCCTCGAAAAGCGGAAGCCGGTTTGGAAGGCCGAGTAAGGGTTTCCGGATAAGCGAACGATCAAACGGCCCGGCGGAGAAATCCGCCGGGCCGTTTTCATTCAGCGTCCTCGCGCGATAAGCGGCCTATCTGCGGGCGAGCGCTTTACGCAGCGCGGCGACATTTTGCGGCAGCACGCTCGGCAGATTCAGCGTTCCCGCGACATTGGAGTACGGATAGAGCCGGCCGTTCACGTGCGCATGCAAGGGCAGCGCCGGATCCTGATGGATTTCATAATCGAGCGGCAGTGGTCCAAGGATGCGCAGGATTCGGAACAGCGCGCGGGCGAACCGCCGCAGGTCGTCGTCGGGCAAATCGACCAGCAGCCCCCGGTATTCCGGAATGACGATATCGTAGCTGCGCGGAAAAGCGCCGATCGGACTCGAATAGCTCAGGACCGGGCCGTCGCGCTCGATCAGCAATCCCAGACGCTCGACCAGTTCGAGCAGTTCCGGCCACCATCCGGGATGCTCGCGCTGCGCCCGGACCTCGGCTTCGACGGCGGGGAGCGGCGACGGCGAACCGATCAATTGCTGATGCGGATGGGGCTGCGACGCTCCGGATTCGCGCCCCTGGTTCTTGCGCACGACCACCGAATGAACGGTGGGATTCGCGAAAATCTGGCGCATCAGGCGGACGTCAGCCTTGATCAATTCGAAAAAATGCTTTTCCCCGAGCGTCGCCGTGAAGGTGAGATCGTTGACCGAGCGCGGACGGTCGACGAAATGGCGTGGGTCTTCGACCACCACCCATGATTCGTTGCGGCCGCCGGTGAGCGCTTCCGGGATGCGCGGAAAGAGGTTGTTGAACGCGCGGATTATCCACGTGGCGCCTTCGGTCGCGCCCGCGCCGCTCCATTCCGGAAACTCCGCAGGGGGAAGGCGCAGCGCTTCGGGTGGCGCCTGATGCTCGTTGCCGGGGCAAAACGGGCAGGCGCGGACGGCGTTCTGCAAGGTTTCAGGGTCTGGCGGCGGCGGGTCGGGCTTGAGTTCGTCGCGTCCGCCGAGCGTGAAAGCGAAGCTCTTGCCGCGAACGTCAACGACGTATGAAATCACCCCGGTAACCGGACTTTTGATCCAGACCAAGGCGCCATCGAGCAATTCATATTCCAAAGTCATGGCGGTTGATGATCTTTAAGCATGGGCGCAAGCGGGCTTTCAACGCGCCTGTGCATGGAATCATGAAATCTGTTCGTTATGGTGTCATGGCGGCGATTAAACGGGAGAGGCGTCTTGACTGGATTGATCCGCTCCGTTAGCCTTACTCTAGGGACGCGGTTTAAACGCGCGTAAATTAGCATACGGGGTCTGGCGTTCCGCGAAAGCGGACACCAGGCTTTTTTTTGGCCCTCTCTGTCGCAAAAATGGATAATTGGAGTATCCGCGCCGTAACCAGGAGCAGGATCGCGTTCGCATAGCCGTGCCAGTCTTCAAAAAATATCTGTACACGCCGGGACCGGTTTCCGTGCCGCCCGAGGTTCTGCTCGAGATGGCGCGGCCGATCATCCATCATCGCACGCCCGAGTTCAGCGCCGCGCTCGACAGTGCGCGCGAACGGATGCGGCCGCTGTTCGGCACGCGGCAGGAGGTCTTGCTGCTCGCCGCGAGCGGCAGCGGCGCGATGGAAGCGGCGGTGACGAACCTGCTCGTGCCGGGAGAAGCGGCGATTTTCGTCAACGGCGGCAAGTTCGGCGAACGCTGGGGCAAGCTGCTCGCCGCCCACGGAATGACCGGGCACGAGGTCAAGGTCGAGTGGGGCCGGGCGGTGCGGCCCGAACAAATTCAGGAGGCCCTGCGGTCCCATCCGGAGAGCCGCGCCGTCTTCATGCAGGCGAGCGAAACCTCGACCTGCGCGGTCCATCCGGTCGGCGAGGTCGCCGCGGTCACCCGCCGCGGCGAGGCGCTGCTGGTGGTCGATGGCATCACTTCGGTCGGCGTGTTCGAGCAGAAGATGGACGACTGGGGCGTCGACGCGTATCTGACCGGAAGCCAGAAGGCGCTGATGCTGCCGCCGGGGCTGGCGATGATCGCGCTGTCGGCGCGCGCGCTGGAACGGACCGCGCGCAATCGCACGCCGCGCTTTTATTTCGACCTGAATCGCGAGCTCAAGGCGCAGCGCGACGAGCATACGACGGCATGGACGCCGGCGGTTTCGCTGATTTTCGGACTGAACAAGAGCCTTGAACTGATACACGGCGAAACCCTGCCGCGTGTTTACGAGCGCCATCGCGTGATGGCCGAGGCGGTGCGCGCGGCCGGCCCGGCGCTGGGCCTCAGCCTGATCGCGCCCGATTCGCCGGCGCCCGGCGTTACCGGATTGCTGGTTCCGGACGGGATCGACAGCGGCAAGATCGTGCGGATGATGCGCGACGAGCTGGGCGTGTCGGTGCAGGGCGGCCAAGATCAGATGAAAGGCCGGCTGGTGAGAATCGGCCATATGGGCTATCTGGGACCGTTCGATATGCTGACCGCGGCGAGCGCGCTGGAAATCGCTCTGGCGCGGATGGGTCATCGGTTTGTGGCGGGCGCGGGCGTCGCCGCCGTGCATGAACGAATCGCGCGGAGCGTCTGAGAAAACCATGGCGGAACAACTCCGCGTCCTGCTGAGCGACTCGCTGGCGCCGCAGGGCCTAGAAGTTTTCCAGCGTCTTTCCGGCCTCGCCGTCGATGTGAAGACTGGCCTCAAGCCGGCCGAACTCGCGAAGATAATCGCGCCCTATCACGCGCTGGTAATCCGTAGCGCGACGCGGGTCACGCCGGAAGTGATCGACGCCGCGGAATCGCTCCGCGTGATCGGGCGCGCCGGCGTCGGCGTCGACAACGTCGATCTCGACGCGGCGACGCGGCGCGGAATCGTCGTGATGAACAGTCCGCTCGGCAACAGCGTGACCACGGCGGAGCATACGATTTCCCTGCTGATGTCGCTGGCGCGGCATATTCCCGCCGCCAACGCCGCCTTGCGCGCGGGCAGATGGGAGCGGGGGAAATTCACCGGCGTCGAGGTCTGCAACAAAACGCTCGGAGTCGTGGGCCTCGGCAATATCGGCCGAATCGTCGCGGATCGCGCGCTCGGCCTGAAGATGAAGGTGATCGGCTTCGATCCGATTTTGACCGCCGAAGCCGCGGCCAGGGCCGGAATCGAGCTGGTTGGATTGGAGGATCTGTTCCGGCGCGCCGATTTTATCACAGTGCACGCGCCGCTGACCGACGAAACCCGCGGCATCGTGGGCGCGGCGGCGTTCGCGCTGATGAAAAAGGGCGTGCGCGTGATCAATTGCGCGCGCGGCGGCATCGTCGATGAACGCGCGCTGCTCGAGGCGCTCAATTCCGGCAAGGTTGCGGGCGCGGCGCTCGACGTATTCGAGCAGGAACCGCCTCCGCCCGGCCATCCGTTGATCCATCACGAGAACGTAATCGCGGTGCCGCATCTGGGCGCGGCGACCGGCGAGGCGCAGGTGCAGGTCGCCGTCGATATCGCGCATCAGATCGCGGACTTTCTGCTCGAAGGCACGATTCGCCACGCGGTGAATATCCCGGCGCTTTCGGTCAAGGAGCTGAAGGCGATCGAGCCGCACATGAAGCTCGCGGAGAAGCTTGGCCAGCTTGCCGCGCAGCTAATCGACGAGGCGCCGAGCCAGGTCGGCGTGGCGTTCGCGGGCGAATCGGCGCAGCTTAATCCAGAGCCGATCGTCGCCTCGGCGCTCAAGGGGTTGCTGAGCAACTTCCTCGACCAGCATCTGAACGCGGTCAATGCGCCGTTTATCGCGCGCGAACGCGGCATCACGATTACCGAGACCCGGAGCAGCGAAACCACCGACTATCGCAACATGCTGACGATTTCCGTGCGCACCGGCGCCGCGAGCCATGAAGTCACCGGCGCGGTGTTCGGCAACCGCGCGCTGCGCGTCGTGCGGATCGACGGCTATCGCGTCGAGGCCGCGCTGGAGGGCTGTTTTCTGATGCTGCATAATCGCGACGTGCCGGGCGTGGTCGGCGCGGTCGGCTCGATGCTCGGGCGGGCGGGCGTCAATATCGCCGGCCTCGAACTGGGCCGCGACCGCGCGGGCGGGACCGCGCTCAGCCTGGTCGAAATCGACGGCGCGCCGCCGCAGAGCGTGATCGATCAGCTCAAAACGATTCCGGCGATTACCGCCGCTTCATTGATCCGGCTTTGACATCGCGCGCCAGAATCCGGATGCGCCGCGTGGACGCGCGCGCAGGCGGCGGGCGCGCGCCAATCAGGAACCTGTTATGAAGACTGTCGCAGTGGTCGGCTCGCAATGGGGCGACGAGGGCAAAGGCAAAATCGTGGACCTGCTGGCGGCCGACGCCGACGTCGTCGTGCGCTTTCAGGGCGGCAACAACGCCGCGCACACGCTGGTCGTCAACGGCGAGAAATTCATCCTGCGCCTGGTGCCCGCCGGCGCCCTGCATGACGGAAAAACCTGCGTGATCGGCAACGGCGCGGTGGTCGATCCGATCGCGCTGGTCGAGGAGCTGGACAGCCTGCGCAGCCGCAACCGGATGCGCGCGGACGACGCCCTGAAATTAAGCTACGACGCGCATATGGTGATGCCGTACCATCGCGCGATCGATCGCGCGCGCGAGGCGCGGCTGGGCAAGCGCGCGATCGGCACCACCGGCTTCGGCATTGGACCGGCCTACGAAGACAAGATGGCGCGCATCGGGCTGCGCTTCGACGAGTTGGAGAATTTCGCCGCCTTCACCGAGAAACTCGAATACAATATCAGGGAAAAGAATCTCTACCTGCGCGCCGTGCTCAAGGCCAAACCGGTTTCGGCGGCGGAAATAATCGCGAAGATGAAGGCCGTGCGGACGCGGCTCCGCCGTTATCTCTGCGACACCTCGATTTTTCTCGCCGACGCTATCGCCGCCGGCCAGCGCATTCTGTTCGAGGGCGCGCACGGCGTGATGCTCGACATCGACCACGGCACCTATCCCTACGTGACTTCGTCGAACTGCGGCGCCAGCGCGGTGTTCGGCGGCGCCGGAATCGCGCCGGGGCGGCTCGACGGCGTGCTCGGCATCAGCAAGGCCTACACCACGCGCGTCGGCGGCGGCCCGTTTCCGACCGAAATCAAGGGCCGGCTCGGCGACGCGTTGCGCGCGGAGGGCGACGAATTCGGCAGTGCGACCGGCCGCCCGCGGCGAATCGGATGGTTCGACGCGGTGCTGGTGCGGCACGCCGCGCGGCTCAATGGGATGTGGGGGCTGGCGCTGACCAAGCTCGACGTGCTGACGGGAATCGATCCGATGAAAATCTGCGTCGGCTACGAAATCCGCGGCAAATCGTTCGCGGAGATTCCGGCGAACCGGCGGATGCTTGAGAAGGTCAAGCCGGTTTACGAAGAACTGCCTGGATGGAGCGGCGATATCTCGGGCGCGCGCGCGATGGCCGATCTGCCCGAAGCGGCGCGGCGCTATCTCGAACGAATTGAAGCGGCGACGGGCGTGCCGCTCGCGATGGTCGGCGTCGGCGCGGCGCGCGAAGCGACGATCGTCCTGCGCAATCCCTTCGCCGACTGAAGTTCTTCAGGGTTGAACATTTGTATTCCGAATCGTTGAGATCAGCGATTCAGAAGAGAGCAAAATTCTTCGACCGTCAAGCCAGCCTTGCGAATCAGGGATCGCAACGTACCCCGGTGGAGTTCTTTATGAAGCGGAACGCTGGGCGTGCATTTCGATCCCGCTTTAAACATCGAGACGTGGCTGCCGCGTTGCCGATTCTTTAGCCATCCGGCGCGCTCGAACGCCGCTACCACTTCCCATCCCGAACATACCGGCAATTTCGCCATTTCCGCCAACCTCTTGCCGTAGCGTAAGTGAAGGTTGGCGTGAGCCGGTAAGCCGAAATATTTCGGACGTGACAGTTCGGAGTAAAAACGAACCGAGATTCTCGGATAGATTAAATCTCGACCTCCACTTCCGCGACCTCGATGTTGATGGGCAGGCCTTCAGCGCGGCGGGTTTCGACGCTCAGCTCGATTGCTTCACGGATATTGGCGAGCGCCTCTGCGGTCGTTCGGCCCTGCGAGACGCATCCGGGGAGAGCGGGGCATTCGGCGACAATCCATCCGTCCTCGCACCGTTCGAGCGTGACCAGGAATTTCATCGCCAGATCACCTCCGGTGCGTGATTTTCGGTGACGAATCGCAATCCGGTCAACCGCTTCCTTATGCGGCACAGACGGCGGCGAGGCTGGAAAGCGCGACGCCGCGGCGGCCCTGCCGGATATCGTTGCGGTCGAAGCCGTTGGTGCAATAGCCGAGCGAAATACCGGTCGCCGGATCGCCCCAGCCGATTTGTCCGCCCGCGCCGCCGTGACCGAAGGTCAGCGGCGAGTTGGTCTTGCCGAATCCGCGATAGTTAGCGAAGCCGTCGTCGCCGGCGATCACCACGCCCAGCGCGCGATTGCACTTGTATTTGAAGATCGGATCGAAGTAGTCGCCGGAGCGCACGCGCCGCGCCTCTTGCAGCGTTTCAGGCTTCCAGATCGGCCGTCCGCCGTTGACCGCGGGATTGTGGAGCAGTCCCTGATAGAACAACGCGATATCCGCCGCGGTGGTGATCGCGCCGCCGCCCGGCACGCCCGATTCGCGCACGACCGGCGTGTTGAAGCCGAGAATCGCCGCTTCGGTGACCTCGGTTTCGGGCGGAACCGGCAGCCCCATCTTCTTGAAATCCTCCGGCGTCAGCGCTTCGCCGACCCAGGCGAGATCGGCCACGCGCGCATGCTCGGCGCGCGGCAATCCCAGCCGCAGTTCCGGGATGCCGAGCGGGCCGGCAATACGCTCGGCCACGAATTCGCGAAAATCCTTGCCCGTGCGCCGCTCGATTATTTCGCCCAGCACCCAGAAGCCGGAGGTTGGATGGTAAACGAAGCGCTGGCCCACGGGGAATTCAAGCCGCCACGATTTGAAGCGTTCGAGCCGTTTTTCGCGGCTGTTCCATTCGGGCTGGGGATAGGGCGCGTTGGGAAAACCGCCGGTATGCAACAGCAGTTGCTCGACGGTGATCACCTCTTTTCCGTTTGTGCCGAATTCCGGAACGATCGCGGCGGCGCGTTCCGAAGGATCGAGCTTGCCTTCGCCGATCAGAATCCAGATGGCGGAAGAGATAATCGCTTTCGTGCAGGAAAAGATGCAGTAAAGCGTGTCATCGTCGGCAGGCTTGTCGGCGCCGCCCTGATGCGCGCGGCCGAACGCCTTCATCGCGCCGATTTTGCCGTTGCGCGCGATCGCGATTTGGCACGATGGCAACAGGCCTTCGGCCACTTCACGCTCGGCGCGGCGGAACAACTCCGCGACTTTGGCGGGATCAAGCCCGGCTTCGCGGGGATTATCGGCGATCTGGTTCGCTGCCGGCATCACGGCGTCTCCTCGTGCGGTATTGCACAACTGATAACACGAAATCGCTTCAGGCGGACAGGGCCGCCGTCCGTTCGCGCGGCTCGCCCTGCGCGGAAATCCATCCGGCGCGGCCGTCGAGCGTGGCGCGCACGACTTCGCATGCCGGCAGCGCCGCGGCGTCGATTGCGGCGGCCGCGTCGCGCAACTGGACGAACCGTGCGCCGCGCGCCTTGAGTCCGCGCACGATTGCGACGAAGGTGTCGAGCTCGCCCATCCCTTCGGTCTCGGCGTGAATCGTATGGACGTTGAGTTCGCCGTCGCGAAAGCGTTCGAGATAAAAGCGCACGACGGCGTCGCGTGCGGCAAGGCCGGGCCCGCCCATCACTTCGTCCAGCGTGGGCAGCGTGGTGGGAATTTCGGGTGTGGCGAAAATTTCGCCGCCGATCGCGCATCGGTAGGGCGCGCGCCCGCGCGTGTCGCTGCGATAGTCGAGCTTCATTTCGTCGAGCGCGCGCAGCGCCGCCGCCGAGGTGCGCCATCCGGGCGCGGCGAACGCGCGCGCGGGCCGGCGCGCGATCGCGCGGAAGGCCTCGAACGCTTCGGCCAGCTCCGCGCGGACGCCGGCGTCGCCGAGCGCGTCGAGCCGGTCCTGCCAGCGCACATGGTCGTAACCGTGCACGCCCACTTCAAACCCTGCCGCCTCCAGCGCGCGAATCACTTGCGGAAAGGACAGGGCGATCGGACGGGCGGGCAACAGCGTGCCCGAGAGCACCGTCCGCCAACCGTACATCGAGACCGCGCCCGTGCGGCGCATTTTGGCTAGAAACCCCGGATTTTTCAGCACGCGCACGATCGCGCGGCCCGCATTGTCCGGCCCCATCGCGATAAAAAAGGTCGCCGTCACGCCTTCGGCCTGCAACGCCCGCATCAGGCGCGGCGCGCCCTGTCCGAGTCCCTGATGGGTATCGACGTCAACCTTCAGCGCGACGCGCATCGCCTGTTCGGGCATCGCGGCTCCAAACGGCTTACGCCTGCGCCTCGCGCCGGAACCAATCCATCGCCATCCGCGTGCCTTCGCGCAACGAGACCCTGGGCTCGATTCCCAGCAGCTTGCGCATCTTGGCGTTGTCCGGCACGCGGCGCGGAATATCCTCGTAGCTGTTGCCGTAAACCGATTCCTGGGTGACGAATTTTATTTTCGACTTCGTCGGCCCGTACAGTTCGAGCATCAGCCTGGCGAATTCAAGCACCGAAGTTTCGACGTCCACGCCGATATTGATCGCCTGGCCGTCGGCCGCCGGATTCAGTCCCGCGGCCACCGTCGCCGCGACCGCATCGGTGACGTAGGTGAAGCATCGCGTCTGCGCGCCGTCGCCGATCACGGTCAGGTCCGCGCCGCGCAGCAACTGGCCCATGAAGATCGTGAAGAGCCGGCCGACGTCGACCCGATCCAGCCGCGGCCCGTACACGTTGAAAAAGCGCACCACGGCGACCGGCAAGCCGAGCTTGTGATAGGCGAAGCAAAAATGCTCGCCCACGGCCTTCGAGGTCGAGTAGCACCACCGATCGATGGTCGTGGCGCCGAGCACGCGATCGTCGTCTTCGCTCCAAGGCACTTTCGGATTGCGGCCGTAAACTTCGGACGTCGAACTGAAAACCACCTTCTTGCCGTACTTGTAGGCGGCTTTGAGCACGTTCTGCGTGCCGTTGACGTTGACGTTGAGCGTCTCGTACGGATCGGCGACATAATGCTCGACGCCGACCACGGCGGCGAGATGGTAAATCAGGTCGCACTTGGCGGCGAGACTGTCGATCAACTCGAGATTGAAAATCGAGTCGTGCACATAATGGAAGCGCGGCTGATCGAGCAGGTGGCGCACCTTGGCGATCGCGCCGGTGTCGAGCACGAAAACTTCGTCGCCGCGCGCGACAAACGCGTCCGACAGATGGGAGCCGAGAAAGCCAGCGCCGCCAGTGATTAAAACCCGCATGAGTCCTCCAGATTATTCGAGCCGCAGCGCGCGCGCTTCGCCGCTGGCGAGCGCCGCGGATGCGCCGCATTCCTTGCCGCCTTCGAATTGTACGCTCGAAACGAGCACGCCGCCCGTTCCGGCCGCGACTTCGAGCGCGCCGCCGGCCGCTTCTCCAACAATCGCGCCGGGCGTTCCGCGCACTCCGGTTTCATGCGCGATCGCGGCGCGCCAAACATAAAGTTTGCGTCCATCCGCATAGCAAAAGGCGCCGGGGTAGGGATGCGTCACGGCGCGGACCAAATCGCAGATACGCCGTGCCGGCCATGTCCAATCGATGCGTCCGTCCTCGGGGCGGCGCCGGCCGAAGTAGCTGCCCGCGGCCAGATTCTGGGGCCGGCGCGGCGCCAGTCCGGCGACGATGAGCGGATGGTATTCGCGAATCAACGCGGCGCCGATTGGAATGATCTTGCGATAGAGCGTCAGTGCCGTGTCGTCGTCGGCGATCTCGATCGCGCGCTGCGCGACGATATCGCCGGCGTCGGCGCGCGCGACCATGTGATGCAGCGTGACGCCCGCTTCGCGCTCGCCGTTGACCAGCATCCAGTTCACAGGAGCCCGGCCGCGATACTTCGGCAGCATCGAGCCGTGCACGTTGTACGCGCCCAGCGGCGCGATTCGCAGCACGGCCTCGTCGATCAGATTGCGATAATAAAAAGAATAAATCACGGCTGGCGCGAATTCGCGGATGCGCGCGGCCTCGGCGGCGCCGATTCGTTCCGGCGTGAACGCCGGTATTCCGTGCGTCGCGGCCAGTTCCGCGCACGAACGCCACCAGATTTCCTCGCCGGGCGCGTCGCGATGCGTGTACAGGGCGGCGATCGGAGCGCCGAGCGCGAGCAGTTCCGCCATGCAGGCGTATCCCATCTCGTGGTACGCGAAGATCACGCATCGCGCGCGGCCCGCGGCCGCCGCCGCGCTCGATGCGCCGGTCAGGGTCATCCGTGGGTGCGCGGCGCGGACGGCTCCCCGGAATCGCCGCGATGGATCGCGCGGACGATATAATTCGGGCGGCGCCGCACTTCGATATAGATTCGGCCGACATATTCGCCGATCAGGCCGAGCGCCAGGAACATCAGGCCGACGAAGAAAAACAGCACCGCGAACAGGGTCCAGAGCGCGCCCTCCTGCTGCGGGCCGTAGATGAATCGATGGGCCATCAGGACGGCCGCGAAAATCGCGTCAAGCATGAAGATGCCGATTCCGGTCAGGCTGAGCGCCCGCATCGGCAGCATCGAGAAGCCCGTAATGAGGTTGAGGCTGAGATGCGCAAGGCTGAAAAGATTGTATTTCGATTCGCCGGCCGCGCGTTCGGCGTGCTCGACCGGGATTTCCGCCACGCGCTTGGCGAAAGTGTTCGCGAGCGCCGGGACGAAGGCGGCCTTCTCGTCGCATTCGACCACCGTGTCGATAATGTGGCGGCGATAGGCGCGCAGCATGCATCCGTAGTCGTGCATCGGCACGCCGACGATCGCGGAAGTCACGCGGTTTTGCAGGCGCGACGCGAGCCGGCGGTAGGTGCGGTCCTGCCGCTCCTCGCGCCATCCGCCGACGACGTCGTTGCCGGCGTCAATTGCCGCGATCAGTTTGGGAATTTCCTCCGGCGGGTTTTGCAGGTCGGCGTCAAGCGTGACGACGATATCGCCGGCGCAGTTGCGAAAGCCGGCGAGAATCGCCGAATGCTGGCCGAAATTGCGCGCCAACTCGATCACGCGGACACGCGGATCATCGGCCGCGAAAGCGCGCAGGATTTCGAGCGAGTTGTCGGCCGAGCCGTCATCGACGAAAACCGCCTCGCAGGCGCGGCCGAACGCGGAGATAACCGGTTCGAGCCGGGACCAGAGCGCGTGCAGGTTGGCCGCTTCGTTATAAACCGGAATTACGATCGAAATCTCGGGCGCGGGATTCGCCGCGGCGCCGCTCAGGCGGGAGATTTTTCCTGCAACGCTCAATTAGGCCTTCGCTAAACCGCTTGAATTTTCGATTCTGGCGCGTCCGGCGCGTTCATACAACCGTCGAGCGGCGCCGCTGGATATTGTGTCAGACGCCGCGCCGCGGCTAAAGATTCCGCCAGCCGGGGCGGTTGACCAAGCTCACGATGGCTCGTAGATTCGGGGGTTCGTGAGCCGCCAGCGCCGCGCCGCTCTGATCGGCGCAATCTTCGCCGTCGCAGTGACGATATTTCTCGCCGGACTGGGCCGCCCGCCATTGTTCGAGCCTGACGAGGGCCGTTATGCCGAGGTCGCGCGCGAGATGCTGGCGGGGGGCGACTTCGTTACTCCGCGCAACGATTTCGTGCGGTATTTCGAGAAGCCGCCGCTGGTCTATTGGACCACCGCCGCGGCGATACGAGTTTTCGGACGTGACGAATTCGCCGCGCGCCTGCAAGCGGCGATCTTCAGCGCGGGCCAAGTAGCGGTAACCGCCGACCTCGGCGCCGCGATGTTCGGTTTGCCGGCCGGCGTGCTCGGCGCGGCCGCATTGATGCTGAGTCCGTTGTTTTTCGCGTTCGCCCGGTTCGCGACGCCGGATCCGGCGCTGGCGTTCTTCATGACCGCGGCGCTCGCGATATTCTGGCGCGCGGCCCATCCGCCGGGCTTCGCCACGCGCCGATCGCGCAACCTGATGCTTGGAGCGGCGGCGATGCTCGCACTGGGCACGCTGGCGAAGGGGCCGGTCGCGTTGGCGCTCGTTGGAGCGATCGCCTTGGCGTGGCTGGTACAGCAGGGGCGGGTCCGGGACGCCATACGGGCGCCATGGATCGGATGCATCGCCGTGTATCTGGCGCTGGTGGTTCCGTGGTTTGCTTTGGCTGCCTATCGCAACCCCGGATTTCTCAGTTTTTTCATTATTCACGAACATCTCCATCGTTACCTCGACAATAACGAGCATCAGTGGGGGCCATGGTTTTTCATCCCGATCGTGATTGGCGGGGCATGGCCGTGGGTATTTTTTGTTCCGTTCGCATTCGATGCAGGTCGCCAAGAGTCACTCTCCGCGACTGAAGCCGCCGAGGACGGGAATCCGCTGGAATTTTCAAAATTGTGTTTGAAAAGCGCGAAGATTGGACCGGCGATCGCCTATTTATCCATCTGGTTCAGCGTTATTTTCGTCTTTTTTTCGATTCCAGCATCGAAACTTGGCGAGTATATCCTGCCCGCATTTCCGTCTGTGGCGATCCTGAGCGGTCTGGGTCTGACGCGGCTTCCACGATTCGGTCACAAACTGCGGACCGAGATTCTATTCGTGCTTGCAACAATCAATATTGTGCTGACGGTAGCGGTAACGGTGGCAGCCTTCGAGATCCGCCGGTCTCTGGTCGTGGCGATCGGAAACGACGCAATCGTCGCGGCGGGTGCACTTGCCGTCGTGTCGCTTGCGGCATTGGCGATCGCTTGGCTAAGGCGTGAGGCGGTGACGGTTTGGCCGATCGCGGGGGCGCTGGCGATCGGCATGATGGTCGTGCTGGGCGCGATGGCAAAGGCGCGGGAAGATGCGGAACCGTTCACTTCGTGTCGCAAGCTCGCGCACGACGTTTCGCCGTATCTGGACGCCGGATGCGTCCTGGCTTCGTATCGGCATCAGATTCAAGCGTTGCCGTTCTATCTCGAGAAGCGCGAAGTTCTGATCGGATATCGGGGCGAGCTGGCGCCATTCGGCGACAGCGCCGATGCGGCTCCAACCTTTATTCCGACCGATCGGCGTTTGGCCGGCGAATGGTCGTCGCGGCCGTGCGTCGTGGTTATTGCGGATCAACGCGATGTAACTCATTTGGAGGCGTTGCTGAAGCCGGCTCCAACGATCATCGGACGCGAAGGAAAGAAAGTGGCGCTGTACAAAGGATCGATGGCGTCTTCCGGCCGGGGATCGTCGGCACGTCCGAACTTAATCGAGCATTTTCCCGGCAGGCCGGACGAGTAAACCTGCTGCGCCGCAATATATCTATGGATTTATGCGCTTGGTTGCTGGAAACTCGGGATCGAGCGGATTTGATGCTCCTTCAAATTCAAGAGGCGCGTAGAGCATCCGGTGAGCGATAAAGACGCAGATACGGCGGTGGAGTCTCAATCTCCGGAAAATTCCGACCGTAGGTCCAAAGTTTCGGAGGCCGACGGTGAAACACGGCCGGCCGCATCGGCCGGCCCGCCCGCGGGCGCGGCGGATCGTGCGGGCAAAATGAGCGCAAAGCCCGCCGGCGCGCCGGCGGCGCAACGCGAGGAGCCGGCGTCGTTGGGGGCGGATTTGACCAGAGTGCGCGAGCGGCGCGGGCGCTCCCGCGAGGACGTCGCCAGCGAGACGCATATTCCCGCGAACTACGTCCGGATGATCGAGAGCGACGATTACTCAATGATCGCCGATCAGCTCTACATGCTGCCGTTTGTCCGACGCTATGCCGCCTTCCTTGGCATGGATGAGGACGAAGTCGCGATGCGGTTTGTCCGCGAGGTGCAGCGCGCGGACAACAATCCGCCCTCGCGGCTGGATCATCCGCTGGGCGGCGGCGTGCGCAAGCGCTCGCGCCGATCCGGTATGTTCATGGTTGCGCTCGCGATCCTGGTGATTGTCATCGGACTTTATTTCTATTTTTCACCGCATCACGGTCCGGTCAGCGACGCGCTTTCGTCCGGACCGTTCCATCCCGCCGCGGCGCCGGGTCCGGCGGGAGCCAACGGCGGCGCGCAGGCCGCGCCGGCGGGAAGTTCACCCGCGCCGCAAAATCCTTGAATCGAAAATGCGGTCCAGGCTTCGCGGATGCGTAATCAGAGCTTAGTGAAACACGGCCTTTCGGCGCAAATTTCTTGCACGCGCGAAGATCATGGTTAACCATTGATTTGGTGGCCCGTGGTCAAACGGAGGTGCCAAGCGTAATGGCGCGTGAAGTTCGGGCGTGGACGCCGTTTCGGGAAATGGATCGGTTTAGCCGTGAATTCGACGATTTGCTGGATCGCTTTTGGGGTGGGCGAGGCCCGCATCGGCGCGAGGCGGATCAGATTCCGGCGCTGGAGTCCTATATCGAGGGCGATAATTTGGTGATTCGCGCCGATCTGCCCGGCGTCGATCCCAAAGATGTCGAAATAACGGTTACCGGCGACGAACTGCGCATCAGCGGCAAACGCGAAGGGACGAGCGAAGAAAAATCCCGCGATTTTTACCATCGCGAGGTTCGTTACGGACGGTTTGAGCGGATCGTGCGCCTGCCCGAAGGCGTCAAGAGCGAAGCAATCAAGGCATCGTTTCGCAACGGCGTGCTCGAATTGAGCGCCCGCATCCCCGAGCAGAACCGAACGCGCAAGGTTCCAATCGACATCGCGCTGAAATCCTGAATTTTTGAACCGGCGGCTGTCAGGATGCGCCGCGTGCGGAAGCCATGCGTCGATGTGGGCTTTTTGCCCGCATGAGGATCGCTTGCTAGGATCGCGGCTCAATTCGACCATGGAGATCGACATGGCAGAGAAATCATCCATCGAAGAACCGCAGGCCGCCGCTCCCGCGTTCCGCTTCGACACCACGAATATCGAGTGGAAAGACTTTCTGACCGAAGGAACCTACTACAGGATTCTGGACGTCAATCTTGAGGCGCACAGCGCCGACATGCTGGTGAAGTTCGATCCCGGCGCGCGTTGCCTTTACCATCGCCACGTCGCGCCGACGACCACGCTGGTGCTCGAAGGGGCGCTGCACGTGTTCGACCAGACCGCGAACGGCGTGGTCGAAAAGATCAAGCCGGCCGGAACGTTCTCAAGCGGCGCGGAGAACGAAATTCATATCGAAGGCGGCGGCGATGACGGCGCGGTGGTCTATTTCAGCATGCGCGGCGCCGACGATCGCATCTATGATTTGCTCGATACCGATTTCAGCCTGCGCAAGGCGATAACGGTTCAGGATTTCGCGAAGGACTTCGCCCGCTGGACGAAACCATAAACAATCGAAACGGCATCTCTATCAATGCGCGGAGATGGAGCCGGATGAAGATTGCGGGCGGCGCATTATGAAGGCCACCGGCGTCAAGACGAAGAAGATGTAGGCGATGAGGCGGAAATCGTCCACGAACGCCATCACCGCAGCCTGCCGCTCCAGTTCCGCATAGAGCATTCCGTAAAATGGCGCCGCGCCGTGGCGGGTGAAGCCGCCGATCATCGCGGAATGCGCATGGCCCCACGCATAAAGGCGAAAGACGGTCAGGTTACCGCTCAGGTAGTTCTGATGAATCTGCGAGTGGCTTGAGACCATCGCGACCAGAATCGCGATTCCCACGCTGCCGCCCATCGTGCGCACCATGTTGAACAATCCCGACGCGGTGCCCATGTTCTCTTTCGAGACCGCGCCGAGGCTCAGGGTCGTCAGCGGGATGAAAATCAGGCCGGAGCCGATGCCGCGGTAGATGCCGGGAATGGCGATGTTCCAGAAATCGATTTGCGAATAAAAATGGGCCATCTGCCAGGTGCCGTAGCCTGCGATCAGGCATCCCGCCGCCACGAGGTAACGCGCGTCCACCAGATTGAACAGCCGGCCGGCCAAAATAATCGAAAGGAACGTGCCGGCGCTCTGGATCGACAGCACGAAGCCGGCAAGCAGTGGCGTGTAGCCGGCGATCTGCTGGCAATAAAGCGGGATCATCACGTACGTGCCGTACATCGCGAACATCACGAGCGTGGTGATCACGGTGCCGACCGCGAAGGTTCGATTATTGAGGACGTGCAAATCGACGACCGGCTCGCGCGTGCGCAATTCCTGGATGACGAACATCGCGATTCCAGCGACGCCGAGGATGGTCAGCGTGCGGATTGTTTCCGAGTCGAACCAGTCCAGGCGATCGCCCTTGTCGAGCATCACCTGCACGCATCCGACGCCGATGGCGAGGAAAACAATTCCGAGCCAGTCGATTCGTTTGATTCCGCGGCGGATGTACGCCGGATCATGGACGAACGTGACCACCATCAGCGCGGCGAGCAAGCCGATCGGCACGTTGATATAGAAAATCCAGCGCCAACTGTAGTTGTCGGTGATCCATCCGCCGAGCATCGGACCGGCCACCGGACCCAGCATCATGCCGAGTCCCCATACCGACATCGCGACCGCCTGTTCTTCCGGCGGGAAGGTTTCCATCAGGATTGCCTGCGACATCGGCATCATTGCGCCGCCGCCGAGACCTTGCAGCACGCGAAAGACGATCAGCGTCGGTAGATTCGGCGACGCGCCCGCCATCAGCGAACTGAACACGAACAGCAAGATTGAGAACGTGAAAAACCGCTTGCGGCCGAAGAACGCTCCGCACCATCCGGTGAGCGGAATCACGATCGCGTTGGCGACGATATAGGAGGTGAGCACCCACGCGGCCTCATCGACGCCGGCCGACAAGCTGCCGCGAATATGCAGCAGGGCGACGTTGGCGATCGTGGTGTCGAGCACCTCCATGATCGTCGCCAGCATCACGGCGACCGCTATGAGCCATTTGTTCGACGGCTCGGCGATGCGCTCCGGAGGCGAATTGCTATGCGACGGTGCGGCTGCCATCTAATGCGATCAAGGGATTGAAATTCCGATGCGGAACAGGGTCGCGCGAACCGAGGCGCGGGCGTGCGCCGGGGATGGGAGCGCGCGTCGGCATGGCCCGTAGAGCTTGCCCATGACTCTGACCCCGATGCAACCCCGAACTGGCTTGATTTCAGGCGGTTGTCCGTCTAGGGACGCGCGCGATATCCGCTGGCGGTCACGGGCCGGCAGCTCCGGCGCGGTAATAAACCACGCCCTCCATCAGGCGGCGGGCCGTCCGGTAAACCGTGGCTTGACGCGCATGCCATCCGCGCTCCGCGCGCGAAACCTCCGCGTCAACCACGGTCACGCCGGACGGCTGGCCGATACGCACCGGCTCGGTGGGGTTATCCCCGGGTTTCGCAAGGCGATGCGCCAAGCTGCCGGGAATACGGGTGGAGACCGCCAGACACATCGCGCCGGTGAGCGGGACGGCGCGATGCGGCTGGCCGAGGGACATCATGCGGACGTGAATGTTGGTCTCGGACGCGGCGAGTTCCGCGCCCGATAGCGTGCGCGCGGCGCGCGGCGGCGCAATCGCGGCGACCTTCGGAATACTGGGAATTTTGCGGGCCGACTCGGCGTTGGGCGCGATTCCCATCCGCAGGCTCGCGGCGACGCGAATCGCTTCGAGCCGGGCGAGCAATTCCGGGCGCGCGTCGATCTCCTCCGGCATTTCGATTCCGGCCATGCCGAGCGCATCGGCCGCGACAAACACGCATGGATTCGCCGCATCGACGAGCGTGGCTTCGATTTCGCCGAGGCCATCCACGGAGAGCCGATCGGCTGGATTGCCGGTCGGGAGCAGGCGGCCGGTCGCGGCGCCGCCGGGATCGAGGAATTCAAGCCGAATCGGCGCGCCGCTGCCGGCGACGCCCGGCAATACGAAATCGCCATCGACGGCGGCGCGGCCGCCGTCCATCGCGAATCGCGCGACGATTAGTTTGCTGGTGTTGGTGTTGAAAATCCGGATGATCGCCGCGTCTTCGGCGCCGCGTACGAGTCCCTCATCGACGGCGAACGGGCCGACGGCGGACGACATGTTGCCGCAGTTGCCGCGGTAATCGACGCTGGCGTCGCGGATGCCGACCTGAGCGAAAGTGTAATCGACGTCCGCGTCCGGATGGCTCGGCGGACCGATCACACAAATTTTCGAGAGTGACGAAATGCCGCCGCCCATTCCGTCGAGCTGGCGTCCGTTGGCGTCCGGACTGCCCATCAGGGCGAGAAAAATCGGCGTCCACAGTGCGCGTTCGCGCGGCAGATCTTCAGCCCGCAGCATCAGGGCGCGGCTCGTGCCGCCGCGCATGAAAACCGCTTTCAGGCCAATTTGACGCATCGTTGGAACTGCCCGCGGCGTTCCCGCAATCAGCCGCGCGCGGCGTTCGCGCCGGCGATCCGTCCAAAGACGGCGCCAGACATCAGGCCCGAACCGCCGGGATAATTGTTATGGAAAAGGCCGCCGACCATTTCGCCGCACACGTAAAGACCCTCGATCGGCCGCCAATCCGTGCCGATGGCCTGCGCGTGCTCGTTGATTTTCAGGCCGCCGAAAGAAAACGTGATGCCGCCCGTCACGGGCCACGCGAGAAACGGCGCCGTATCCAGCTTGCGCGCCCAATTCGATTTCGGCAGCGCAAGGCCGCGCGTCGCCATCCCGTCGCGATCGCCGGGATTGAATTCGCCATGGCCGGCGGCGGCGTTGTAATCGGCGATCGTGCGCAGGGCGGTCTCATGGTCGCAGTCGAGCTGTCGGACCAGTTCGGGCAGGGTATTCGCGGCGAAGGGGTCGCTGGTCGAGTAGCGCGGCTCAAGCAGTTCGCGGGCTTTTGCGTCGAAGATCTGGTAGGCGACGCCGCCGGGCTGGTTCAGAATGATTCCGCCGAATTTGGCGTAGGTGAAAAACGCCTGGTCTTCGCCCTCATCGACGAAGCGTTGGCCGAGGCGGTTGATCATCAGGCCATACGGATAAGACAGGCGGTTGGTTTTGTCGGTCAGTTTGCGATCGCCGAACGGCGGCGCCTCGGCATGAATCGGCGTGGCGTGGCAACCGCTCCAGTTGCCGGCCGGCATCGCGCCGATTTCCAGGGCCATCCGCAGACCGTCGCCCTGATTGTAGCTGGTGCCGCGAACCTTGGCGTGATCCCATGGCCGGCCGAGATATTGCGCGCGCCACGCGGCGTTGGCTTCGAAACCGCCACATCCGAGCACGACCGCGCGGGCGTCGAGTTCGTGAACGCCGGCGGGGTCGCGCACGACGACGCCGATCACGCGGCCTCGGGTGTCCTGGCGCAAGCGCGCCGCGGCGGTTTCGTAACGGATTTCGACGCCGTGGCGCTGCGCCGTCGCGAACCACATCCGGGACAGCCCGACGCCCTCATTCGCGGCGCGAACGATCGCGCCCTTGGGCCATTTGATTACGTTGCCGACCCGCACCGCGCCGAGCGAAATCGCGGGTTCGAACCGGATTCCCTGATCGGCCATCCAGCACGCCGTGGCAAAGGAATTTGAAATAAGAATTTCGCCGAGTTCGGGATCGGTGCGGCCGGAAGTCATGCGGCGCAAATCGGACCAGAACAGATCGCGCGGATAAGCCTCGACGCCCTCGACGAATCCGGGCAATTCGCGCGCCTTGGGCACGAGCCGCAAAATTTCGTCAACCTCGCTGAACGCGATGCGCAGCAGGCCGCCGCTATAATGAGTGTTGCCGCCGCGCAATTCCTCGGGCGCTTTTTCCAGCACCAATACGCGATTGGCGCCGTTCATCCGGGCCGAAACGCTGGCGGCGAGTGCGGCGTTGCCCGCGCCAGCGACGATAACGTCATATGCCGTCATGATTCGCGAGTGCCTTCCGAATAACCGGTTTGCCGAATGATCTCCGCGCGATTTGACTGTATCGATCGCGCGACCGGATAATTGCACAATCCGCATGGATGCGGGTATCGACAATGACGTGGCTCGACAACGACGGATACGATCCAACGCCCGCCGGCGAGCGCCTTGCCCGGCTGTGGCGGGAGCCAGGCATTCTGCAAATACCGGGCGCGCATAACGCGCTGGCCGGATTGCTGGCGAAGCGCGCCGGCTTCAGGGCGCTCTATCTGTCGGGCGCGGCGCTCAGCGCGAGTCTCGGCCTGGCGGACCTTGGAATCATCGGGCTCGACGAGTTGTGCCTGTTCACCCGCACGATCGCGCGGGCGACCGCGTTGCCGGTGATCGTTGACGGCGACACCGGCTACGGCGGAATTCTCAACGTGATGCGATTGGTGCGCGAACTGGAAGACGCGGGCGCCGCCGCGGTGCAGATTGAAGATCAGTCGCTGCCAAAAAAATGCGGGCATCTGAATGACAAGCGGCTGGCCGGCGCCGACGAGATGGCGGCGAAAGTCGCGGCGGCGGTTCGCGCACGCCGCCATCTGCGGATAATCGCGCGCACCGACGCGGCGGCGGAGGAGGGAATCGATGGCGCCATAACGCGCGCGCGGCTTTATCGGGCGGCCGGCGCCGACGCGATTTTCCCCGAGGCGTTGACGAGCGCCCAGATGTTCCGCGAATTCGCGCGTGCGCTCGATGCGCCGCTGCTGGCCAACATGACCGAATTCGGACGCACGCCCTATTTCACCGCCGCGGAGTTCGAGAATTTCGGCTTCAAAATGGTTATCTGGCCGGTTTCGTCGCTGCGGGTCGAAGGCGCCGCGGTGCGCGACCTGTATTCCACGCTGATGCGCGACGGGTCGGCGGCGGCGATGCTCGAGCGAATGCAGACGCGGACGGAACTGTACGATACGATCGGCTACAACGAATACGAGGCGCTCGACGCGTCGATTGCGAAGAGCGTTCCGCCGCCCGATCGCCGTGCGCGGAAATAGCCGGTCGGCGCGGCGCCGGAAGAAAGACAGGGTCAGCGATGAATTCGGCGTATGACGTGATCGTCGTGGGCGGCGGCAACGCCGCATTTTGCGCCGCTCTGGCGGCGCGCGAGGCGGGCGCGAGCGTGATTGCGATCGAGTGCGCGCCCGAAGCGGAACGCGGCGGCAACAGCCGCTTCACGGCGGGCGCGATGCGGGTCGCGTATAACGGCGTCGACGATCTCGCACGCCTGATGCCCGATTTGACCGCCGAGGAAAAAGCGAACACCGACTTCGGCGTCTATCCGGAAGATCAATTCTACGACGATCTCTGCCGCGTGACGCAATATCGAACCGATCCGCGCCTTGCCGAAAC
Source organism: Deltaproteobacteria bacterium (assembly GCA_021799495.1). GTDB lineage: Bacteria > Desulfobacterota > Binatia > Binatales > Binataceae > JADMIL01. Next base: position 27,312 of record JAJZAI010000034.1, read on the forward strand.
TCTCGTCGGCCGCAGCTTCGAGACGATGCTCTGGATGCGATCGAAGGGCGTTCGTTTCGCGCCGATTTATGGACGGCAAGCTTTCAAAGTCGGGGGAAAATTCAAATTTTGGGGCGGCCTGACCGTCGAGGCCTGGGGTGGAGGTCCGGGACTGATCGACGGTCTATATGGAATAGCGGCGCGCGGCGGAATCGATATCGCGTATTCCACCCGCGCGCTGAGATTGATTCACGACGACGGCGGCGTCCACGGCGTGGTCGTGCGCCGCGACGGACGGACCGAAACGATCGCGGCCAAAGCCGTCGTGCTCGCGACCGGAGGTTTCGAGGCGAACGCGGAATGGCGCACGCGCTATCTCGGCCCCGGATGGGACCTCGTGAAAGTGCGCGGCTCGCGCTTCAACACCGGCGACGGGATCAGGATGGCGCTGGAGATCGGCGCGATGCCGCGCGGGAATTGGTCAGGATGCCACGCGGTGGGATGGGACCGGAACGCGCCCGAATTCGGCGATCTCAGCGTCGGCGACGGCTTTCAGAAGCATAGCTACCCGTTCGGTATAATGGTGAACGCCAGAGGCCGCCGGTTCGTGGACGAAGGCGCCGACTTCCGCAATTACACGTACGCCAAGTACGGGCGCGCAATCCTCGAGCAGCCGGGGCAATTCGCCTGGCAGGTCTTCGATCGCAAAGTCGCCCATCTGCTGCGCGACGAATATCGGATCAAGCGAGTGACGAAAGTCGGCGCGCAAACGCTGGAGGAGCTGGCCGGCAAGCTCGAAGACGCCGATCCTGCGGGATTTTTAGACGAAGTGCGCGTCTATAACGGAGCCGTCCGCACCGATATTCCGTTCAATCCGAACATCAAGGATGGGCGGCGCACCGAGGGTCTCGCGATTAACAAGTCGAACTGGTCGAACACGATCGACACGCCGCCGTTCGAGGGTTACGCGGTTACCTGCGGAATAACCTTCACCTTCGGAGGATTGTCGATCGACGATGCGGGCGCGGTGATCAACACCGACGGCGAACCGATTTCCGGCCTGTACGCCGCCGGCGAACTGGTGGGCGGGTTGTTCTACTTCAATTATCCGGGCGGCACGGGCCTGATGTCGGGTTCCGTGTTCGGGAAAATCGCGGGCGCCGCGGCGGGCCGGCGCGCCCGCGCATGATCTTCACCAAGCCCGTTCGCGCACTTCACTCGTCGCGCAACAGCCTTCCGACCATCGATTTGAATTCCCGCGCGACTGGCGAGCGGTAAAACCGGGCCCGTGTGAAGTAGGGATCTCCCGAATAGAACCATTCGTACTGTAGCTGGCGGCTGCCGAACGGCTCGCCGATCATGTCCCATGCGAGTTTGAACAGGCGCACGCGGTCGCGGGCGCCCAGATTTTTGCCGCGAAGATATTTTTCGAGATAAGCGCCGATCTCTGGATGGGCGAAATCCTTTTCGGTCGGGGTCATGATCAGGCCGCTGCCGCTGAGCTGGCGGATCACTTCGGCGGCCCGCATCTGCATCTGCGGAATCAGCACCCACAGGGTCGCCGCGAGCGAGCGATGCGGCGCGCCGCGCGTTGCGCCCCATGTCACTTCATGCGCGCCCGCGCGAATCAGGCCGCTCAACGCCTCGGCGTTCGCGACCGTCTCGCCGATCTGCGCCTGAAGATGCGGCGTATCGGTGCGCCCGATCGCTTCCGCCAGATGACACGCCAGTCCCGCAAGGAAGCGCAGCTTGACCATCCCGCGAATCGACCCCTGCAGCATCGCATAGCCGGGAGTGCGCGCCATCAGGCTGTTGAAGATCTCGACGTCGCCGTTGATGAAGACGCGCTCCCACGGAACGAGCACGTCGTCGAACACGGCGAGCGCGTCCTCTTCGTCGAAGCGCGAGCTGAGCGGACGATCGAAGCGGCTGCGGCCGGTGTCGTATGTTTCGCGGCAGATGAACTTCAAACCCGGCGTGTCCATCCTGATCGCGAAACAGAGCGCATACGGTTCTTCGCCCGGCCGGCGCGGATAGAACGGACCGACCCAGATTTCGTTGGCGAACGGCGCCAGCGTCGAGAGCATTTTGGCGCCGCGGACGACGATTCCGGCGTCGGTTTCGCGCACCAGCCTCAGTGCGGCGAACGGATCGTCCTGTTCGGCCGGACCCTTCGAGCGATCGATTTGCGGATCGACTAGTGTATGCGTGAGGCACCAATCGCGATCGCGCACCTCCTCGTAGTAGCGCACGAGGTTCTCGCCGAAACGCGCTTCGCGGCGGCCGACAAATGCATGCACGGTCGCGGCGTCGCTCAAGAGCGCGTTGCAGAAATCCGGCATCCGGCCCATCAACCCGAAAGTATGATCGGCGCGGATTTCTTCGGCGCGCGCCCGCCGTTCGGCCGCTTCGATGGAGTCCGCCATCAGGAAGGACGCGCTTACCGGTGCGCCGTCGCGCGGCGATGGAAACGTAAGCTCGCCGATCCGTTCGTGTTGCAGATCGTAGAGCGACGCCATGGTCGCGACGACGCCGCGAAAAGGATCGTATCGGGTTACGTCCTTGACGCGTTCTCCATTGACGAAAATCGAGCGGCCGTCGCGCAGGCTCTCGACGTATTCGCTGCCGGTGCGAATTCCCATATTCCTCCGGTGGACAAAAACGACAGATTGATGATGGCGAGGCGCGCCTAGCTGGTTAGCCCTTTTACCAACGCTCCGATTCCCGGTTCATCCTTCGCGAACTCCAGTTTTCCGGAACCCATGTAGTCATTCGCGAATTGCGCGCGATGCTCTGGCGTGCCGTCGCAATAGACCTCGATCTGATGGTCGTCAGGGTCGCGAAAATAGATGCTCATGCTGACGCCGTGATCGACCGTCGAGATAATCGGCACGCCCAGTCGTTTCAGCTCCGCATGCGCCGCGCGCAGATGGTCTTCGTCGCGCAGCCGAAAGGCGATATGAACGAGGCCGATTTCGCCTTTCCGCGGCCCCGGAGCGTCAGCGCCGACTTCGACGCAGGCCAGCTCATGATGGTCGCGGGCGTTGCTGGCGAAAAACGCCATCTTGATCACGGGAATCTCCATCATCTGGGTGAGACCGAGCACTTCCGTGTAGAACTTTTTCGAACGTTCGAGGTCGCGAACCTTGATCACCACGTGTCCGATCCGGTCTGGAACGATCATCGGAGCAATCCTCCTTGCGCGCGAATCGAATTCAATCGCAACCGCATGCGTCTCATTTTCGCTGATTGTCGAACGGCTTCAATAGAGCCGCGGACCGATAAATACGCCGTCGATAAAATGTTTGGTCGCCGTCGCGGCCTTGCGCGGCAGCTTCATCAGGTCGTCCGCGAGCCGCCGCGCCGCGTCCAGCAGTTCGGCGCGCGCCACGACCCGATGGATCATTCCGAGATCGTAAAGTTCAGGCGCGGTATAATGCCGGCACATCACCATCGCCTCTTTCGCGCGCCACGGTCCGAGCGCCGCCGCCATCGCAAGCGCCGGACCGCCGGTGAACGCGGCGCCTAATTCGACCTCGGGCACCCAAAACTGGGCCTCTTGCGCCGCGATGACGAAATCGAACGCGACCGCGAGCGCCCATCCGCCGCCGACCGCGTGCCCGTTCACGGCGGCGATAGTGTGGCAATCCAGCCGCGTTATCTGATCGAAAATGCGGCCCACCATCCGCGCCACGCCCTGATTATGCTCGCGGAACAGCCTGGCGCGCTCGCGCGGATCGCTGACGCCCTTGGCTGCCGACATGTCCGCGCCGGCCGAGAACGCGGAGCCTGCGCCGGTCACGATTAGCGCGCGTATATCGCGATCGTTGCGGACGGAGCGCACCAGGTCGTCCAGTTCCGCCATCACGGGGCGATTCATGCAGTTGCGGCGTTCGGGTTGATTGAAAGTAATCGTCGCGACCGGACCGTCGCGCTCGAACAAAAAATATTCGGCCATCGCGTTTCGCTTGTTCCTATACTCTTGCTGAAAGGGCAGGCGATTTCAGTCGAGCGTGAATCCGTTCAGATTGGCTTTCGCCTGCAACACGGCCTGACGTTTACGGGCCGCTATGTAACGGGCGATTTCATGGGCCGCCGGCATCAACTGATCCGCCTTGACCACCCGATTCAGCAGGCCCCATTGTAGCAACTCCTCGGCCCGAAACCGCCGGCACATCAGAACGATTTCTTTTGCTCGCGCCATCCCAACGTCGAGGGCCAAACGGTACTCAAGGTCTCGGGGTCCCGGCGCGCCAAGTTCGATCTCGGGCAGCCAGAATTGCGCGCCTTCGACGGCAACCCGGAAGTCGCAGCACAGCGCGATAAACCATCCGCCGCCCACGGCGTAACCGTTGACCGCCGCTATCGTCGGGATGTCGTAATTGGTCAGCAGGTTGAAAACCCGCCGCAGTATCCGCATCCGTTTGGGCGTGACATTGCCGAAAAGCTTCTCGCGCTCGGCGGGATCGGTGACGCCTTTCATGTGGCTTAGGTCGGCGCCCGCGGAGAACGTGTTGCCCGCGCCGGTGATTATCAGCGCGCGCACATCGTCGTCGTCGCGGATGGCGAGCAGGTTCTCGAACATCTCGCTCACACTGCGTTCGTTCAGCGGATTGCGCTTGACCGGAAAATCGAAGGTCAGCACGCCGACGTTGCCGGTCTTCCCGAATTTGAAATACTCGCCCATCGAATTCCGCCTCCCGCGGTCGGGTTTTCCTGGCCGAAACCGGATACGTTCCCGCCGGGATTAATATTTCGCGATTACTTCGCGGCTGAACTCTTCGATCATCTCGCGGCCGTTATTCACCACCTGAATCGCGATTTGTTTCAATCCAGCCGCTTCGAGCGCCTTGAGCCGCGCGATTATTTCATCGGGCCGGCCCGTCAGCGTCATCGAGCGCACGAGAGTCTCGTCGATAAATTTTTCTTCGCCGGGCCGCATGTAGATCAGGTGCCCTTCATGCATTTCAAGATATCGCCGATCGGCTGGCGTCGCGCTTTTTGCCACGTATTCATCGCGATAGCGCTTCCACAAATCGAGCAGCGGCGCGGGCAAACCGTCACTAACCGCGGATTGTTCCCAAAGCGCATGCAGGAACACGACCGCGAACGGTCCGACCCGCTCGATCACGCGCGGCGACACGGCCGATTCCCCGTCGCGCAGAACGCATCCGGTCGTCAGCATCGCCGTCGGCATTCCGTCCGCCGCGCGTCCGGCCCGCGCCGCGCCGCGTTTTACCGCCGCGAATTTTTCCTTGAAGCGCGGCGCGTCGGCCAGCACGGTCATCCATCCGTCGCCGATTTCGCCCGCCAGCTCGAGCGCCTTCGGCCCGTCCGCCGCGATATGGATGGGAATTGGATCTTTCAGATTGATGTAACCGTGATTCGGATGCAGAAACCGAATCCACCGTTCGCGCTCGCCGTCGCGATACAGCACATCTTCGCCGCGCAGCAGCTTGCGTGTCGTCTCGACGTATTCGCGCAGCCGTTTCAGCGGGACCGGCGGCAGGCCCATCGTATTGCGACCGGTGAAGCCGGTGCCGATGCCGAGCACGGTGCGACCCGGCGCAAGCTGATTGATCGTCGCGATCGAATGCGCCGTCACCGGCTCGATCCGGTTCGACGGTATCGCCACGCCCGTCGCGAGCTTCATGCGCCGCGTGCGTTCCGCCGCCATCGCCATGCAGACGTAAACGTCGCTGTAGAGCATCTGCGAATCGTAAAACCACGTCTGCGTGAAGCCGTTCTCTTCCGCGATTACGAGATCTTTCCACGCGTCCGGCCGCGCCGGGTATGCAAGTCCGAATTCCATCAACGATTCCGTTCCCGCGGCCGTATCTCCGCCGCGTCGCTCTCTATTGCAGGTTGTAGTAGCGCTTGGCGCCGCCCGCCAGCACCTTGTGCAACGTATTCGCCGGCAACCCCATCGCTTTGATCATTTGCGGCGCATTCGGAAAACCGTCGAGATGCGGATAATCGGTCGCCCACAAGATATTGTCGGCGCCGATATAGTCCGCCAGCAACGCCAGCGATTTTTCCACCGGCTCGAACGAGATGAAGCACTGCCGCCGGAAAATCTCGCTCGGCCGCGCATGCAGGCCGGTGTCGTTCATGCCCTTGTCGTCGAAATGCCGATCCATCCGATCGAGCCATCCGGCCATCCAGCCGCCGCCTGATTCAAGAAACGCGATTTTCAACCTCGGATGGCGATCGCAAATGCCGCACATGATGAAGCTGGTCGCGGCCGCCATCATCTCGAACGTATGCGCCACGCAATGACGCACCGCGCCGCCGCGCGTAAAGCGATCCATCCCGAGCGTCACTTGGCCGCTTTCCGATCCGCCGTGGATTCCGATCGAAAATCCCACCGCTTCGGCCACGTCCCACAGCGGCTCGAACGCTGGGTCATGCAGCGCGCGTCCGTTGTACGGATTCGGCCGGATAAACCCCGCGCGGAAGCCCAACTCCTCCGCGGCGAACCGCATCTCGCGCACCGCGCCCTCGACCGATTGCATCGGCAACATCGCCGCGCCGAACAGCCGCTCCGGATATGGCTTGCAGTAATCGGCCAGCCAGCGGTTATACGCGCGGCACGCCGCCGCCGAGAATTCGGGATCCTTCATCGAGCCGAGGAACAGCCCCAGGCTTGGATAGAGAAACGCGGCGTCGATTCCCTCCGCGTCCATGTCGGGAATTCGCGCGTGCGGATCGAATCCGCCCTTGCGTCCTTCGCTGTACGGGATTTTCGGCGATACCGCGCCGTCGCGCGCGCCGAACGCGCCCACCGCGCCGAAGCTTACGCGCTTCTTGCCCCGCCCCAGATCGACCGCGTCGTCATGCTCGACCCGGAAAATCTCGCCGCCGTCGGGCAGCGCGACCAGCTTCGGGCAGCCCTCGCGATATTTCGCCTCGATATATTTTTCCCACAGGTCGATCGGTTCAAGAATATGTCCATCGGCGTCGATGACGTTGTATTCCATGACGTTCACCCCGCGCTCTGTTATGCTGAGCCGAAGCCTAGCCGATTCGCGCCGATTTGCAATGAAAGCCGCTTTCCGCCGATGCGCCCGCTGTTGAAGATCGCTCGTCTCCGATGACGCCCGCCGCTCCCAGTCTGCTCATCAGCGCTCCCGCTCCGCGTGCGGGCAAGACCATGGTCGGATGCGCGCTCGCGTTCGCGCTCAAGGTTCGCGGGATGCGTGTCGGCGTGATGAAGCCGGTCGCCGTCGGATGTGCCGTGCGCGAAGGCGCGACCGCGGCCGACGACGCGGCCGCGCTGCTTGCTTCCGCCTCGTCCGAGCTTCCGATCGTCGCGGTCTCGCCGTATCGCTATCGCTCGTCCGCGCCGCCGCTCGACGCCGCCCGCGCCGACGGCGCGCCGCCGCCCGATTTCGCGGCGATTTCGGACGCGCTCGGCGGAATTCAGCGCGCGCACGACGCGGTAATCGTCGAAGACGCATGGCGATTGGATGCGCAAATCGGCGCCGCGCACGATTTCGCCGATCTGGCGCGCGGCCACGGTCTGGCGCTCGTGCTCGTCACGCCGGCCGATCCCGATTCGTTCGCGACCGCCGCCGCGCTCATCGATTTCGCGCGCCGCCGCCAGCTTGAGATTCGCGGCGTCATCGTCAACGCGCTCGCGTCCGCGGGATGCGAAGCGCTCAACGGCGCCGCCCGCGCGTTTGCCGAAGCCAACGCCGTGCCGCTGCTTGGCGTCGTTCGTTACAAGGAGCCGCTCGCGCTCGCGATCGTCGAGCGCCTGCTCGAACCCGCTCCGCCCGGCGCCGCTGATTGACATCGGGCGACCCTCCGGATTATCGACCGGAGTGGCGCTGCGCGTCATGACGCGCGGATGGCCGGGAGGCGTTCAATGGCCGATTCTTCAACCGCGTCGCGCATTATCGAAACCGCAGAGATTCCGTGGGGCGAGATGCGCCCGGGCATCCACGCCAAGCCGCTCTGGGCCGACGAGGCGACCAAGCGGCGCGTGCAACTGACCCGCTTCGATCCCGGCGCCAGCCTGCCGCGCCATCGCCACGACGGCGACGAGATTCTTTTTGTGATCGAAGGCGCGCTGACCGACGACTTCGGCACGGTCACTGCCGGCAACGTCGGCTATCGGCCCAACGGATGCGTCCATACGGTCACGACGAAAAACGGCGCAACCGTCCTCGCCTGCATCACCGGCGGCGTCACTGGCGCCAGCGCCGGCGACAGCGGTCCGGCGTCGCGGATTATCCGGCTCAACGAAATCGCGTGGGTTGAAGCGCTGCCCGGCGTTCGGCAAAAGCCGATCATCAACGACGAAGCCGCGCATCGCCGCGTCAGCCTCGCCCGCTTCGATCCGGGCGCACGCCTGAAGGCGCATCGCCATAACGGCGACGAACTGGTCTATGTGATCGAAGGCTCCAACGCGGATGAATCCGGCGAACTGGTCGCGGGCAATTTGAGTTACCGGCCCAACGGATGCACTCACAGCGTGTGGAGCGTGAACGGCGCGACGGCGATCGCGATTCTGACCGGCGGCGTCACGCCCGTCTGAAATTCAAAAGCGCGCGCCCTTGGGTCGCGCAGCGAGGCGCACGATGGTCAATCCGGCCTTCGGCATCTTCGATCATCTGGAGCGGCGCAACGAGCCGCTCGATCGCATCTACGCGGAGCGGCTCGAACTGATCGCCGAGTACGATCGCGCGGGCTTCTGCGGCTACCACCTCGCCGAGCATCACGCGACCCCGCTCGGGATGGCGCCGTCGCCGGGCATCTTTCTTTCCGCCGTCGCGCAACGCACGCGCACGATGCGTTTCGGGCCGCTGGTTTATCTCCTGCCGCTGTACAATCCGATGCGGCTCGCGCAGGAAATCTGCATGCTCGACAACCTGAGCGGCGGACGGATGGATATCGGCGTGGGGCGGGGCGTGTCGCCGTTCGAGCTGGCGTACTATCGCGTGCCGTTCATGGAATCGCGCGAGATGTTCGAGGAGGCGCTCGACACGATCGTCGGCGCGCTGCGCAGCGGTCGCGTCAACCATCGCGGGCATTACTATCGTTTCGATTCAGCGCCGCTCGAGATGGCGCCGATGCAGAAGCCTAATCCCCCTATCTGGTATGGCGCGGCCACTCCCGAAAGCGTCAGCTTCGCGGCCCGGCGCGGGATGCACATGGTCGGCAATGGTCCCAACGCCGCGCTGAAGAAATTCACGGCGGCCTATCGCGAGGAGCTGGCGAAGCACAAGGGCGGACCGGACGATCTCAATCCGCAGGTGACCGAGACGCGGCGCGGCGCGATTCGGCATATTTACGTCGCCGCCGACGAGCGCGAGGTCGATCGGGTCGCGCGGCCGGCCTACAAGGCCTACTACAACAATATTGTCAAGCTGTGGCGCGACTTCCGCACGCTGCCGGCGTATGGATTCACCGACGATTTGGATTTGGCGTGCGCCAACGACGTTGCGCTCGCGGGAACGCCGAATGAGGTGCGCGACAAGGTCGCAAGCTTCTTCGCCGACAGCGGATGCGACTATCTGGTGCTGTCGTTCGCGTGGGGCGATCTGGCGCACGCGGATTCGCGCCGCTCACTGGAGCGTTTCGTTACGCGCGTGATGCCCGATTTCGCGCCGGAAGCGCTCCGCTCCGCCGACTGATTGGCGCGTCGCGGACGTTCGGCGCGTCACGATAGTTGCAAAAAATTGCAACTATCGCGCCGCGCCCGCGTTCCGATCTATTCCGCCACGACGTAGTTTCCCGCTTCCAACCGCACGATCGGATTGTCGCCGCCATCGCGCCGGACGCCCATCGGATCGCCGCCCGCCGCGACAATCTCGACCTGACGCCGCATCAGCCGGCGCAGCATCGCGATTCCTCGGTCGCTCGACGCCAGATGTTCCTCGGAATGAAGCGTGATCGGTCCCTGGCCGACCTGCGCCTCGAAATCGCCGGGCATCCGCTGATGCTCCTCTTCGGTCAGCTCGAACCAGGTCTTGCCGCCGAAGCGCGAACGCTGCCGGCCAAGCTCGCCCGGTTCGCGCACGCGCCCGGCGGTATAGACGCGAAAGCTCGTGTCGTCGATCGGCAGCACCCATCCGATCGATGAAGCGCGTCCGAGATGGTCAAGGCGCGGGTCAGGCACGACGCGCAAGGTCGGCAGCACGACTTCGGTGATCCGGTCGAGCCGCCGGCCGCCGTCGAGCGGACGCACTTGCAACGAGCGCACCCCGCGCGCGGTTTCGGCGAACGAAACCTCCGGCATCGCCGCCATCGCCGCGACGAACTGCGCGCCGCTGAACGATCCATGCAGAATCGGCACGTGCAGCGGGTCCATCACGTTCTCGTAATGCTGCATCCAGTTGCACGGCACGATCACCGGTCCGCCGCTGCCGATACTGCTGTCGTCGGCTTCGATTCGCTCGCCGTCGTCGAGTTGCTCAAGAATGTCGTAGCGGGGCAGGGCGGGCTTGCGTTCCGGCGGCCCCATGTAGGCGAAAATCAGGCCGTACCGTTCTTCGACCGGATACCACGGCTGGCGCACGGCGTGGCGATGTTTCGCGCCGTGGTCCGGTTCGCACGGCTGGTCGAGGCAATGTCCTTCGACGTCGAAGAGCCATCCGTGGTAGCAGCAGCGGATGCCTTCCGGCTCGACCCGGCCGTAGTAGAGGGTGGTTCCGCGATGGGCGCAGCGGGCGTGCACGAGACCCGGCCGTCCGGAGCCGTCGCGGAAGAGAATCAGGTCTTCGCCGAGCGCGCGGACCTTGCGCGGCCGGACGGAGGCGTCGGCGCGGAGGCCAATCGGATGCCAGTACCGCCGCAGATACTCCCCGCACCCCGTCCCCCGTCCGACGAGGGTGATCTCTTCGACAGAACCCGCGGCAGGCTTTGCGTACGCGCTTCCGTCCTGCTTGGTTATTTCGATGGGTTTCATCTTTTCCAGTATTAAAGGCCCGTGGCCGATTAAATTCCACCTCGGCGAGTCAGCGTGGCTTCTCGACGTCAATATTAATTCAAATCGTCGAATTCGATCAAAGAATCTCGCAAGACTCACATGGTCAACGCATCTGTTTTACGCTTCGTCGCGGACCCGAAGTTTTACTCTTGAATGATACGCGCACGGGAAAACGTTCCGCTCCGGAATGCAGGGAGGGGTTCTCAGGCGCCGTGCGGCGAATTCGCGCGCTTTTCATGATTCGATAATTGAGTGAGAGTGAGATCGAATCTAAACTGCCGTGAATCGGTGGTCATTATACAAATGGTTAAACTTTCGCATGATCTATCGTGAGCCAAATAGACTCGGAATCATGGTCTTATGCGCTTTCATGGACGCCAGCCGAAACGCCGGTCGGGGTGCTGACTTCGGAGGCGGATTATGCTGAGCTTCCGCATTAGCTCGAGCCAGCGCCATTGGTCATAAGCCGAATCGACAATGGTAATTTTCTGTTCCAAGAGGATCGCGCTGACCGCCTTATCCCAAAGCAAATCACAGTATTTTGAACAAATGGGATAATCTCCGCTATGAAAAACGTAGATGCTCGTGTTCTCCTGCGCGTTGAGCATCAAATCGAGCAAATAATCGCGCGCCGCTTCGCTATCAAACTCACCTCTCCAATCAAAGCGATCAGGCCCTAAGAGATAGCTTAGCTGCCCTTCAATAGATTTCAGGCGCTCGTCCCGGCGCATATCGTGCTTGTTCAAGGTACGTTCGCGATTGCTTGCCTCGTCGAATTCATCTCTGGCTCGTTTGGCGAGTTCGAGGACACCGTTTGCGTTTTCCTCGCCGAAGAGGAAGCCGAGGGGCTGCTGACCAAGAGATAAAATGCGGTTAAACCAGTGATCGGTTGTAGATTCCTGCCGTGACCACGGCAGATGTGGGTTCTCGGGCACCAACTCGTCGAAGACAGCTTCCTTCAGGTGTGGTAGAGCCTGCTCTTGTTCTGCTGCGGGGAGCTGGCTAAACGCTGCGAAGAAAGATGCCAAATGTTGGCAGACGTCGTAATGAGGTTTGGACGACGGCCAATCCAACATCGCCTTTACTACACGCGAGGACGCGGATGCGCGATCGACCTGAAATGCGCGCTCCAATGAGAAAAGGTCCTGGTATTCATAATCGTGGACCGCACGGATTTCATTCTCGTTACCCTCGTAAGCAGCATCTTCGGCGTCTAGCAGGCTGTTGACGAAAGCGTTTGATTACTCAGTTTCATAGTTCTCGGCGGTGCGGCGGCGGCGGGTTCAGAGTTGCGGTTCGGCTGCCTTCGCCGACAGCGGTCGCGAACGGAGGTCCGC
>JAJZAI010000073.1 GCA_021799495.1 Deltaproteobacteria bacterium
TACGGCTACGTGATGGGCGGACTGAGCAGCCAGTCGATCGACGCGATTTTGACGCGGATGCGCGATCTGCCGCGAATTTTCGCGGCGCAGTCGGGCGACGTGCCGATCGGCTTGAGCGCGCCGATGATTTTCGAGTACGCGGACGGCGCGCGGTTCGTCGCGATCGCGTATGAACGGGGCGGATGGCCCGCGGTGGACGCGCTCTACGCGCATCCGCCGGCTTCGTCGCTTCAGGTGATGTACCCGAATGACTATTACGAACGGCGGCTCGATCCGGCCAAAATAGAAATCGCCGGGTACGAACCGTTCTACAGCGGATGGCGCAAGGCCGACGACGACGCTTACGGCGCGTTGCTGCTGCGCACGATTATCCGGCGCAATCTCGGCGCCGATTCGCCCGACGCCGGAATCGTCGAGAATTGGGCCGGCGATCGAATCCTCGTATTCGAGAAGAACGCCGGCCTTGCGATTCTCTGGATTGTCGCCTTCCGCGACGCAGACTCGGCCGCGCGCTACGCGAAAATCTACGGATCCGTTTTGGACCGGATTTCGGAGCCGGGGACGCCCTGGCGCGTCGAATCAAAAGGCGCGGCGGTGCTGATTGTGATCGGACCGCCCGCCCGTGAATTCGATCGGATGGCGCCGGCAGTGTGGCGCGCCAGCACGATCGTCATCCCGCCGCCTGGCGCCTCCGCGCCTTCGGTGATGCGCACGATTCAGGCGCGCGCCACGCCCGGCGCTCCGGCGTTCAAACCGGCGCCGCCGCCCGCCGATCCTGCTACGCGCGAAGCGCTCCCGCCGCGCTCATAGATTCTCCGCCAGCATCGCGCGGGCCTTTTCGATCAGTTCGCGTTCGCTCTTGTGGCTCGCGCGCCGCAGCGCCTCGTCGAGGTCCAACCAGACGACCTCGTCGATTTCGGCGTCGTGATCGCGGGGATCGCCGCCCGCGAATTCCATCAGGAAAAAATGCACCCGCTTGGCGATCCGCACGAACGGCTTATTTGGCTGGTCGCGCCAGGTATAGATGTAGAAGACGTCGCCCAGCGGCGGTCCGGCGACGACCTCGAGGCCGGTTTCTTCTCTCACCTCGCGCACGGCCGCTTCGACCGGACCTTCGCCGGGCTCGAGATGACCTTTCGGCAACACCCATGTTCCGCGGCCGGCGGGCCGCACCAGCACGACCTCGACGGCGGCGCCGCGCCTGCGCCAGACCAGGCCGCCGGCCGAAACTTCGTGACGCAAGGGGATGCGCGGTTTGTGCGGAGCGGGCGGCTTGGATTTCGATTTCATCCTGAAAGGCGATTCCATCTGGCGCGGCGGCGAAAAATCGGTCGGTACCGCGCCCCCCGGAACGGTCCTTCCATCGCATCTAGCCTACATCGCCAAGGCTGAAACCGGAATTGAGCAATTTTCTGATCGCGAATCGCGCGCCCGCGGACGCCTCCGACTCCAGCTTTGGATCGCGCGCCAGCCATTCCGCCGCCAAATCCGCGGCGCGCGTGATTATCGCCGGATCGCGGATAAAGGTGGCGAAACTCAGCGCCAGCGCTCCACTCTGACGCGAGCCGAACAGGTCGCCCGGACCGCGCAGACGCAAATCCTCATGCGCAACGTCCGCTCCGCTGGACGATCGCGCGAGCGTTTCAAGCCGCGCGAGCGCTGGCCCGCCCGCATTCGCCGAGGCGATCAGGAAACATCGCCCCGGCGCGCCGCCCCGCCCCACCCGGCCGCGCAACTGATGCAACTGCGCGAGGCCGTAACGCTCCGCGGCGGTCACGACAATCACCGTCGCTTCGGGCACGTCGATGCCGACTTCGATAATCGTGGTCGCCGCGATCGCGTCGAGCCGGCCGTCGCGGAAATCGCGCATGACGCGTTCTTTTTCCGCCGCGCGCATCCGCCCATGCATCGTTCCGATGCGCGCGCCCGGCAACTCGCGGCCGAGATTCTTCGCCAGCGCGGCGACCGACGCGCCGCCGCCGTCTTCATCGTCTTCGATCAGCGGCGCAACGCAGTATGCGCGATGGCCCGCCGCAATCTCCGCGCGCATCGCCGCGTATGCTTCGCCGCTCGCCGGTTCGCGGAGCACGCGGGTGGCGACTGGCGCGCGCCCCGGCGGCATTTCGTCGAGAATCGAAACGTCGAGATTGCGAAAGAGCGCCAGCGCGAGACTGCGCGGAATCGGCGTCGCCGTCATCAGCAGCACATTCGCTTGCGCGCCCAGAGCGAGCAGGCGCGCGCGATCGAAGACGCCGAAACGATGCTGCTCGTCGATAACGGCGAGTCCGAGGCGCGCGAGCCGGACGGAGCGCTGAATCAACGCATGCGTGCCGAAGACGATCGGAATTTCGCCTCGTTCGAGCGCCCGCAGCAGGCGCGCCCGCTCGGCGCCCGCGACGCTCGCGGTAAGCAACGCCGACAGATAACCGCATCCGCCGCCGGCGATTTGCTGGAAATTGCGGAAATGCTGCTCCGCCAGCAATTCGGTCGGCGCCATGATCGCGGCCTGCCATCCCGCTTCGGCGGCGCGCAGCGCGGCCCAAAAGGCGATCAGGGTTTTGCCGCTGCCGACATCGCCGAGCAGCAGGCGGTTCATTTGCGAGGTCGCCGCGAGCTCCCCATCAAATTCAAGTATTACTTTAAGTTGAGCCGCGGTCGGACGGAACGGCAGCGCCGCCAGAAAGCGCGCCGCGGCGCCGTCCGCCTTGCGCTCCAGCGCGGCTCCCGCACGCGCCCGCGAGCGAATCCGATCGCGGGCCAGAGAGAGCTGGAACGCGAACATCTCGTCAAGGGCAAGCGCGTGATGGGCGGCCGTGGCGCCATCGGCGAGCGCGGCGAAATCCGTATCGGGCGGCGGCAGATGAAGGCGTGCGAACGCCGCGCGTGCGCCGGGCAGATTTTCACGCATCCGCATTTCAGCCGGAATCGCGCCCAGACGATCGTCCGGCGCGCAGCGCAGCGCCGCGGCCACCAGCTCGCCGAACAGGCGCTGCGGCACTCCCGCGGGTAGCGCATAGATTGGGCGAATCGCGGGCGTCTCGCCGGCGGCGAGGCGATGGACTTCAGGATGGACGATCTGCAGTCCGCCTTCGGGCGCGGCGGCGACCCGCCCCACGATCAAGACCGGCTCATCCGTGGGAAACTCCGCGTAGGAGGGAAGATTGAACCAGACGACGCGAAGCCTTGCGCCCGCCGCGTCGCGAATCCAGGCGCGGCTGGCGGAGCGGAAGCGGCCGTAGCGGCGCGCGCGAATCGTCAGGCCTTCAAGACGACCTTCGACGACCGCGTCGAGTCCTTCGCGCAGCGCGGCGATCGAGTCGCGGCGGCGCAAATCTAGATAACGCCGCGGCAGATGCGCCAGCGCGTCGCCGAGCGTGGCGAGTCCGCGCTCGCGCAACGCGTCGGCGCGCTTCGGGCCGACGCCGCGCATCGTGTTCAGTTCCGCGGCGAGCGGATCCGCAGGCGCGGCGGCGGGCGGCGCTTTGGACGGAACGGCGGGCGCGGATGGTTCGCGGATGGCCACGGCGATCGCGGGCGGCGCCTGCCTCAGGCCGTGTGGTAATCCTGGAGCGCGCGCACGCCGGGACGTTCGCGCTTGAGCGCGGCGATCGCTTCGACGGCGGCGCCGGCGCCGGACAAGGTCGTGAAGAACGGCAGGCGGGTCTCAAGCGCCGTCCGCCGGATCGAGAACGAATCGGCGGCGCCCTGCTGGTCGGGCGTGTTGATCACCATCGCGACCTCGCCTGCGCGCATCAGGTCGACGATATGTGGGCTGCCCTGCCCCACCTTGTTGACCGAATCGCAGGCGATTCCGAGCTGGTTAAGATGGCGGGCGGTGCCGCGCGTCGCGACCATCCGGAAGCCCATCTCCGCCAGGCCCCGCGCGATCGGTTCGAGCGCGGGTTTGTCGGCGTCGCGCACGCTGATAAAGACCAGGCCGGCCGCGGGCAGGTTGGTCGAGGCCGCGATTTCGGCCTTGGCGAAAGCGGCGGCGAAAGATTCGCCGATGCCCATCACTTCGCCGGTCGATTTCATTTCGGGTCCGAGTATCGTATCGACGCCGGGAAAACGGACGAACGGAAAGACGGATTCCTTGACTGCGACGTGGCGCGGAACGCGTTCCGATGTGAAACCGAAATCGGCAAGTTTCGCGCCGGCCATCACGCGCGCGGCGAGCTTGGCGAGTGGCACGCCGATCGCTTTGCTGACGAACGGAATCGTGCGCGATGCGCGCGGATTCACTTCGAGGATATAAATTTCGCCGTTGAAAATTGCGTACTGAACGTTGATCAGGCCGACCACGCCCAATTTCCGCGCGAGCATCCGGGTCTGCTCGATCAGGCTCCGCTGGGTCGCAGCGTCGAGGGTGCGCGGCGGCAGCGCGCAGGCGCTGTCGCCGGAATGGATTCCGGCGTGTTCGACATGCTCCATCACGCCGCCGATCACCACGCGCTCGCCGTCGGCGATGGCGTCGACGTCAACTTCGATCGCGCCGGCGAGATAGCGATCGACCAGCAACGGCCGCCGCTCGGAGGCCTGCAGCGCCTGTTCGAGGTAGGCGCGCAGGCCGTTTTCGTCGGCGATGATTTCCATCGCGCGGCCGCCGAGCACGTAGGAGGGGCGAATCAGCACGGGATAGCCGATGCGGGCGGCGCCGTCGATCGCTTCGGCCGCGCTACGCGCGAGGATTCCCCGCGGCTGGCGCAATCCGAGCTGTTCGACCAATTGATTGAAGCGTTCGCGATCCTCAGCGCGATCGATCGCGTCGGGCGGCGTGCCGAGCACTGGAACTCCGGCCCGCGCGAGCGCGGTCGCGAGCTTGAGCGGAGTCTGGCCGCCGAACTGGACGATCACGCCGAACGGTTTTTCGCGCTCGACGATCGCGAGCACGTCCTCGAAGGTGAGCGGCTCGAAATAGAGGCGATCGGAAATGTCGTAGTCGGTCGAAACGGTCTCGGGATTGCAGTTCACCATGATCGTTTCGAATCCGGCTTCCTTCAACGCAAGGCTCGCGTGCACGCAGCAGTAGTCGAATTCGATGCCCTGGCCGATGCGGTTGGGGCCGCCGCCGAGAATCATGATTTTGCGGCGCGCGTCGGGCGGCGCTTCGTCCTCGCCTTCGTAGGTCGAATAGAGGTAGGGCGTGAAGGCCTCGAATTCCGCGCCGCAGGTATCGACCGATTTGTAAACCGGCGTGACGCCGAATTCGCGGCGGCGACGCGCGACTTCCTCCTCCGCCACGCCGCGCAGGTCCGCGATGCGCCGATCGGAAAAGCCCATCGCCTTGGCCTCGCGCAACGCGCCCGGTGCGAGCGGCTCGCCGGAGATGCGCGCTTCGGCGCGAACGATGTCGGCGATCGCGTCGATGAACCACGGATCGATTTTGGTCAGGCG
Source organism: Deltaproteobacteria bacterium (assembly GCA_021799495.1). Classification (GTDB taxonomy): domain Bacteria; phylum Desulfobacterota; class Binatia; order Binatales; family Binataceae; genus JADMIL01. Next base: position 5,395 of record JAJZAI010000073.1, read on the forward strand.
ATGCACTTCGGCGGGAGAAGCGCCGAGCCGCAACGCGTCGGCGACGTAGTAGAGCCGATGGCTGTTCGGCACGACGAGGCGCGCATGGATCGCCGCGAACGCCTGCTCGCGCGTCATCCCGAGCACGCGGCTTTCGAAGCCGAACGAGCCCAGCTCCAGCGAACGCAGCGCCTTTTGCAGCGATTCCTTGAAAGTGCGGCCGATCGCCATCACTTCGCCGACCGACTTCATCTGCGGGCCAAGCTCGTCGTCGGCGCCGCGGAATTTCTCGAAAGTGAAGCGGGGGATCTTGGTGACGACGTAGTCGATGGTCGGCTCGAAGCAGGCCGGCGTTTTTTTGGTGATGTCGTTGGGAATTTCGTCGAGCCGGTAGCCGACGGCGAGCCGCGCCGCGATTTTCGCGATCGGAAAGCCGGTCGCCTTGGAGGCGAGCGCCGAACTGCGCGAGACGCGCGGATTCATCTCGATCACAACCATCCGGCCGGTCGCCGGATCGATCGCGAACTGGATATTCGAGCCGCCGGTATCGACGCCGATTTCGCGGATGATGCGCAACGCCGCGTCGCGCATCAACTGGTATTCCTTGTCGGTCAGCGTTTGCGCGGGCGCGACCGTGATCGAGTCGCCCGTATGCACGCCCATCGGATCGAGATTTTCGATCGAACAGATGATGACGACGTTGTCGGCCATGTCGCGCATCACTTCAAGCTCGAACTCTTTCCATCCCTCGACCGACTCTTCGAGCAAAACCTCGTGATTCGGCGACATTTCGAGGCCCCATCGCACGCGCGCGCGGAATTCGCCGGCGTCGCGGGCGATCGAGCCGCCGGTACCGCCAAGGGTGCGCGAAGGCCGGATGATCAGCGGCAGTCCCAGGCGCTCGCAGGCGCGGGCCGCCTCGGCTTCGGAATGCACGACCTCGGAGGCGGGGACCTCGAGGCCGATTTTGATCATCGCGCGCTTGAACAAATCGCGGTCCTCGGCTTTTTTGATCGCGTCGAGCTTCGCGCCGATCAATTCGACGCCGAAACGATCGAGCACGCCCGATTCGGCCAGTTCGATCGCGAGATTGAGCGCGGTCTGGCCGCCGACGGTCGGGAGCAGCGCGTCTGGACGTTCGCGCTCGATAATCTTCGCCACGGCCTCGGCCGTCATCGGTTCGATATAAGTGCGATCCGCAAGCTCCGGATCGGTCATGATCGTCGCGGGATTGGAATTGACGAGGATCAGCCGCAGCCCCTCTTCGCGCAGTGCCTTGACCGCCTGGGTTCCGGAGTAGTCGAACTCGCACGCCTGCCCGATAACGATCGGGCCGGAGCCGATGAGCAGAATCGATTTCAGGTCTTTACGAAGCGGCACGGTTAAAGCGCAATTCCGGATTTATTTTTATCGGTCGTTTGCATCGCGATGCGCGTCAGGCGGACTGCTCCGCGGCGGTAATGCGATCGAGCGCCTCGGCGCCATGGCGCGGGAATTCCTCGACTAGGCGGCGAAAGCGTCCGAACAGGTAATCGGAATCGTGCGGGCCGGGCGACGCCTCGGGATGGTACTGCACGGAAAAAAACGGCGCGCCGATTCCGCGCAGGCCTTCGACCGTATGGTCGTTGAGGTTCAAATGCGAGAGTTCGGCTTTGCCCTGCAGCGAATCCGCATCCACCGCGAAGCCGTGGTTCTGCGAAGTGATTTCCACTCGCCGCGTGCGCAAATCCATTACCGGATGATTCGCGCCGTGATGGCCGAAGCCGAGTTTGAACGTGCGTCCGCCAAGCGCGAGGCCCAGAATCTGATGGCCGAGGCAGATGCCGAAGATCGGTTTTTTACCGAGCAGGCCGCGCACCGTTTCGATCGCGTATGGCACCGCGGCGGGATCCGCCGGTCCGTTCGATAAAAAAACGCCGTCAGGGTTGAGCGCGAGCACCTGCTCGGCCGTCGCGCGCGCGGGCAGAACGCTGACCCTGAAGCCGGTCGCGACCAGCCGCCGCAGGATATTGCGCTTGATTCCGTAGTCGAGCGCGACGACCGCCGGCGCGGCGGCGAGTTCGGCGGCGGACGGCCGGACGAATCCGCTTTCACGCCGCCACGGTCCCGAGTCCCAATCGTACGGCCGCTCGCAGGTCACTTCTTTGACGAGATCGCGTCCAATCAGTCCCGGCGCCGTCCTGGCCTTGGCGACCAGCGCGTCGGGATCGAGGTTGACGCTCGAAATCACGGCTTCCTGAGCGCCGGCCGAGCGTAGATGGCGCACCAGCGCTCGCGTATCGATTCCTTCGATGCCGATGACGCCGGCGCGCTCGAGATATTCGCCGAGCGTCATCCGCGCGCGCCAGTTCGAAGGGCGCTCGAGATATTCGCGCACGACGAATCCCTCGACATAGATGCGCGAGGATTCTTCGTCGTCGGGATTGACGCCGACGTTGCCGATTTCCGGATACGTCATACATACGATTTGACCCTTGTAGGACGGGTCGGTCAGCACTTCCTGATAGCCGGTCATCGACGTGTTAAAGACGGCCTCACCGGCCGTTTCGCCGATCGCGCCGAAGGCGCGGCCGCGAAAGATGCGGCCGTCGGCCAACGCCAGAATCGCTTCTCTTGCCTCGTTCACTTCCTACCTTCCGCGCGGTAAACGATACGCCCGCCGACAATCGTCATCGCGGCGGCGCCTTTCAGCCTGCGTCCGCCGAACGGCGTGTTGCGGCTGTGCGAACGGAACTTATCCGGCGCGACGACCCATTCCGCTTCGGGATCGATCACGGTGATATCGGCCAAGGCTCCCGGCATGAGCGTGCCCTGCCGTTCGAGCCGAAGCAATCGCGCCGGATTAAGCGCCATCAGTTCGGCCATCCGCGACGCGCCGATCACACGATTATGCACGAGTTCGAGCGCGAGTCCGAGCGCGGTCTCGAGTCCGACGACGCCGTTGGCGGCTCCGGCGAGAGTTTCCGCGTCGCCGGGCGCGAGCGGCGCGGCGTTGCGATCGCCGGCGAAGAGCGGCCCGAAACGCTCCATCAGTTTCGAGGCGGGATCGTGCGGCGCATGATCGGTCGCAATCATGTCGATCGAGCCGTCGGCGAGACCGGCGCGAATCGCCGCGACGTCCGCGGCGGAGCGCAGCGGCGGCGCCATCTTGGCGTTCGGCCCGAGGCGCGCGAAAGCGGAATCGTCGAGCGTGAAATGATGCGGCGCGGCCTCGCAAGTGACGCTCGCGCGGCGTGCGCGCGCCGCGCGCACGAGGTCGAGTCCGGCGGCGGTCGAGATATGTGCGATATGCACGGGCGCGCCGGAGCCGACCGCGATCGCAAGGTCGCGGCGAATCCGATCCGCCTCGGCCGCCGCCGGAATTCCGGCCACGCCGAGCCGCTTTGCGACCGCGCCCGCGTGGCAGCATCCGCGGCCGGTAAGCGCGCGGTCCTCTTCGTGAAGCGAAATCGCGAAACCCGTTTCCGCCGCGCGCGCCATCGCCTTCGCCAGCACCGCCGCGTCGTCGATCGGAATTCCGTCATCTGAAAAAAGCCGCGCGCCCGCCGCCGCCATCGCCGCGAAATCGACCAGTTCCCGGCCGGCCAGCCCCCGCGTCACCGCCGACACGGGAACCAGGCGCGCGCCGCCGGCCGCCGCCGCGCGTTCCAGCATGTAGCGCGCGATTTCGGGCGAATCATCGACTGGATTCGTATTGGCCATCGCGGCGACGGTCGTGAATCCACCCGCGGCGGCCGCGCGCAGCCCTGACGGAATCGTTTCTTTTTCCGGAAAGCCGGGGTCGCGCAGATGCACGTGCGGGTCGATCAATCCCGGCAGCATCCACAGGCCGGCGCAAGCGACGATTTCCGCGCCGTCCGGCGGCGCAAGCGATCCCGCCAGTTCGACCGCTTCGATTTCGCCGTTCTGCACAAGCACGTCGCGGACGCCGTCGATTCCGGCCGCCGGATCGATCACGCGGCCGCCGCGCAGCAACATCGGCCTCACGTCGCCGCCTCCGGCTCGCGCATCGAATCGACCATCGAATAGACCACCACGCGATCGCCCGGCCGGCGCGCTTCGCCCTCGCCCGCCGGAACGTTGAGCCGCACGCGCACGCGATCGTTGCGCGCGGTCGGGATACGCTTGCCCACGTAATTCGGACGAATCGGCAGCGCGCGATGGCCGCGATCGATCAGCACCGCCAGTTTCACCGACGCCGGCCGGCCGTTGCGCCACAGCGTCGTCATCGCCCGCTGGACGGTCCATCCTGAATTGATCACGTCGTCGACCAGCACGATCGTGCGGCCGTCCACGTCGAAACCGCCAGCCGAGTCCAACGGATGGAGCGCGGCGTCCTCGCCATACACGTCGAGCGCGGCTGTGGGCGGGCGCACGCCCGCGCTCTCGCCGATCAATTCCCGCAGGCGCATCGCCAGCACCGCGCCGCGCGAAACCACGCCGACCAGCGCCAGCGCCGTCGGATCGGGCGCGCCGGCGACGATCTGCGCGGCCATTTCGGCGCACGCCGTCGAGATTTCCGCGGCGTTCATCACCTCGCGCTGCGGGCCGCGGCGATACGGTTCGTAACCGCTCTCCTCGGCCTGCTTGACGGTTTCGAAAACCGCCAGCGAACCCTCTTCGATCCACTGACGCACATATCCGTAGAGGCTTTCGTCGAAACGGTAGTAGCGGCGCGACTTGACGTGGCCGACAAATTCGACGCGCCATTCGCGTTCGCAAAAATCGCATCGCAAGGCGAGCTGCGATCGATCCGCCGAGCGCGCCAGATGAAACCGCGGGCGCAGATAGGCGCTCTCATGGCGCGTGATGCAGGCCGGATTGGCGCAGCGCGGCGACGGTTCCGCTTTGAACCGGATCGCCGGCTCCGGCGCCGCCTTTGGCGCGGCGGCGCTTGCCCGCTCGAGCATCCACGCAATCAGCGCC
>JAJZAI010000074.1 GCA_021799495.1 Deltaproteobacteria bacterium
CGCGGACCTCCGTTCGCGACCGCTGTCGGCGAAGGCAGCCGAACCGCAACTCTGAACCCGCCGCCGCCGCACCGCCGAGAACTATGAAACTGAGTAATCAAACGCTTTCGTCAACAGCCTGCTAGAAGGTCAGCGTCCACGTGCCCGAATAATTGCCGGCGCCGGTATAGGCGAACGCCGGAACCACCACGTGCGCGATCATCGGCGACGGTGCGGTATGCATCGCGACCAGCGTCCATGTCGCGGAACCGTCGCTCGTGGCCGCGCCGATCGTTGTCGCCCATGCGGGCGCCGCCGCGCCGCTTTCGCCCGCGGCCGCGCATCGCTGAAGGTTGCCGTTGGCGTCGACAATCAGCGCGCCGATCGCGTAGCTGGTTGCAGCCGCCCACGCGGGATTCGGCGTGCCCGCCGCCGCCGGGAGCGCCAGCGCCGCCGGATTCGCGAACAGGCCGAGCTCCTGGATCGTGATCCCGTTCGCTCCATAATCGTCCGCGGCGAGCGCGTAGTCGAATTGAACCGCGCCGGCGGACGGAAATGAATGGGCGCCGACCGCGTTGTAATATGCGGGCGCCGCCGCAAGCCCGGTGTCGGCCGGCGCCGGCTGCGTGGCGCCCGAACCGAAACCGACCGCGGCGACGAACTGGCCCGCGGCGACTCCAGCGATCAGATTCGCCAGGCACGAAAGGCCGGCGTTGACGAAAAGATTTCGCCGCGCGCATACGAGTTTGCCGTTGTGGAATATTTCTACCGTGCCTCGTGGACGCATGCTTTCCTCTAAATCGGTTTGGATGACGTGGTATCAGTAGCCTAAGGCGATGGCGGAGCCGTTGAGCACGACGCCGTCGTCGGCAACCGGGGGTTCCGCCGCGCCGTACGTGATTCCGCCGTGGGCGAACCGCCCGTCGTAGAGCGGCGCGAGCGCGACCGAATCGGCGATCGTCCATGCGGGCGCGAAGACCGCGTCGGTCGGCGCCGGCGCCGCGTCGTGTTGGGAAAAAATCGAAACGATAAAATCGGCCGGCGGCGCAACGCTGTCGGTTATCCCCGCGGCCGCGAACCAAAGCGAATCCAGCAGCGATCGCGCGTTCTTGAAAAAGTTGATCGCCGCGATCGCGCGCCCGGCGTCGCTCGGCGCGACCGCCTGTCCGGGCTCCAAATTCAGATAGACGCGAAACACGGCCCAACCCTCAGACGCGGGCCAGCTCGCGCCGCCCCACGACGATTGCCCTTCGAGGAGCGTGGCCGTCCATCCGAGCGACTTCAGCGCGGTCTTGATCGCATAGGGCGTGCCGCGCGTGCGATGCAGCGGAATGGCGGCCTTGAGCAGCGTTCGCAGCGAATCGTAATCCGACGTTCCGGCGACGCTGTCGGTCGAGCTCAGCGTGTCGATATCGGTGAGCGCGTCGATATTGGTGATCGCGTCGACCGACTCGGCCGTATTCGAGCCCAGTTGCCATTGCGGCGCAAGCATGTCGAACTGCCACGCCAGCGCGAGCAGGACACTGTCCGGAGCCGAATCGATTCGATAGACCAGCAGGGGCGTCAGATCGAGCGCGCCGAGACGCTCGATCAGATCGAGCAGCGCCGCCGAACGCACGTCGTCGATCGAAGGTTGTACCTGTAGATGAGCCATGGCCGAGTCCGCCGCGCCGCGAATTATCTAGCTAGATTGCGACGACGTCGCCTGGTTGAGCGCGATCGCCGCGCAGTTCGCCCACTGTCCGGGCTGCAATTGCGTGTACTGGGGTTCGGCGAGCGTCACCTCATATACTCCCGGCGCCGAAAGCGCCTCGATTATCTGGCTGGGCACGATATCGCGCTGGATGCGTCCGGCGAGCGCGATCGCGTAGCCCTGCGCCGCCGCGTTCACCGCGGCCATCGTGCTGGCCGGGTCGGCGTCGGCGTAAAGCGTAATCGTGCCGCTGATCTGGTAATCGACTTCCGTCACCGCCAGCGCCGTCACCGCGTCGGTAAGCGGCCGCACGGTTTCGGCGGAAATCGCGGCTTGAACTTTGGCGAGCAGGCTTGCGTTGGCGATTCCGGCGGCGTTGGGGGACGGCGCGGGCTGCTGCTGGATCGGCCCGGTCAGCACGTAAACGCTGACCTGGCCGGGCGCTGGCGAAACCGCCTGCACGTCGACGATCGACGGATCCGAGCCGAGCGCGAAAAACCGGTAGGCCGCCACCGGCCCCGCGACGCTGAACTGGTTCGGCGCCGCCTGGATGCGCGCGCGCAGATGATCGTCGGTTTCCGGCGCCGCGCCGCCGCCGCTGGTGGTCGTGTTCGCCGCCGACGCGATGACGGCGCTGGGATTGAGCTGGACGTTGATCTGGCCGGGCAGATAGCCGTCGCCGCCGGTTCCGGCCGTCGTGCAAGTGGCCGCCACCGAACCTGAAAGCGCGCCGGCCGGGATGGTCAGCGGCTCGTTCGTGGCGAATACGTATTGGCCGTCGCTCGTGCCGATTTGGGTGTTTTGCGGAATCGCGTAGGCGATGCTCAGCGCTTCGGCCAGCGTGAATTGAATGGTGGTCGTGGCGCCCTGGGCGCCCAACCGCGTGACGCCGAGCAACTGCCCGAGATAGTCGAGCATCGGGAACGACGCGTACGCGAGCAGATTTTGTTCGCCCGCGAATTGAATCGCGTTGCGCACCAGCGATTCGCGGTAGGCGTACAGATTGATCAGCAGGCGTTCGACCTGCGCCGGCTGAAGCGTGCGTCCGGCGGCCGCCTGGAACGCGGCGATCATGTCCGCCAGAATGAGATTCGGATCGAGGCCGTCGGCGTCGTTGACGAACACCGGAGCCGGTAGTGTCGGCATCCCTCCGCCCATTTACGATTGCTCCTTCGGTTTGACTGTTTCGATCGGGACGCGCGGGCGCGCCTCGATCACGGCGCCGGTATGACGATGACCGTTTGTTGCGAGGGGCCGGCCGCCGCGGCGCCCGTCAGTTGCAGCCGCCATGAGACGTTCACCGACATTCGCGCTCCCGATTGCGCCGACGAATCGATTATCGGCGCGGCGGTCACCGACGTGAGTTTGACGCGCGGCTCCCATTGCGTGATCGCGGTCGTCACCTCCGTGACGATTGCGGAGATCGCGGCGTTGATCGGCGCGTCGAGAAATTTCCACAGGTCGGCGCCGAACGTCGGCCGCAGCGGATCGCTCCCCTTCGGCGTGGTGAGTATGATCTGGATGCATTGGTTGACGTCGGCCACGCCCTGAACGACGTTGCCGATTCCTGACCCCGGATCGCCGGGCTGGTCCAGGGCCAGCGACCAGTCGGCCGACGTGATATCCGCGAGCGTGATCGCGCCTGCTGGCATTTTTCCGCATCTCCCGATGGCGCGCGCGAACCGCGCGCCGAACGCTCAGCCTGAAGTTACCTTCGCGCTGCCGGCGACGATCTGGCCCGAACCCGCCGGACATGTGGTCGCGTCGCCGACGCGCGCGATCGCGGCGCCGCCGCCGGCCAGCTTGATCTCGCCGGCGGCCGTGATCGTCACGGCGCCGGTGGCGTCGATCGCGATCGCCGCTCCGTTCGCCGAAATCCCGACCGCGCCGCCCGGCGGCAGCGCGATCGCCAGCGCGTGCGTCGCGCGATCGTACGAAAACGACGCGCCGTCGCGCGAATTCCACATCGCCATGTCCGCGTCCGAGGCCGGCGGCGCATCGACCGACGAATAGATCGCGCCGAGCACCGCGCCGTCTTCGTCGTATTCGTCCATCAGGCAGACGACCTGCTCCCCGACGTCGGGCATCCAGTAAACCTTGTCGTTCTGGGTCTTGGCGAAAACCACCGGCAGCCACCAGCTCTGCATCTGGTCGCGGTCGGGAAACGTCACGCGCACCCGGCCCGACCCCGCGTCAAGCGCTTCGACCAGGCCGACTCTGAAAACGCCACTCATTCCGCGGACTCCATATAGTTTTGAGGAAGCGCAAGCCTGCGAGGCCCGCGCCCATCTACACCAATTGAAAAACCGGCGTCGCCTTCTGCAGGTCCGGAGCGTCGACGCTGCCGTTCGGATTGCCGTCCGCGTCAACCGCGTCCAACCATGCGCTCCATACGCCCAGGGGACCGGCCGCCGGCGTGACGTAGGTATATGAGTAAAGCCCGGCGGCGAGGCGCGTGGTCGCCGCCGCGGTCACCTGCGCGTTTCCGTTCGGATCGAAAATTGTGATCGCCGGCGCCGCCGGCGGATCGTAAGGCGTGGGCGGCGGCGGTATCTGGCAGGTCACGTTCCACATGATGGCGACCGCTTTTCCAGCTCGAATCACTTGCAGCACGGTCATCGCCTACTCCGTTCCCGTGGTCGCGAGGTTAACCAGCGACAGCGGCGAGTCCGCCGCCGCAAAGCGGCATTGGAGCGGACTTGCGCAACCGCCGGAAGCGCAGTCCAGCGGCCGCGCGATCGCCGCGACGCCCGGCAGGACGGTCGGCGGCGCGCCGCGCCAGTCGCATCGCAGCGGCGTCAAGGCCGCCGGCTCCGTGGATATTGCAATCATCGTGCGCCTCCGTTCGCGGATTTCAATTCAACGCGCCCCCTGGCGATTCGACCTGCCGCAGCGCCAGTTCGGCCACATAGCCGAGACGGCGGTTCACGCGATGCGCCGCGGTCGAAATCATATAAACGCCGTCGTTCACGCCGAACCCGGCGATCGCGATGGTGTTGCCCGCGGACAAAGCCGCGCTGCCCGGAGTGAGGATTTCGGCGGTGGTGCGGACCATGTTCGCCTGATGGAGCGCGCCTTGCGCCCGCAACAGCGCCTGCTGGCCGTTTTCGCATCGCGCCGGGAATACGAGGGAATCGCCCGCCGCGATGGGCGAGGCCGCCGCGGCGCGCTGCGTGATCAGGCTCTTTTCGTACGGCGACTGGTAGGAAACGCGCGCGGCCTGAAACGTGCGATGGGATTTGATTCGAAACGAGGCGCGAATCACGTCGGCTCTCGCCAGCGTCGCGACCGGCGGCGCGGACTCGAGCGCGGCGCGCGAATAGAATACCAACTGGCCGCCGCGGATCGTGAAATCGTAATCGTAGGCCAGCGCGATCCGATGGAGGAACGCCAGGTCCGATTCGCCGGACTGGGTAATCCGCGCGAACGATACATTCGTGGCGTCGGCCTGCGCGACCAGGTTCAGGCCGTATTTCTGCGCAATCTTTCCCGCGATCTGCGACAGGTTCTGGTTTTCGTACCCGATATTCCGGCGCGTGCGCATCGCCGGCGTGATATATGCGGAAAGGCAGCGCAGATTCAGAATGTCCGGCGGACTTTCATAACATAGTTCGTCCACCTGGAAATCGCCGCAAGGCAGGGGCGCGCCGTTCGCATAGCCGAGCGCGAGACTCACGACGTCGCCTTGCGCGGGCGTCCACGGACCGATCCAGAGGCCGTTTTCGTCGCTTAACGAGACAGCCAGATCTCCCGACGCTCCGCCCAGCCGATCGGTGTATATGATCTCGAGCGTCATGGTCGATATGTCGGCGGTGATGTTCACTCCCTGATAAGTGAGAGTCCATTGCGCGATCGGCGATGGAAATCCGGGCAGAGCGCTCATCAACTCCTCCATTGGCGGTTAACCGAATCTCGCACGGCGCGGGCGGTTTCGCTGGTCACGCACTCTTCCATGGCGGCAGATTCGAGTTTTGCGCCGCGCTCAACTGGATAATCGGAATCGCGATCGTCAATCCGGCTTCGAATACCGGCTCTATCGGGATCGAAGGATTCGCCATGATTATCGGCGAATAAATTGTCGCGTCGCTGTAATATTTCCAGGCTAACAGGTCCCATCGTTCTCCCGCAAATGTGATATGAGTTATGTATTGACCTTGCATCGCTGACGCCTATATCCGAATCGAATCCGGAGTTACATATTTCAAATCCGTCTGGCGGCCAGCCCCGGCATTCAGGATGACGAACGCACAATTTGCGCCGCCGGCACGTCGCTGGGAAGCAAGCGCTTCGAGGCGCTCTGAGACGCGCCGGCCGAAGACAGCAAGGGCGAAACGCCCGGCGCGGATAGCGGAGCGGGCGAAAACGGCGCGGCGGGAGCGGCGAGCGCCGAGGCGACGCCGGCGGCGGCGCTGGCCGAGACCGGCGCGGTCGCCAGTCCGGAAGGCGCCGCCACCGCGCCCAAAGCTCCGAAGGAGCTGATCGCGTTTCCGACCGCGCCGGCGAGCGCGTAATTCCATTCGATCAGCCGCACCCGCACGATCGCGGAAACCAGATCGCCGGCCGAACTCATCTGGCGGGTGCCCGTCTCCATTTCCGCGAGCGCGAAAAACCCTTCGATATCGCCGTTGCCGAAGACCAGCGGCCGCGCGATATGGTCCGCGAGCGCCAACTCCAGAGCTATGATCTGCAGCAGCGGATTCGTGAACGACATATGCAGCCGTATATCAAATAGTATTTCCGCCGGATCGTCCGCGGTCCACTGCAATCGCGCCGGCGCCTGCATCACCCGCTGCACCGCGTAGAGCGATTGCCGGCGCGTTTCGTAGCCGGAGGGCGAATCAAGCACCTCAAAAACAATTTCTCCGAGCGATGCGAACATGATTTCTGTAGGCTATCCGGTTGGATGTGACTCGAGATCGATCACTCCGCGTTTTTCAGGTGAACGCGACGCGCCGCCGATTGGCGAATTCGTCGTGTAACCGGCGCAGGACTTCCGGGATGCGGCTTGCGAGCGCGTCGGCGACAATCTGCTCGATCCGTTTCTGATCGGCGCCGCCGGCAAACTCGAAAGTGGGCGAAAAATTGACCACGACGCCCGGGACCGCGGATATCGCCGGACGCGATGGCGTCGCCGGCTCGGCTTCCTTGTTCGCCGCGCGCGAGCCTGCCGCCGTCCGGAGCAATCGCGCGATTGCCCCGACGGGAGATTTCCGGATAAGGCCGGCGGCCCGCGTCCGGACGCCATGCGCTTCGCTGGCGGAAGCGATTCCATCCGCGGCGGCGGCGTCAGAACGACTGGCGGAAAGCGCCGCGTCATTTCCGGCATCCGCGGCGATCGGGATTCCCGCGCTCGGCGTCGCGCCGAACGCGCGCTGGAGCCGGCCGCGGCTCGATTCAAGCGTATCGGCGTGATCGTGCGGTTCCGGCGCGCCGATACGCCGTATCGTTCGCGCCGCATTCGCGACCGTCGGATGCGCGGATCGCGCGAGACCGATTGATGGCCGCTCCGCAAGCGCACGATGAGCTATCAACGCCGTTCGGCTGAAGCGCGAATAAATCCAGAGCGCGCCGCGCTCACGGGATGCGTTTCGATCGGACGCGATATGTTCAATCGATCGCGCGCGCGGATCGTCCAACGCCGCGCGCGGATACTCACTCGGCCTGTCGCCGGCGGATTGAAAAACGGCGTCCGGCGCGGCGTGGCCGGAACGCGACGGCGTATTGAGAGAGTGAAGATGGTTAATCGGCCGCCGCGCGGAACGGTTTTCATCCAGCCGCGGCCGAAGCGCGCGGGTCAATCGCGAGAGCGCGGCTATCGCCGAATCGAGCCAGCCATGGCCGGCGAAGGCTGATTGCGGCCGAACCTGTTCCATACGCCGCGCGCCGCGTGCGGCGCTGGATTGTCCGGCCGCCGTTTCGGGACCCGATTGTGGAATCGGACGCGAAGCGGCCGCCGCTTTTCCAATCCAGTCGAGGCGGCGGGCCGACGCGGCCGCCGCCTCGAACAATCTCAGCCGGTCGCTTTTGAAAACCCGCTTGATCCGGTCAAGCGAGGCTCCTGCGAGTTTCATTCCCGCGTCCTGGCGGCCCTGGATTCGTGACGATTCCATTATTCTTCGCGCTTCCAGTGAAAATGATGCGTCTCCACGAATTCAGTCGGCGCGAGGATCGCGGTCGGCGCATTGCGCGGTTCGCGGCCGGGCGATCGCAAGGCGAGCGGGCCGTCCCATAATCTCCACACCCGCGAGCGCCGAAAGCGCGGCCTGCGCATCCTCTTCGGTCATCATCTCGACGAAGCCGAAGCCGCGCGAGACGCCCGTCCAGCGGTCTTTTATTACTTCGACGCTCCGCACGGCGCCCGCCCGCTCGAACAGACCGCGCAGCGCGGCTTCGCCAACTTCATAATGGAGATTGCCAATATAGATTCTTGCGCTCATCGAAAGACGGCTCTTGTCCGCTGAATTCGTTTCGTACTGGTTATCCGCTATACGTTGCGGCGCTGGCGCGTTTGACGATATCGCGCCAATAGGCGATTTCGGCGATCTCCATCGCGGCAAGTTCGGTGAAACTGAAGCCGAAACCAATCAGGCCGGCGATCGCTTCGGGCGACGGCGGGCCTCCGGCTATTCCTGGTCCGCCGCCTTGGGAAAATTTTCCGCCGGCCCCTCGATAAGCTCGGATTCAAGGACCAGCACGTCGTTCAATTCCATCGTCATCAGGTCTTCATAGACGATTTTCCGGCCGTCGATCGTCGCAAGCTCGGCGATCAACGCGAAGGAGATTGCGATCGGCTCGGGGTTTGAGGCCACCGCGCGATGGGCGTTGACCAAATCGCGTCCGCGTCCGATCCGCAACGTGGCGATGCGGCCTGAGGGGAGCGTGAGGGTGCGGGTCTGGGTCTCCACTGCGAAACCTCCGGAACGGCGCGGCGATATGCCGGATTATCCGCCGATATTGGTGCGGAACTGGGCGAGCTGATCGACGCCGTTGACGACGAAGATGTTCGCGAGCACGTCGTAAAGATGAAGCTGTGCGCCGGCGATATAGAGCTCGGAGTGATAGACCGTGATCGCGGACGCCGTGTCCACGTTTTCATGCAGCCGGAAGCGGAAACCGCCCGGATCTTTGAACACTCCCGTCATCAGATAGACCACGGGCAGTTCGGCGCTGCGCCCCTGGCTGGTGTACTGTTCGAGATCGCCGCGCACCTGGAAGGAATGGGAAACGAACGGGCTGCCCGCGGCGCTCAACACTTCGGGATAGAGCGAGGCCCAGCGGATGCGGGATTCGAGCTTGGCGACGCCCGCCCAGAATTCCGCCGTGCCTGCCATCCCGAGGCCCTTGTGATCGACCATCAGATGGTGCGGCTGCGCGATCTCGATCTCTTCCGCGCGCCCAAGCAGCCCGGTTCCATCGATATAGATATTCGCATTGGTGATTCTATTTACTGAGACATCCATGATTTGACCGTATGCGGTTCATCGACTGGGAATGCGCGATTGCGCCGGAGGCGGCGGGGTTCAGGCGATCGCCGCCGGCGCCGTCAAGGCGCTCGAGACGCCGAGCTGGCTGAGCAGCGTCGCGTCGAGATAGACGTTGAAGGTGAGCCGCTCGGCGGGCGGCGGCGGCATCACGTCGATATCGAAGACCAGTTGGCCCGCCGCGACCTGGGCCGGCGGATTTTCGGCGGGATTGTATGTGGCCGCGCCGGCGATCAGCGCGCCCCGCTGAATCAGCGTGCGCAGAAAGGCGTTGACGCTCGCCAGAATCGCGGTGATGAGCGCGTTCGAGATCGGCTGGTCGATGAACTGCAGCATCGCAAGCTGCACGGATTCCTCGATCACGTCCATCGTGCGCCGCACGCTGATGAAATTGTCGGGCGTCGTGATCGTCGGAAAGCCGGCGGTGCGATTGCCCCAGACGCGCAGGCCCGTGCCGAAGGCGTTGAACACGGTGACGATGCCCGCGGCGTTCAAATTGTTCACGTCCGAAGCCGCGTCGAGCAGCGAGGCGTACCGCGTCACGTCCGGCCCGAGGATGCCGTTAACCTGCATGTTCGAGGGCGACCACCAGTAGCCTTTGGCGAGATCGCGCGCGGCGATCGCGCCGGCGACCCATTGCGAATAAGGACCCGTCGCGTTGGCGTTGGCGATCTCCCGCACCGGCAGCGTTCCTTGCAGCGTCACCCCGGTCGGCACGATTCCGGCGTCGAAGAAGG
>JAJZAI010000035.1 GCA_021799495.1 Deltaproteobacteria bacterium
GCGCAAGGGTCTTGAAGTTGGATGAAGCGTAATCGAACGAATTTTCGACGGTCGCGTTGTGGCGATGATTCGAGCCTTGCGCGGCGGCCATGATGTAAGCCGGCTTTTTGCGGGCGTCTTTCGCGCGATCCGCGGTGGTCAGAATCAGCGCGGCCGAGCCGTCGTTCTCCATGCAGCAGTCGTAGAGATGAAACGGCTCGACGATCCATCGCGACTTGTCATATTGCTCGCGCGTTAGCGGCCGGCCGTACATCACGGCGCGCGGATTGAACTGAGCGTGGTAGTAATCGGCCATCGCGACCGCCGCCAGCGGCTCCTGATTGATGCCGTACTGATGCATGAAGCGGCGGGTGCGCAGGGCGACCCATTGGGCGGGCACGTAAAGTCCATACGGAGCGGTATAGGCGGCGGTTCCGGAGACGTGATTCGTCACCGGCGCCTGGCCGAAGCGTCCGAACTGGCCCTGCGCCAAGGCGCGGAATACGACGCAATACTTGCTGTAGCCGGCAGCGACCGCCGCGGCGGCGTTGCCGACCGCGCCTGAACCGCCGCCGCCGCCGCCGCCCCAGACCATCCCGGCGAAACCGAGATGCTTCAGGCCGAGCGCGGTCGCCAGCCGCGACGCCTCATTGCGGTCGTCGGCATAGCCGGAGATTCCGTCGATATCGCGGACATCGATTCCGGCGTCGTCGGCGGCCTTGATAATCGCTTCGCAGGCGAGGCGGAACTCCGCAACGGGCGCCTGTCCGCGCTTGTAATAAGCCGTCTCGCCGACGCCGATAATCGCGACCCTGTCCTTGACGGTATATTCGTTCATCGACACCTCATGGTTGCCGTGTGGAATTGATCAAAATATCGAGCGCAAAGATGCCGCGATCGGCGCCCGGCAATTTACCGGACGCCGATCGCGGCGTTTGAAATCAGCTTCAGCCCGGCCGGGCCGCCTCCGCGCCGGCGCCGTTCAACCGCCGATCCTGAAAATGCGGCAGGACTTCCTCGGCCAGCAGCCGCATCGATTTCAGCCACGGCGCCGGATCGTCGGCGTAGTCGAAACCGAACAGCAACAGCGTGCCGAAACCGCCCAGTTCCTCGTACATTTCGCCGAGCTTGCGCGTGACCGTCCGCGGCGAACCGACCAGCCATCCGTGATCGACCAGATATTCCGGCGTCACGTCCGAGTCGGGAATTTTTTCGTCGGGCTTGAGGAATTTGGTGAACTGGAAGTCGGCGAACAGCGGCAGCAGATACTCGCGCATCATGCGGCCCATCGCGCCCTTGACGCATCCGCGATAGGCCTCGTCGTCGGTATCGGCGACGAAGATTTCGCGCACGATTCGCCATTCGGAGCGGTCGGGCGTGCGTCCCGTCCGGCGCGCCCCCTCGACCACCGCGTCCCAATGGCTCGCGACGTAGGCGGTGCTCAGGTTGAGGCTGAGCGGAATGAAGCCGCGTTCGCCGGCCAGCTTGAGCGTGTCGGAATTGGGACTGAAACCGGCGATTCCGATCGGCGGATGAGGCTTCTGAAACGGCTTGAGATGATGCTTTAGTGTGCGCAGCATCGGATTCGGCACGCTGACCTTCCAATACTTGCCGTCGTATTCGAGACCGCCGTCGCTCGCCCAGGTTTTCAGCATGATATCGAGCGATTCGCGCGTCATGTCGCGGGTCTGGCCGCCGTAGCCGTCAACATGAAAAAGCTGCCAGTCGCTGGGCAGGCCGCTGGCGCCGATGCCGAGCATGTAGCGGCCCTGCGCCAAATGGTCCATGAAGGCGACCCGGCAGGCCAGCTCGGCGGGATGATGATATGGCAGCAGATGCGCTCCGGGCGCGAGCTTGATTCGGCTGGTTTGCATCAGCGCCTGCGCGATCAAAAGGTCCGGCGCCGGATTCGGCTCCCACGGCGACGTGAAATGCTCGCCGATCCACGCCTCGCTGTAGCCAAGGCGGTCGGCGCTGCGAATAACTTCAAGGTCCCACTCCTGGCCGGCCTTGAAGCCGCGTTCTGGCGGATGGGAAGGCATCAGGAACACCCCAAGTTTCATTCCCCGCTCCTTTTGCGCGGCGACCCGTGACCATCCGCCGCTCGCGCCTTTTCTATCACGATTTCGACCGTTCGGGTCTATCGCCGGCGAGACGGTCGCGGCCGTCGGTCTTATCGCGCGTGCGCGCGCCCGGCCATGATTGGGCGGCGCCAAGGCCTTCGAGCGCCAACCCATAGCCAAGATTGTCGAGCATCAGTTTCTT
Source organism: Deltaproteobacteria bacterium (assembly GCA_021799495.1). GTDB lineage: Bacteria > Desulfobacterota > Binatia > Binatales > Binataceae > JADMIL01. The sequence continues at coordinate 2,245 of JAJZAI010000035.1, forward strand.
GAGCTGCTGGGTCAGCGCGACGCGCGCGTAGCGGACCGCGAGCGCCGGCTTGATCGTGATTTGCCGCGCAAGCTCCCAGGCGCGCGCCACCAGCCGATCCTTCGGCATCACCTCGCTCACCACGCCGAGATCGAACGCTTCCTTCGCGGACAGCTTTTGCCCGGTCAGCAGGAAATAGCGGCCGCGGTTCGGTCCGAGCACGAGCGGCCAAACGACATGCACGCCGTCGCCCGGCACGATTCCGTTGGGAAAGTGCGGCGCATCCTGGAACGCCGCGTTTTCCGACGCGATCACGATGTCGCAGAGCACGGCGAGTTCCGCGTGAATCAGCGCGGGACCGTTCACCGCGGCGATCATCGGAACCTCGATATTGAGATGGTTCATCAGCAGGTATTTGGCGTCGTTGTAGATATGGTCCCACGTCGTCGAGCGGACGCCGGCCGGCTGCGGCGCGCCGTCGCCCGTGATTTTGACGCCGCGTCCCTGCCCGCCGTCCACCTCGGCGCAGAATGCGTCGCCCGTGCCGGTGATAATCACGCAGCGGTTGTCGTGATCGCGCGCGACGTCGTTGAACGCGTACGACAATTCCTCGTGCGGACCCATGCCCCATTTCAATTCCCTGTCGTTCGTATGCAGCGTCATCTGCAGGATGCCGTCGCGCCGCTCCATCCTGATGTGCTTGTAGCGATTTGCGTAATCCTCGAACTTGTAGAGCGCCATGTCCGCCTGCTCCCTTCGCGAAATATCGGTTGGCGCGAGTTTACTAACGGCGGCGCGAAATCTCCAAGCGCCCGATGCGAACGCATTTAGCGCTTGCCGGCGCGCACGGTTTCGGCTCAAACTGGGGCGAATTTGCGGGCTTGCTGATTCAATTGAAAGGCGGCGGCGATGAACACGCGGCGAAGGGAGCGCATTATCGACGAGGTCGCGGCGGGCGGCTGGATCGAAAACGGCATGACCATCGCTATCGGCCAGCCGACCCCGATGGCGCTCGTGCGGCAGATTATCCGCCGGAGAGTCAAAGACCTCACGGTCGTCGACGCCGGCTTCTCGCTGGACCTGCTGATCGCCGCCGGATGCGTCCGCAAGGTCGTGAGCTACTACGCGGGCGGCGGCTTCGGCTATCCGGTCACGCCGATGTTCCGGCGCGCGGCGGAGCGCGGCGAAATCGAAGTGTGGGAATGCGAAGAGGGAATCCTGTGCGCGGGCCTGCAGGCCGCCGCCCAGGCGCTGCCGTTCCTGCCGTGGCGCGGCGCGGTTGGAACGTCGCTGCCCGAGATCAATCCGGACCTGAAGGCGTTCGCCGATCCGATTCGCGGCGAAACGCTGATCGCCGTGCCGCCGATCAAGCCCGACGTGGCGATTCTGCATGCCGCGCACGCCGACGCATACGGCAACGTGCGCCATCTGGGCGGCCCCGGATGGATCGATCTGTTCATGTACCGCGCGGCCGATCGCACGATCGTGCAGGCCGAGCAAATCGTCCCGAACGAGGAGATTCGCGCGAATCCGTGGGCCACGACGATCGCCGCGGCGGACGCGATCGTGCGCGCGCCCTTCGGCGCCCATCCGTTTTACTCGCGCGGCTTCCACGTGCAGGACAACGAGCATTTGAAGGCCTACGCCGACGCCGCGCAAAGCGCCGCCGGCGGCGATCGCAAGGCGCTCGACGGCTTCCTCGACCGTTACTGCCGCGAGCCGGCGACTCACGCCGATTATCTCGAGCGAATCGGAATCAGGCGGCTGCTTGGCCTGCACGAATACTAAATCGGCATCCGGATATCTGAAATAGTCAATGAAAGGATGATTGGCTATTTGTGGACAAGCATAATTCAGCCATGGCGCCAGTCTCCGCCGGTTCGCCCCGGCAAGGCAGCATCGCCACCAATTTCGGCGCGCTCGGATGGATCGTGTACTCGGCGCTGAGCATCCATGGATGGTGGATCGGCGGCGCGCTCGCCGGGCTCGCGGTGTTCGCGGCGATTCTCGCGCACGAATACAGCAGGGACGCGGTGAAGCTGATGGATTGCGTGGCGGCGGCGTTTTTCGCGTTCGCTGCGATCGTCACGGCGCTCGCCGGTCCGTGGCTGTTCCTGCGCTACAACATCTTGATGGTCTGGGGCGTTTTCGCGGTCGTGGCGTGGATCACCATTTTGATCGGACGGCCGTTCACGCTTCAGTACGCGTATGAGCAGGCGCCGCCTGAAATCTGGGACCATCCGCTGTTCAGGCGGCTCAATGTGTTTCTGACTCTGGTCTGGTGCGGAATTTTAAGCGTCAACACGTTGTTCGGCTTCGCGGCGTTTCTGACCGGCCGGATTATCTCGCTCGGCCTGCTGATTCCGCTGGCGATTTTTATCGCCGGCCTCGTGTTCAGCCGGCTCTATCCGAAGCGGTTCGATGCGCAATTCGCGGCGGCCGCCGCTGCCGCGCCGGAGCCGTCACGCCATCTCAACCCGCGTTAGCCTGGGGATTCCACGATGAACGAAAAATACTCGATCCCGGAACTGATGGCGGTGTTTCTCGCGCGCCAGCTCAACGACGGCGAGGTCCTGCGCGTCGGCGTCGCTTCGCCGGTGCCCGAAGCCGCGGTGCGGATGGCGCATCTGACGCACGGCCCGAATATGGAGCTGGTCTTGCTGGGCGCGCGCATGAACGTCGCCCATCTGGAGACGATTCCGATGCCGGCCTACGGATGGGACCGCCGCGTCGTGCGCTGGGCCGAATCGTACAGCGACACCGGGCATCGCTTCGACCGCGTGAAAGACTGGAGCAACCACGTTTTCTTCATCGGCGGCGTGCAGGTGGACGCCTATGGCAATACGAACCTGATCGGCGTCGGAAAAGATTACCGCAAGCTCAGGTTCCGCGGTCCCGGTTCGGTCGGCACGCCCACCTTGAGCACGCACGTCGGACGCTATTACATCGTTTTGAACAATCACAATCCGCGCGTGCTGGTCGAAAAATGCGACTATATCAGCGCCTTCGGATATGGCCGCGGCGGCGCGGACGCGCGTGCGAAGTTGGGAATTCCGGGCGGCGGGCCGCGGCTCTGCGTCACGCCGATGTGCGTTTTCGACTTTGACGAGGGCGCGAGCCGGATGCGCCTCGCCTCGGTGCATCCGGGAGTGACGCCCGAAGATGTTCGGAGCGCGACCGGTTTCGAGCTGGAAATTCCCGAACATGTTCCGGCCACGCCGCCGCCCTCGGACGAGGAGTTGGCGACCCTTCGCACCCGCGTCGATTTGGCCGGACGGCTGCGGCGCTGACGCGGCTTCGCGCTATCCCGGCACGTGCACGAAAACCGCGTGCCAGTAGGCGCGAAACCACGGCTGCGTGTTGCGCATCCCATACACGCTGCCGATTACGTGCATCCCGTCGGGCTCTATCTGGCATTGCAGCTTGGTGATTTCATCCACCGGAAAGGTCAACCCGCTGAAATAACCGCGGCTGTGATACTCGTCAAAATGCAGCAGCGCGCGCATCGTGGCGTAGGTCCGGCCGTCCGTCGAGATCACATCCATCGTTCCCTGCGCATTCGTGATCATGCGGTTGCGCCGGATGCCGGCCTCCGTGAATGTCATTTCAAACGGGCCATATCCGACGCGCTTGTAGCACATCCGATAGGTCTTGGGCGTCCAGTAACCGATCGGCGGCGCGCCCGGTAATCGTTCGATCGAATCGAGCACCGAAACCTCGCCCTCCCAGCATCCGCGAAACACCGCGGGCAATATCGGTTGCGCCGGCGGCGCGACCGCCTCCGGTGGCGTAGGAGGCGGGGGCGGGGGTGGAATCGGAGTCGGCGCCGGCGTCGGCTGCACCGGGACCGTCACGACATTGTGTTGCGGCGGCGTCGGCCGGGGCGTGGGACGGGGCCGGTAAGCCGGCGTCGGCTGGTTTTGCAATTCCGGAGCCGGAATCACGAACGAGTTCTGTGCGTACGCCGCCGTCGCGCAATATCCCAAAATGGCGACAGTCAACCAAATCAGGCGCCGTCCGAAAGCCGATGAAATCCTTTTCATTCGCGAAAATTAAATGTTATTCGATTGCCGTAGATAATTGCAGCATGATCGGCGCCGCCGAGCCACGGCGCCGCGAGGAAGGGAGATTATCGTGAGACTCGCCAACAAAATCGCGGTCGTAACCGGCGCCGGCTCCGGGATGGGCAAGGCCGCCGCCATGCTTTTCGCCAGGGAAGGCGCGCGCGTCGCCGCCGCCGATATCAACGAAGCGCAGGTCAAAGAGACCGCGGCCGAGATCGGCGCCGCGGGCGGCCATGCGATCGCGATTCGCGCCGACGTTTCAAAAAGCGAAGACGCCCGCCGCATGATCGACGAAACCGTCGCGAAATTCGGCCCGCCGAACATCGTGTATAACAACGCCGGCATCGAGGGCGATTCGAATTACGTCGCCAACATGACCGAAGAGCAGTTCGACCGCGTGATCGCGATCAACCTGCGCGGCGTATTCCTCGGCATGAAGTACGCGCTGCCGCACATGGTCAAAGCGGGCGGCGGCTCGATCATCAATCAGGCCTCGATCGCCGGGATGGTCGCGATCAAGGGCGGCGCCGCCTATTCGGCTTCCAAGGCCGGCGTGATCGCGCTCACCCGCGTCGCGGCGCTCGAATACGGCCGTTACAATATCCGCGTTAACGCCATCTGCCCGGGCGCGATCGAAACGCCGATGGCCCAGCGGATACGCAAAGGCGAACCGCCGAAACAGCACGCTCTCAACCGCATCTCGGTGTTCGGCAGGATGGCCGAGGCGGACGAAATCGCGAAAGTCGCCCTGTTTCTGGCGAGCGACGACGCGTCGTTCGCGACCGGCGCGCCGTTCGTGATCGACGGCGGCTGGACCATAAGCTGAATCGCCGCGGATTGCGGCGCCGCGGCGCATCGATGCAATGAAGACAATTCATCTCAACGCCTTCAATCAATGTTGCGCGGCGCTGCAATCGTTCGGCCAGTTCCGCAATCCGCGCGATCGCACGTCGCAGGATTACAAGCGCCTGGGCCATTGGGTCGAACTGGCGCGGATGCTTGACGAGGCCGGCTTCGATTCGCTCTTTTTTGCCGACGTCCACGGCGTTTACGACATTTACAAAGGCAACGCCGAGACGGGCGTGCGTCACGCCGTACAGTTCCCCGGCAACGATCCGACGGTGCTCTTTCCGGCGCTCGCGATGGCGACGCGGCGGCTCGGCTTTATCGCCACTTACAGCACTACTTACTATCCGCCGTTTCATACCGCGAAACTGTTCTCGTCGCTCGATCACTTCACCGGCGGGCGCGTCGGCTGGAATATAGTCACTTCATATCTCGAAAGCGCCGCGCGCAACGGGTTGGGCGATCGCCTGCCTCACGACGAACGCTACGAGCGCGCCGAAGAGTACATGGAGGTGGTGTATAAACTCTGGGAGGCGAGCTGGGACGACGGCGCGATGGCGCGCGACGGCGCGCGCGATATGCATATCGATCCCGCGCGCGTCCATCCGATCGATTATCGCGGACGCTACTATTCCGTCGCCGGTCCGCATATGTGCGAGCCGTCTCCGCAGCGTACGCCCTTTCTGCTGCAGGCGGGGCAATCGGGCCGCGGCGTGCGTTTCGGCGCGCGCCACGGCGAGGCTATTTTCGTCACCTACCCGAACGTCGAGGCGGCGCGTCCCCGCGTCGCCCGCATCCGCGCCGCCGCCGCGGCCGAAGGCCGGGATCCGCGCCACCTCAAGCTGCTGGGCGGCCTTGCCGTGATCGTCGCTGAAACCGACGAAGAAGCCCGCGCGAAGGAAGCGCGGCTCCGTTCGTACGCCAGTCCGGAAGGCGGCCTTGCGCTGTTCGGCGGATGGACCGGCATCGACCTTTCGCAATTCAGGGACGACGATCGCCTTGACCAGCTCGACTCCGAAGGCATCAAGGCGGCGGCGCGATGGTTCACCGCGGCCCATCCCGGCCGCATCGCAACGCTTGCCGACGCGCGCGAGGAAATGAAACTTGCGAGCCTGATTCCGCTCGCCGTCGGCCGTCCCGAACGGGTCGCCGACGAAATCGAACGCTGGGCCGACGAGGCCGGCCTCGACGGCATCAACCTTGTGCCGATTTATCAGCCCGGAAGCTTCACCGATTTCATCGAACTTGTCGTGCCCGAATTGCGGCGCCGCGGCCGACTTCCAGAGCCGGTCCGCGATCTTACGCTGCGGGAAAGTTTCTTTGGCGCGGGCCATGCGCGCCTCGCCGCGGACCATCCGGGATGGCGCCTCGCGGGCGTCCAGCCGCCCGGTAAATAGCCACTCGCAATTCGAACTTTTTTAATTCCGTCGCCGGATCGGCGCAAAAAAAGGCGCGGCGTCCTCGCAGGCGCCGCGCCTTGACTGACTATCTATTTTCCGTCCGATTCGCCCTTTCGCGACGATCTCACTCGGCGGGCGTCGAACGCACCACTTCGCCCGGCAGCGCTCCGGTATGCTTGCCGTGCTCGAACAGGACGCCGCCGTTGACGATCGTGTACTCGATTCCCTCAGCCGGCATCACGAGCCGGCGCGCGCCGCCCGGCAAATCATTCTGCATCCGCGCGCGCTTGCCCGAATCGACGGTGTTGTAATCGAAAATCGTGATGTCGGCCTTGAGCCCCGCTTTCAGCCGGCCGCGATCGCGGATTCCGAAAAAGTCCGCCGGTTCGGACGTGATGCGCTGGACCGCGCGCTCGAGCGAAATCGCCTCGCGCCGGCGCACCCAGTTGCCGAGCAGATAGGTGGCGTAGCCGGCGTCGCAAAGCATATCGACATGCGCGCCGCCGTCCGACAGGCCGATCATCGTCCGAGAATCGTTGATCAGATCGCGGATTCCCTCTTCGTGGTACTGCGCCATCGTGAACTGGATATTCAGGTCGTCTTCGATCGCAAGGTCGAGGAAGGTATCCAGCGGGTCCTCGCGCCGTTCCTCCGCGACCTCGCCGACGGTCTTGCGCTCGTACTTCTTGAGCGCGGGATTCGCCGCCTCGAGGATTTCAACGCGATGCCACTTGCCGTTGAACAGATGCGGGCTTTGCAGATCCTTGCGAAACGCCGCGCGAAATTCCGGCTCCGCGTAAATCCGCTTCTGCTCTTCGACCGGCTGGTTGAAGGCGCGGTTCCACGATTGCATGTCCGAGAACGTGAACGGATTGCGCAGATCGAGCTGCGCGACGAACGGCTTGCACAGCACTTGCGGCAGTCCGCCACGCCGGATCAGCGGCTCAAGCCGCGTCAGCGTTTCATTGGCGCGCTCCGGATTCTTGGGCGTCGTCGCCATCGCCAGCCAGGTCACCGGCCGGCCGCTCTCGGTCAGCAGCATGTCCAGCAATTCGTATTCGCTGTCGCTCACGCGGCCGATCTTTTTCGTCAGCGCCACCTCAATCGATCCCTTGCGCTGGCGTTTGAGCACGTTGGCGTACGATTTGAGTTCATCCTTGCTGGCGAGCCGGCAGGCCAGCGGCGTGCCCTGAAAGCCGATATGCTGCGCGAGCGTGGTGGTCGAAATTCCCATCGCGCCCGCCGCCATCGCCTCGTCGATCAGCGCGGCGATCTGCCTGGTTTCCGTTTCGGTCGCCGCGCGCTCCATCGACTCTTTGCCCATCACAAAATGGCGGAACGGCGTCAGCGGCGCGAGGAATCCCAGATTGATTCCGGCGCGGCGCTTTTGCGCGGCGCCCATGAATTCCGGAAAAGTCACCCAATCCCAGGTCACGCCCTTGGCCAGCGATTCATAGGGAATCGCCTCGACGTTGGTCAGGTCCCACGCCGTGACTTCGCGATTGTCGGGCTTGCACGGCGCCACGCCGACGCCGCAGTTACCCATCACGACTGTGGTGATTCCATGCCACGACGTGCAACTGAGCATCGGATCCCAGCAGATCTGCGCGTCATAATGGGTATGCGGATCGACGAAGCCCGGCGCGACGATCAATTCCGACGCGTCGATTTCGCGCTTTCCGCGTTCGCTCACCTTGCCGATTTCGGCGATTCGGCCGCCCTCCACCGCCACGTCCGCGCGAAAACGCGGCGCGCCGAGGCCGTCAACCACCGTGCCATTTTTGATTACCAAGTCGTACGCCATCGAATTTCCCCTGCCCGGAGCGGCGCTCCGTTACGCCGCCGCGCGATTTTCGGCGCGCGGCGCGATCCTCGCCGAGGATCGAATACTCAGTTCAAATCTATGCGATACAGCTCCGCCGCGTTGCGGCTGATTATCTTGTTCTTCACGTCTTCCGGCACGCCGCGGAAATCCTCTTCGATCACCCTGAGCGAATTCGGCCAGGTGGAATCGGTATGCGGAAAGTCCGAGGCCCACATGAACCGATCCTCGCCGAAAAACCTGAACAGCATCGGCCCGATCGGATCGTCCTGGAACGTCGCCCACATCTGGCGCCGCACGTACTCGCTCGGCTTCATGTCCAGCGGTTCACTCGACAGCGCGCCGAATTTCTCGAACGCATGATCGAGCCGGTACATGTAATGCGCGATCCAGCCCGTGTCGTTTTCCGCCGAAACGATGCGCAGTTCCGGAAAGCGCATCAGCACGCCGCCGAAAATGATGTCAGTCAGCGACTTCTGCACCTCGTGGATCAGGTTCATGTAGCCGCGCGCGAACGACGGATTGCGCGATTTGATCTTTTCGCGCGCCTCCTTCGATTTCGGCGGCTTCTTCCCCGTCACGACGTGCAGCGACAGCGGCATCCGCAGCTCCTGCGCCGCCCGCCAGAACGGATCGTAATCGCGCAGATAGTAGGGCTTATCGCGCGGCGGCGCGCCCCAGATCATCGCGCCCTTGAGCCCTATCTTAGCCGCCCGTTCCAGTTCCCGCACCCCCTCGCCGATATCCTCGAGCGAGACCAGCGCAATCGGATGGAACCGCTTGCGGTCGTGCGACGCGAACTCCGCCACCCAGTCGTTGAAGACGCGGAAGCAGGCGCGCTGCAACTCCGCGTCGTCCAGTCCGAACAGCGGCATCCCGAGCGTCGTGTAGAGCACCTCGGCGCGCACCCCGTCGATATCCTGATCCTTGATCCGCTCGACCGGATCCCATCCGCTCGGCCGCGCCGCCTCGTATCCGTCCTGACGGTTGGCGCGCCCGAGGAATTCTTTCAACTCCTTGCCGCTGCGCCCCGCCGCGAATCCGCCCGCGACCGGAAACGGCGAGATTCCCGGCGCAACGAACAGAAAATCGCCCTTGCTTTCGCTGCGGATTACGCGCGGCGCGCGCTCGCGGAATTTTTCGTCGAGCCGTTCAGTCCAAAGCTCGGCCGGCTCCATCATATGCGAGTCGGCCGAAATCACCGGATTCTCCGGCGCCATCGGCAGTCCCTCCTAATGATTTAGTGAAGGCTTGTTTATATCTTCTCTATCGCAGGTCGCGCGCCAAAGGGCAAGGACAACCGGTTTCGCGTTTCCGGCGAATATCAGCCGAAAATGATACCGCTTCGCCTATTCCACGCCGTATCGGCGCCTTGCCGGGCGCGGCGAATTTTTGCGGATGGATGGCCGGGTCAAGCCCGGCCATGACGCTCAAACATGACGCTCGGATCAGTGACGCGCGACCATCGTGACGCAACCTCGCGCCGGAAACCCGGCTTCCAAGTGAGCCGCCGTTTCGATAAAACGCTCGCAATGCCACTACGGACGCGGATTTCGAGGCAGCCGCGAGGGGGGCGACAGCGTGATCGGAAAACCAAACATGCCGGAGCGAAAAATTCCGCCGCGCGCGCTGACCGTGCTCGCGATCCTCGCCGCCGTCGCTTGCGCAATTTTCACGTCCGCACCCGCCGCGCGCTCGCAATCCCGTCCCGCCCCCAGCGCTCAGGCGAGTCCCAAAGCCTCCGCCAAGGCCGCTCACGCCAAAAACGAAAACAAAAAAGAAAAGCCGGCCAAAAAGCGCCGCATCATCGCGATTTCGGTCGAAAAAGGCGGAATCTATACCATCACCGGATTGAAAAAGGGCGCCGGCGTCCAAACCAAAACCGTCTCCAATCCCAACGCCCTGACTGTCGAGCCTCAATCGTCTGGCGATATCGTCCTGCTCGGAACCGAAGCGGGCCATTCCAGAATCGACGCCACTCTCGCCAACGGCGAGCAGGTCACCTACGACGTGACGATCAGCGCGGGCACGCCGCCGATCAATTCGCTGCGGTCCGGAACCGCGCCCAAATCGATCGCGCCCTAAGGAAGCTCCGCACCAGCCTGTTAGTCATTCCGAGCGTGGCGCGGCGGGAACCGCGCGCGCATTGGCGAGTTCCGTTTGTTGGCCATGCCCGCGCATCTATCGATTTGGCGAGTTCCTCCTGTCAGTCATGCCCGGGCTTGACCCGGGCATCCATCGATTTGGATTCGCGGGTCAGGCCCGCGAATGACGCGGCGGTCGCTCGTCAGCGCAGACGCTCGGCCGCGAACGCGATCGCCAGCGCGATCAGGATCGCGCCCGCCGCCCGTTCCGCCCCGCGCTTGTATCGTTCGCCCAGCCGCCCGCCGAATTTCAGCCCGACCAGAGTGAAGCTGGTCGTCGTTCCACACAGCATGATCAGCAGCGGCGCAAGCGGAATTCTCGCGGCCGGCAGCGCCGCGCCGACGCCGAGCGAATCCAGGCTGATCGACAGCGACGTCATGACCAGGCCGAGTCCGCGCGTCGCCTCGAAATTCGGCTCCGGCTCGTCGCGCATGGACTCCCGCATCAGCATCGCGCCGACCGCGACCAGCAGCGCGATTCCCGCGTACGCGCCGATTTCGCCGAGCAATCTGCCGGCCCCCACGCCAAGCTGGTAGCCGATCACCTGCATCGCTATCTCGGCGCCGGCGAACGACAACCCCAGCCTGATACTCGCCTCGCGCGATACCTGCGCGATTCCCACGCCGACCGAAATCGCGAGCACGTCGAGCCCCACAGCCAGCGCGACCGCGAAGGTTTTGCCCAGAGTGATCAGATCATGATGGATGCCCAAGATTCTTGTCCCGCACCACGCCGCCCGTCAGTTCAAAAGTAGAGTCGGTTGTCATTTTCCCCCGCAGGGGGCGGAATCAGTTTCTCCGTCTTCAGTTGCGCGAAGTTGCATGGTCGATCCGCGCCAGACTGCAAGCGTGCCGCTGGCTGAACCCATGACGCTCCATGATATGAGCCATCGGCGTCCGCTACGGCGCAGGCTTCAGCAGTTTTTACCGAACAGGTCTTTCAATGCCGCGTTGTCCAGCATCGCTTCGGCTAGCAGCGTCTTGAGCCGGCGGTTCTCATCTCTCAGCCCTTTGAATCTGTTCGCATCTGACACTTACATGCAGCCGTACTTGGCTTTTTACTTATAAAGGGTTGCGTCAGAGATCTCGTGGCGTCAGCACACTTCTTCCAAAATTCATGGGCGTAAGATCAAAAACCCAAGATTGTGGCGACGAATCGAGTCCGCGCGTAGAATGCGCGGCTTTTGCTCCCATGTCCCGGCCCCTTTGTTCGCGGTTGAACAAGCACACCCATCGCCCCGGTCAATTCGTCGAAGCCTTTCGTTGCAATTGTCATTCGAACAGATTCGTAATCCGCTTTGACCTGATTTAGGATATTCGGATCATCGAGGTTAAACGTTGAGACACGCACCAGCAGACTTCGCTCTTCCTTTTGCGATTCAAAGACTCGCGCGCACACGACCGCCTTTCGTAACTTGTTGAACAGGTGGCTTTGTTCAAACGGAGTCTGTAGCACGTTGTAGGCGTCGATCATCGTGATCGCCATCGTCTCCTTCACTTGCAAATCGCCCCTGGAGTTTCGTTTCAGCGGAACGACCTTCAGTTCCCACGATCCGAAGTTTGGCGATTGAGCAGAGTTGATGGGCAATCCCAGATAGCGCTCCAGAACATGGCCCGCCCACCCTTTGTTCTTCTTCCCGCCTCGCCAAACAGTTACCTGATACTTGCCTGCCAGCGCTCGGAGGTCATGGCCTTCGAGTTCCTTCAGCTTCGCAACTGCTTGCTCGCGTTCCATAACGGCATTCAGAGAATCGACGCTGATGCCTTTGGTTTTTGCGCAAACAGATCTTGGGATTCTTGGTTCTCTGCCGTGACCCTAGCCATCGATAACGCGATATGATCCTCATCCGCTTCGATACCTACGCAGTGTCGCCCATTACGAATCGCTGCAATCGCCGTCGTGCCCCCACCGATAAATGGGTCCAGCACAACGTCACCTTTGTTCGTTGAGGCGAGCAAACAGCGCTCGACGAGGGCGACAGGCTTCTGAGTCGGGTGCTTGCCGCACGATTTCTCATCACCACCCGGCGAGGCGATCGTCCAGACGGTTTTCATCTGCTTGCCGCGGTTGATGTGGCGCATGAGGTCGTAATTGAAGCAGTGCTTGCTCTTCTCATTTTTGGCCGCCCAGAGGACGGTCTCAGTTGAGTGGGTGAAGTAGCGGCAGGAGAGGTTTGGCGGCGGGTTGGGTTTTTCCCAAGTGATGTCGTTGAGAATCTTGAAGCCAAGCTGCTGCATCGCATAGCCGATGGAAAAGATGACGTGTAGCGTGCCGCTGACCCAGATGGTGCCGTTGGGTTTGAGCACGCGCTGGCAGCGGCGTAGCCATTCGAGGTTAAACTCGTGATTAAGTTCGGGTCCGCGCGATTTGTCCCAATCGCCCTTGTCCACCTTCACCATCTTACCAGCGTGGCAGGTGATGCCTCCGTTGGAGAGGAAATAAGGTGGATCGGCAAAGATGCAGTCGAAACGGCCGTCGGGATATTTCGCGGCAATAGCGTCGAGGAGTTCGAGGCAGTTGCCGTGGTATATCCACACGCCGCGGGCATCGTCACGGTAGGCGAGACGCGGAGGAGGGAGCGCAGCCCGCTCCGAATGCCCGAGTGACGGGACGTCGTCCTTTGGTTGGACGCTGCCATCTTCGCGAAGAACGAAGGACGCCGTGGCAACCGGCACGGCGTCTGAATCGCCAAACGGAGCCCCGTTCTCGGCGGCCGGAGGCGGTGTTGAGCAGTGACCACGCTGCTTTTGCTGTTTAAGTTTCTTCGCCATCCCACGATCAATTCGTCAGACTAGCGCGCAGGTCAAGTTATACTTATCGCCTGATGCATGTTGTTGCGACGAACGCCTCGGCTCAGACAAGAAATCCCTTAGCTTTCGGTGGGCGAAGGCGCTGAATCGGCGGGCGTTTGAGCTGTAGGTCTCACGCCAATCCATAGCTTCACACTCGGAACAAGCAGCGGCAATTCATCGCCTTGGTCGAATGGAATTTTCTCCGCAGCTCTTGACAGAGGCAGACAATCCGGCGTGGTGAGCGATTCCATGTCCGTGTTAATCTCAGAAAACTCGGCGATTTCGCTTGATTTCTTTGGAGCCGCCCGTCGGATTCGAACCGACGACCTGCTAAATCCAAATCGGCGAGCGCCCCCCTCACACGTGTCGGTGCAGGAAGTCGAACAGCTTGCGCAGCGAGTCGTTCGACGCCGACAGCATCCACACTTGGATATAGCCGTGCGGCATGTCGGGTACGATATGCAGCTCGTGCTCGATTCCGGCCTTCCGGCACGCCTCCGCCATCGCATGCGACTCCGGCAGCAGCGGATCGTCGTCGCCGCAAATGATGAACTGCGGCGGCATCGCGCCCGCCTTCACCGCGTTGAGCGGACTCACCCGCGGATCGTTCAGCAGCGCCGGATAGCCGCCGGCCAGATACGCCCGCGCCATCATGTCGAGATTCATCGACTTGTCGCTCCGCCCCAGCACGGCGGGAACGTCGAACAATCCGTAAATCAGCACGCCGGCCTTGAACCTGATCGGGTTCGGATCGGCGCCAAGCGCGATTGTCGCCGCCGCCGCGAGATTCGCCCCCGCCGAATCGCCGCCGATCGCGATCCGCGCCGGGTCGCCCTTGTAGCGCGCCCCGTTCGCCAGCGCCCAGCGCGCCGCGAAGATGCAATCGTCGAGGCCGGCCGGAAACGGATTTTCCGGCGCGAGCCGGTAGTCCAGATTGATCGTCAGACAGCCCGCCTCCGCGAACTGCATCCCGAGCTTCTGATGGCTCTTCGCGCTGCCCGCGACCCATCCGCCGCCGTGCAGATAAAGCATGATCGGAAACGGCCCCGCGCCTTTGGGCACGGAGATGTCGGCGCGCAAACCGGGGCGCAATTCGACGTCGGGATGGAACTCGCCGATCTCCGGCGCGCGCGCATTGAGCGCGCCCTGCCCCTTTTCGATAAATCCGCGCAGCGAAGGAATGTCCTTCGCCGGCGACCTCATCCCGGCTTTTACTTTGGCGAGAATTTCCGCTTCGCTGGCCATGTTCGATGCCTCCCCGGTAAAGTCCGCGTGCGGCCGGCGCTTTCGCCGTCGTCCCCGCCGCTTGCGGCTTGCCCGCTAAACTGCATCAGGCGCGCCCGCGATGTAAAGCGCCGCGCCGATGGCCCGCGCGGCGGCCAATCGGCCGGAATATCGAGGTTGCATGATGCAACCGGGAGTTTCTATAGTTCGCTGGTGCGGCCGGTCCGCGCCGCACGATCCATCTCGCGGAGGCGTCAATGAAAATCTACGATTCGCAGGCAGCTCCAAATCCGCGCCGGGTGCGCGTCTTTCTCGCCGAAAAAGGCATCCAGGTCCCCTACGAACCGGTCGATATCGTCAAGGCCGTGAACCGCGGCCCGGAGTTCCGCAAGATCAATCCGATGGCGGGCGTGCCCGTGCTGGAGCTTGACGACGGCGCGCATATCGCCGAGAGCGTCGCGATTTGCCGCTACTTCGAGGAGACCAATCCCGAGCCGCCGCTCTTCGGCGTCGGCGCAAAAGAGCGCGCGCTGGTCGAGATGTGGCAGCGGCGGATGGAACTCAATCTGCTGCTTCCGATCGCCGACTCGTTCCGCCAGCGGCACGACTTCTTCAAAGGGCGCATCCGCCAGGTGCCCGATTACGCCGAGGCGCAGCGCCAGAACGCGGAAGAGGCGCTGGCGTGGCTCGACGGCGAACTTGCGAGCCGCCGCTTTATCGCGGGCGACAGGTACACGATCGCCGATATCACCGCGATGATCGCGATTGACTTCGGCCGCGTCTCGAAAATAACGATCAAGCCGGAGCAGAAGAATCTCGCGCGATGGCACGCCGAGGTGTCGTCGCGGCCGAGCGCCAAGGCGTGAGCCGGAGCGCTGCGGACATCGAGCGGCGTCAAGCGGCGCTTCGGGACGTGCCGGGACACGCCGGGACGCCATTTGGCGCCGAATCGGCGATATTGAAGGTAATCAAATCAGCTAAGGAAGTGATGTCATGGCAACTTTTGGCGTAATGATGTTCCCGACCGATTATGCGGTCCAGCCGGCCGAGCTGGCCCGGGCCGTCGAGGAGCGCGGCCTCGATTCATTGTTCTTTCCTGAGCATACGCATATTCCAACGAGCCGTAAGTCGCCATGGCCGGGCGGCGGCGAACTCCCGATGGAGTACTCGCACACGCACGACCAGTTCGTCGCGCTGACCGCCGCGGCGATAGTGACCAAGCGGATCAAGCTCGGCACCGGCATCTGTCTGGTGATCGAACGCGACCCGATTCTGCTCGCAAAAGAAGCGGCGTCGCTCGATTTTATCTCCGGCGGCCGGCTGATCCTTGGAATCGGCGGCGGATGGAATGCCGAAGAGATGGAAAATCACGGGACCAACTTCAAATCACGATGGAAAATCCTGCGCGAGCGGATTCTTGCGATACGCGCGATATGGTCGAAAGAAGCCGCCGAATTCCATGGGGAATTCGTCAATTTCGATCCGATTTGGAGCTATCCGAAGCCGGTTCAGGCGGGCGGGCCGCCGATTCTGCTCGGCTCGGAAGCGAAACGCGCGCCGGAACGAGTCGTCGATTATTGCGACGGGTGGATGCCGATCAATCGCAAGCCTGAACAGCTTGCCGAAGGCGTAAAGGCGCTACGTGAGGCGGCGAATCGCGCCGGACGACGCTTTGAAACGATCCAGCTCGGACTGTTCGCGGCGCCAGGCAAGGAAGATGCGGCGCGGCGCGTGATGGAGATGGGCTTTACTCATCTTATTTTTCCCTTGCCGCCGGCGAAGGCCGACAAGGTGATGCCGCTATTGGATGCTTACGCGACGTTAAGCGAGAAATTGCGGAAATAATTCATCCCTGCCGTTAAGATGCCTGGGCGTGCCGGAATATGCCGGACGCCCAGGTTATCAACAGATCGCAAAGATTCCTCGAAAACTGCGGCAAGAGATCGACCCAACCGCAAATCAGTCTTCTAAGTTATTGATTTTATTGAATAAAATTAAACAGCCGCCGAGTCGCCGAACTCTTTATCAAGTATTGTCCTTCAAGTTATTCACGGATTTTCCACAGGTGCGCCCGGACAGTACAATGGCGGACACTTGATGTACGGGGTGTGTCCCGTTGATGTACGGGCATGTCCCGTCAAGCCATCCGCAGGAGTTGCTTGCCCCAATTGGCGCCCGTGAAGAGCCGGATCAGCGTCTCCGGACAATGTTCGAGTCCCTCCGCCAAATCGATCTTGTTTTTGATTTTGCCCTCGGCGTACCACTTCGACAGGTCGGCGACCGCCTCCGGGTAGCTCTCGGCGAACTGAAAGACCAGGAAGCCTTCCATCCGCGCGGCGCGAAAAACCAGATTGAAATAATTCTTCGGGCCGGCGCCGAAAACGCCCTTGTCCTCGTTGTATTGCGATATCGCGCCGCACAGCACGACGCGCGCGCGGTTCGCCAGATGCGCCAGCGCGTGGTCGAGGATTTCGCCGCCGACGTTGTCGAAATAGACGTCGATTCCTTTGGGACAGGCGCGGCCGAGCGCCTCGCCGACGTTCTCGCGCTTGTAATCGATCGCGGCGTCGAAGCCGGCCTCGCCGGTCAGCCATGCGCACTTCTCCGGCCCGCCCGCGATTCCGACCACCCGGCATCCCTTGATCTTGGCGATCATTCCCGCGACCGAGCCGGTCGCGCCCGCGGCGCCCGAAACGACAAAGGCGTCGCCCGCACGCGGCTGGCCGACCGCGAGCGTTCCGAAATAGGCGGTCAGGCCGGTGATTCCGAACAGCGAGAGCGCGAGCAACGGGTCCGTCCCCGGCGGGAGCTTTTGCATCGCGAACAGTCCGGCGCCCTCGCTGACCGTGTAGTCCTCCCATCCGAACAGCCCCTGCACGAGGTCGCCCGGCGCGAATCCCGGCATTTTTGATTCGACGATTTCGCCGACCGCCGCGGCCATCATCGGCCGCCCGAGCGGAATCGCGGGGATATAGGTGTCGAAGGACATCCAGCCGCGCTGCGTCGGGTCGAAGGAAAAGGCGAGATTGCGGACCAAAACTTCGCCGTCCTTGAGGGGAGGAACGATCGCTTCGTTCCATTTGAAGTCGGAAGTTTTAATCAGGCCCTGGGGGCGGGCGGACAGCAGCCATTGGCGGTTTTTTCGTTCAGCCATCGCGGACGCTCCTTGCGGACGCGCGGATCAGGATCGCGCGCAGTTAAGGTTAGCACCGCCGACCCCGCGAGGTTAGGAAAAAGCTACGGCGAATCACGCCCCGGCCACGCATAGGCCGAACCGCAAACGGCTTTGTAATTGGCGTAAAACTTCGGATGAAGTCAGCAGGAATCCCGCGGGTGTCTTTGGCTTTTTAATCTTTGAATCGCACCGAGTAGGCGCGACATATCCGATCGATCATCCGGGCGTATTCCGCATCCACGTCAATACCCAACGTGTTCGTACGTTCAATCCGCGGCGGATTAACGTTATCGACGAACACAGGCACGAGCAGCACGAAATCATATCCCTTCACGTGAGTCTGTCCGATCGGACGAGTTGGTAATGAGCGGAACTTCTCGATGGTTTTCTGCGCATCACGAGGATCATTCTCGCTAATCGCGAATTGAAATTCATCCCATAGCGTCAGATCGCCTGATGAAAGCCGCGGCAACACATAATTAGCGAATTTCTCGGTGTCTTTACGGTAATGTTTTTTGACTTGATCGGCGACGTTAAGCACTCGCGTTGCCACGCCAACGATTACCGTAGCCACCAGAACCGCTTCAGACTTGACGCTGTGGATCACCTGCAGTGCGTCGTTGAGATCGTCATATCGCGCGTCAACGTTGCGATGCGCCGTCCAGACGGATTTATTCTCAACGCAGATTCTGAGTTTCCGCAAGTCCGGCTTCCCGTCGCCGGCGGCCTCTCCCATGAGGAGATCAATTTTACGGCCACGCGCTCCGGGTGTTTTGGAGTTCAACCATGTCCGGATCTGCCCTGAGTCAATATCGGCGCGCAGCGTTCCACAATTTTCCTCAAGGTCGCGAACGATGCCCTGGCTCGCCAAATCGGAATGAATCTGCCGACGTTGATTATGATATCGTTCGCCGGCGATACGGTCGACCACCGAATCAAACGGCGTGCTCATCGCATGAAATCGAGCGAACCGGACGTACCGCGGTGAGACCGACGATCAAGAGCCTTGTTCCCGGACATCGCCGGAAACGTATCAGTCCCACTATTTAGCCGGGCGGCAATTTCCGCCGGGATTGGCAGCCGGCTTAAAATGCGGCTTTGGAGACGAAGGAAATCGCCAGCCGCCCGTTGACAATTGGCGTGGAGCCATGCGGTCGAAAGGCCGGAATTGAGGAATTCACAAAGGCCATCCACGACCGCCGGATTTCGAGGCACAATATAATAGACCGAGTGTCTGGGAACTATTTGACCGCTCCGATCGATCCAAAAACGCGGAGATGCAACGATATCTTTGCACAGAATCTTTGGATTCAAGATATCCCGCAAGGGCGGCGTCTCGTGAAATGCGTACCACGGTTTTCTGCGAACGCACGTTCTCGCAACAAGTTTTTGGGCAATCCCGTCCTGTCGAAGGTAGAATCCGAGAGAACCCAGCCTTGATTCATTAATCAGGCGGCCGTCGCTTGAATATGGAACAAGCATCGAGCATTGAGCGGCAAGACGCGGATTTCCATCTCCTAATTCCCGACCAGCTATCGTCGGATATGCAAAGGGCCTGAGCGAGCCGTCGATCTTCTCATTTCTCAAAACAAATACTTCGTCCGCTCCAGTCGCAACGCCCGCGCTGATTCGAAGACAGAAATCGCCAAGAGTTGAATCCGATTCCGGCTGGCTTTCGCCGGCGATTAAAGGCATCCAGGACTGTCCATCGCCGCAAAGCGCAATATATTTTATCGCGCCGTCCCGCCGGATCACTTTCGTATGGCCGGAATACCGGCGCCTGGAAACGGTGGTCACCGTGGGATAGGTAAGCAACGGTTCAAATGTCGTTTCATCCACCAAGTCGATTTCTTCAACGTCGAATCGATTTAGTAAAATTCGCAGCGGATTCGCAGTATCAACATATAAAAATTTCTCGGGCGTGATAAAGACTAATCGGCCGCCCTCGTTCAAGAGGCGAAGCGCCTGTTCAAAAAACAGCAGATAGAGATCGAATCGGCCGCGCGCGGTTGAAAAGCGGGTGCGATAAAGCTGTTTTTCAGCCTCGGACAATTCCAAAATGGACACATACGGAGGATTGCCGACGATGAAGTCAAAAGAATCATCACAGGGATCGGCGAGAAAATCCGCATTTCTAATCTGAATTTCAGGAATTCCGCCGAATTCGCGCTCCGCACGGCGCCGTCTCCGGCTATCCGACTCCACTCCGACTATACGGGGAAGCGGTCCGCCATTTCGATCGCGCCACCGGACGAGGCCGCGGATAAAGGCGCCTTCGCCGCATCCGGGGTCGAGAACTGTAGTCTTCGACGAAGGCCGCCGGTCGCGGAACAGGCGCTCAACCATCCGATCGACGACAAAATCAGGCGTGGGAACGAATCCCTTCACAAAATACCCTCATATGTGCACCTATCATTTCGCCAACCGTTCGCTCAACCGGTCTCAGCGAATTGTTTCAACAGCACGAATTTAAATGTCTTTCAGTAATGGTTGCGGCGGAGGCCGCGAAGGTCGCGCAGTTTGCGAATGTATTCTTCGACCAGGTTCAATGACGAACGGATATAGCAATCTGTTCAAACACGGAGCAATCTCGCGTACGCCCGATCGGGCCGTCGCGGTGCGCCCGAAGGTTCGATTGGCCGCTGGCCGGGAACGGGCGGCCGGCGTGGCGTGCCGTTGATAACTTTCGATTTGGCGAGTTCCTCCTGTCAGTCATGCCCGGGCTTGACCCGGGTACCCAGCGCTATGGATTCGCGGGTCAAGCCCGCGAATAACGCTGTGGGAGTCGCGACCCCGCGTTATTTGCGGGGCGGAGACAAAGTAGAGCGTTGCAGATCGGGGAAGTATTTGCGGAGTTGGTCGGCGAGGCGGCGGAAATCGACCGGTTTGCGCTCGTACACGATCGCGCCCGCCTTGAGAAAGCGTTCGCGATGGGCGGGAAAGGCCGAGGCGGTAATCACCGCGATTTCGCAGCGCGGGTCTTCGCTTCGGATCGCGTCGAACAGGCCAGCGGCGTCGAGCCCGTCGAATTCCGGCATCTGGATATCAAGCGTAACCAGGTCCGGATGCAATTCGCGGAAACGGCTCAGGCCGTCGCGCGGATTATCCGCCGCGCCGACCACTGCGCATCCGATATGCTCCAGGCGCAACGCCAGCAACCGCTGCGTCACCGGTTCGTCTTCGACAATCAGGGTGCGCACCGCCACAATCGCGATTCCCGCCGAATCAATTCAGGCCGCATCGCGCGGCATCCGGTTCGTGGCGCGCCGAAGATGCGGCGGCGGCAAATAATTGCCGCGCTCGATAATCCGCCGCGGCGGCGCGCCGCGAATTCCAGCCAGCCCAGGCGCGACGCCCGGCCTCGAGCGGAAATTGAGCAAACGGCGTGCCGCGCGCTGCCGCGCCGCGCGGCTGGCCGGCGAGATTACATGGCGCTGGCGTTTTCGTATCGGTGCGGCTATTCGTAGCGGCGAAACGGCGGACGGCCCGGCGAATCCGCGGCGGCGTCCGAATCGGGAGAGGAGGCGACTCGATGAACTTCGGCCTGTTGATGTCCTTTCGCAATTCCTCGCGCGACGAGCTTTCCTATTCGGAACTCTATCGCAAGCATGTCGATCTTGCGGTCGAAGCCGAGGACCTGGGCTTCGACACCATCTGGCTCACCGAGCATCATTTCGTCAAAGACGGTTATTCGCCCGCGATGATGCCGCTGGCGGCCGCGATCGCGGCGCGCACCAAACGAATCCGGATCGGCACGTTCGTGCTGCTGATGCCGCTGCATCATCCGATACACGTCGCGGAGCAGGCGGCGACGATCGACGCGCTATCCAACGGGCGGTTCGATTTGGGCGTCGGGCAGGGCTACGTGCCGAGCGAATTCGCGGCGTTCAATATTCCGCGCGCGGAACGGAGCCTGCGCCTGCGCGAGGGAGTCGAAATCGTGCGGCGGCTGTTCACCGAGGACAACGTCACCTACGAAGGACAGCACTATACGGTGCGCAACGCGACGCTCTATCCCAAACCGACGCAGCAGCCGCATCCTCCTATCTGGATCGGCGCGCGCACGCGGCCGGCGACGGAGCGGGCCGCCCGCAACGGCTATCATCTGGCGGGCACCGGATCGCGCCAGGCCGAGCTTTATCGCGCGGCGCTGAAGGCGGCGGGGCGGAATCCCGACGATTTCAATATCGCGCAGTTGCGCTTCGGCTACGTCGCGGTCAAACGGGAAAAGGCGTGGGACGAATGCGAATTCGGCCTGCACTACCTGATGACGCGCTACGGCCAGTGGATCGCCGAGGCGAACGACGTCAAGGGCGACGAAAATTATCGCGCGATTCCGCCGCTGGGCGAATTCCGCCGGCGGGCGGCGCTGGGCGATTTCGACCTGATGGTCGGCACGCCGGACGACGCGATCGCGCATCTGGAGAGCATCCAGTCGTTCACGACCCATCTGGCGCTGGGACTGGCGCTGCCGGGAATCGAGCCGAAGAAGCTGCGCGCGTCGATGAAACTGTTCGCGGACAAGGTGATTCCGCACTTCCGCAAAAAATCGCGAGCGGCGCGCGGCAAGTCCGCCGCGTAGCGAAATAAAAACGGCGCGGCGTGTTCGCGGCGCCGCGCCGTTCGTTCGATCGGAAATTCCGCGCGCTTCAGCGTCCGCCGCCGAGCATCGCCTTGAGCGCTTCTTCCATCTCGGCGAGCGCTTTTTTGACCGAGGGACGTTCCCGCACCTTCGTCCACCACGCCGCGAGTTTCGGCCGGCCTTCGAGGGGAGGCTTGGCGCCGAAGCCGGGCATCATGTTGACGACGAAAAAGACGGTCGGCGCGAGCGCGCAATCGGCGAGCGTGAAATCGGCGCCGGCGGCGTAGCCGCCCGCGGCGAGCATCGCTTCGAGCTGATCGAGCCGGCCCTGCAATTCGGTGAGCTTTGCGGTGACGACCTGGTCGTCGCGGGTCTTCGGATTCAGATGGCCGAAGAGCGCGCGCAGCGGCGGTTCGAGATAGAGATCGTGAAAGCGGGTGAAGAGGCGCACGCGCGCGCGATCCTCGGGCGCCGCGGGCAGCAGGCGCGGATCGGGAAATTTTTCCTCGAGGAATTCGTTGATCACTTCGGATTCGGGAATGATCAGGCCGTCGGCGTCGAGGCAGGGAATTTTGCCGAGCGGATTGATCGCGAGATACTCCGGCGATTTGATCCCGGCGCCGGGCGGCGGCGCGATTTCGACGTTCGCGCCTTTTTCGTAAATCACGATTCGCGACTTGGTCGCGAAGTTGGAAAGATTCGCGTTGTAGAGTTTCATGCCGATGACATCCCCCGCGCCGCGATCTTGACGCGCGCCAGAGTCGCGTTATCGCAGGCGTCCAGAAACGAGACAAGCCGCCGCGCGCTCAGTCGCCGTCTTCGGCCGCGCGCGCGCGTTGCATTTGATCGATATGATCGGCGACGCGATTGATTTCGAGGGTCGCATCGTCAACCGCCTTCTGCGCCTGATCCGCGGCGAGCTGCGCCTTGATCGCGGCCTGACGCGCCCGCTCGGCCGCGGCCTGCGCCTGTTCGGCGCGTTGCTGCGCCGCGGCGGCCTGGGCTTTGGCTTGCGCGATCTGCGCCGCCGACGGCCCGCATCCGCCGGCGGCGATCGCGAGCGCGATCGCCGCCGGCGCGAGCAAGCGGCCGCGAATCACTTCGGCGCGAGCGCTTCCATCGTGCGCTCGTCGGGCAGCGTCTCGCTGTCCACCTTGAGCGGCAGGATGCAGACGTGGGTCGCGCCGGCCTTCAGATGGGCGTCGATACGGTCGCGGATTTTCGTCTCCGTGCCCCACGCGACGATCGCATCGACCAGCGCGTCGCTGCAGCCGTTGGCGAAATCCTCGTCCTTCCAGCCCAGGTTCTTCAGATTGTTGGTGTAGTTGGGCAGGCGCGGCACGTAGGTCTTCATGTACGTGCGCGCGGCCGCGCGGGCTTTCGCCGCGTCGCTCTCGAGCAGGACGGCTTGCGCGGCGCAAATCCACGGCTTCGGCCCGATCGCCGCGCGCACTTTCGCGGTATGCTCCGGCGGCACAAAATAGGTATGCGTGCCGTTGGTCTCCGCGGCCGCCAGCGCGAGCATCTTCGGATGCAGCGCCGCGATCACGATCGGCACGTCCTCTTTCGGCGCCGGCGCCCGGTACAGCGCCGACTTCATCTTCGGCAGATAGTCCTTCATATAGCTGTAGGGCTTGTCATACGAATGGCCGCGCAGGTTCGCGACCAGCGGCTTGTGGCTTACGCCGATGCCGAGCAGGAAGCGTCCGTTGGACAATTCGCCGACGGTCTTGGACGCCGCCGACATCGTGATCGGATCGCGCGCCCAGATATTCGCGATGCCGGTCGCGAAGATCAGGCGTTCGGTATGCGCCGCAAGATAGCCGGCATGCGCGAACGGCTCGCGGCCGACCGCCTCCGGAATCCACAATGCGCTATAGCCGAACTTCTCGACCTTGCGCGCGAACGCCGCCGTCTCCGGCGCCTTCATTCCGTCAAGAAAAAACCATACTCCGTGTTTGCCGATTTCCATGGCTTCGTAATAACCCTCCGCGCCGTCCGCGTAAAGCCGTCCGCGAGCGTTTCCCTTCGGCCCGCCGGCCGCGCTAAAAGTCCCTCAATAATCTTTTCGTCCGAGGAGCGCCGCAACATGAAAATCGGCCTGATGTTCGTAAATTCCGGTCCGTTCAGCAATCCCGACCTGCTCGCCCATCTGGCGGTCACGGCCGAAAAATGCGGCGTCGAATCGCTTTGGACGGTCGAGCACGTCGTCATTCCACAGGGCTACCAATCGCCCTATCCATATTCTAAGAGCGGCAAAATCCCCGGCGGCGAGGACGTTTCGATTCCCGATCCGCTGATTCCGCTCGGTTTTATCGCGGCGGTCACTTCGAAGGTGAAGCTCGCGACCGGCATCCTGATTCTCCCGCAGCGCCATCCGCTCTACACCGCCAAGGAAGTCGCCACGCTCGACGTGCTTTCGCACGGCCGCATGATCCTCGGCATCGGCTCGGGATGGCTCAAGGAGGAATTCGACGCGCTCGGCCTGGATTTCCACAAACGCGGCGCGCTGACCGACGAGGCGATTCAGGCGATGCGCGCGGTCTGGAATGAGAACCCGTCGAGCTATCGCGGCAAACATTTCAGTTTCGGACCGCTGATGAGCTTTCCCAAGCCGATCCAGAAAGGCGGCGTGCCGATTCACGTCGGCGGCCATTCGCCCGCAGCCGCGCGCCGGGCCGGCAAATACGGCGACGGCTTCTTCCCGGCGATCGGCGATCACGCGAAGCTCAAGGAGCTGTTCGGCCTCATGCGCGACTCGGCGAAGCAGGCCGGCCGCAATCCCGACGCGATCGAACTTTCGTGCATGGGCCGCGCCGACGCCGACGCGCTCAAGTCGTATCGCGACATGGGGATTTCGCGCGCGGTCCTTGCGCCGCCGGCATTCGACAAGGACGGCCTGACGCGCGGACTCGAAAAACTCGCCAACGACGTCATCGCGAAGCTCTGACGCGCGCGTGCGCCGCAACACGATCGAACGGAGTCGCAAGCATGAAAGCGGGAATCATCTTCGCCAATTCCGGTCCCTTCAGCCGCCCGGAGCTGTTCGGACAACTCGCGCGCGAGGCCGAAGGTTTCGGCTTCGAATCGATCTGGACGGTCGAGCACGTCGTCGTTCCGCAGCCGCATACGCCCTACCCCGGCTCGAAGGACGGCCAGATGCCGGGCGGAGACGACGTTGCGATTCCCGATCCGCTGATTCCGCTTGGCTACGCCGCCGCCCTCACCAGCCGCATCAAGCTCGCCACCGGCATCGTGATTTTGCCGCAGCGCCATCCTCTCTACCTCGCCAAGCAGCTCGCGACGATCGACCTGCTGTCGCACGGCAGGATGATTCTCGGCATCGGCAGCGGATGGATGAAGGAAGAGTTCGACGCGGTCGGCGTCGATTTTCATCGGCGCGGCTCGATTACCGACGAAGCGATTCAGGCGATGCGCGCGGTATGGAACGACAATCCCGCCAGCTTCCACGGCAAACATTTTCATTTTCACGACGTCAAAAGCCTGCCCAAGCCGGTCCAGCCCGGCGGCGTGCCGATTCATGTAGGCGGCCATTCGGCGGCGGCCGCGCGCCGTGCCGGACGCTTCGGCGACGGCTTCTTTCCAACCATCGTCGATCCGGCCAAACTGAAGGCGATTTTCGCGACTGTCCGCGAGGAGGCGAAGCGCGCGGGACGCAATCCGGACGCGATCGAGTTCACCGCGATGGGGGCGGCGAAGCTCGACGCGGTGCGCGCCGCGGAGGACGCCGGCGTGCGGCGTGTCGTTTTCGGGCCGCCGGCCAGCGACCCGGCCAAGCTCCGCGCCGGACTGGAACGGATCGCGAACGACATCATCGCGAAAATCTGAAACCATAGGGAGACCTGCACGATGGACGGTTTATCGATGACTCGCGAGCAACTGGCGGATCTGACGCGGCGGTTCGTCGATGCGTTCAACCTGATCGATCTCGACGCCGTGATGGATTTCTTCGCCGACGACGCGATCTACGACGAATTCAACGGCCGCCGCAATCGCGGACGCGACGCGATTCGCGCCGCCTTGACGCCGCAATTCACGGGCGCGTTCGGCCGGATGCAATTCCTCGACGACGACCTTTTTATCGACGCGGCGACCGGCAAGGTGATGGCGAGCTGGCGATGCACGCTCGATGTGAAGGGCCATCCGACTTCATGGCGCGGACTCGACCTGCTGCACTTCCGGCCCGACGGCAAGCTTGTGCAGAAGCTCACCTACGCCAAGGCCAAAGCCCCGTTGTTCGAGGATTAGCGGCGCGCGGGGCGGGAATCGCGCTTTTCCCACCCAGCCCGCGTTCAGACCGATTTGATTGCGCCGCCTTCGATCCGAATCAGCGAGCCGGTGATATAGCCCGCGAGCGGACTCGCGATAAACGCCGCGAGCGCGCCGAATTCCGCCGGATCGCCCATCCGGCCCACCGGAATGGACTTCGCCGCGCGTTCGGCGAATTCGTCGGCCGAGATCTGTTGCCGCGCCGCCATGCTCCGCTGCACCTGCATCACGCGGTCGGTCTTGAACGCTCCGGGCAAGAGGGTGTTGACGGTGACGCCCTCCGCCGCGACCTCGCCCGCCAGCGTCTTGGCCCATCCGACCACGGCGCCGCGCAGAGTGTTCGATACCGCGATTATCGGAATCGGCTGCACCACCGATTCGGAAGCGACGTTGATTACCCTGCCCCATCGGCGCGAGCGCATGTCGGGCAGCGCCAGTTCGGTCACGCGGAACGTGTTGAGCACCATCGCGCGGAACTGCTGCTCCCAAACTTCGGGCGCGACTCCGATCGCGCGCGACGGCGGCGGTCCGCCCGAATTGTTGAGCAGGATATCGATCGGCCCGAGTTCCTTGCGCGCGTGCGCGACCGCGCGCTCAATACTCGGCCAATCCGACATGTCGGCGGCGACGCCGATCGCGCGTCCGCCGCGTTGGTTGATTTCGGCGACCGCTTGATCGATCCCCTCCTGGCCGCGCGCCGCGACCGCGACTGCGACTCCTTCACCGGCGAGCGCGTCGGCGACGCCGCGTCCGAGTCCCTTGCTCCCGCCAAACACGATCGCGGTCTTTCCCGCCAGTTTCAGGTCCATCGCTCGATCGCTCCTTCAGATCTATGCTGTGCGCTCCCCGCGCCCCGCCATCTTCGCCGAACAAAACACAAAATTCCAATCGCTCTTTCGAGAGCCTTGAACGATTAAGTCAGCGTTGAGAAGCCTGTGGAGAGTGTGGAGAAAAGAGAGTCGACCGTCTTCGTCAAATATTCGCCGTGCTGGTATAATTTCAGCATGATCAAGGAGCTGCATTTCAAGGCCGGCTCTTCGAAGAGACAACCGCCTCTTATCCTCGAAGATGTTGGCCCGATGACGGTTTTCGTCGGGCCGAATAATGCCGGAAAGAGCCAGGCACTGCGCGAGATCTTTCAGTTCTGTCAGTCAGGACAACCGCACCTTTTAAAAGTTATCTTTTCGGCTCTTCCATTTAGGCATCGAAGTGAAGAGCTAGCTTCGCTTGCGCTTTCTAGAATTTCAACCGAACCGCTAAACGATACTTCTCTGGCGGGAGACGATTTAAGTATTCTTCTAGGAGCGGCGACTCAACACGTTAGTAGACGGTATTTTCTAGAAATGTTGAAAAATCCGTCTCAAAGTCCTAATGCTTTTGCGACTCAGTACTTACAACACAGAATAATTAATTTGGATGGTGGTCAGCGTCTCTCGATATTGAATCCACAACCGATCATGGACGTTCGGCATCCAAATTCGTCTTTAGCAAAACTCGCAATATATCCCGATAAACGTATAACACTTCGAAATGATATTCGAGATGCGACAGGCATGTATGCCGCTTTGGACGCGACCCACGGCCAATATCAGATGCGCTTTTCGGAAGAAGAGCCACCCGATGAAATGAAGCTCGATAGCGTTGATTTAAGAAACTATATGGATGAGGCAAAGCCCGTCGAAGCCGTGAGCGATGGCGTGAAGGCCTATTCGGGCATTCTTCTTGCACTTTATGCGAGCGATCCAGAGATTATCTTTATAGATGAACCTGAGGCTTTTCTTCATCCGGCCCTGAGCGCAAAGCTTGCAAAGAGTATGGCGGCTATAGCGTGTTCGCAAGCCAAACAGATTTTTGTTGCCACCCATAGCCCTCATTTTCTAATGGGCGCGATTCAGTCAGGCGCCGAAATAAACATCGTGCGCTTAACGTATGACGGCGAGACAGGAACCGCGCGACTTTTGCCTGCGGATAGGCTTGTGAAATTAATGAGAGATCCTCTTTTGCGCTCTGTCGGCGTGATCGAGGGACTCTTTTACAACGCCGTGATTGTTTGCGAAGGAAATTCCGATCGAGCCTTTTATCAGGAAGTCAATGAGCGCCTCGTACGCTCAGACGATACGCGTGCTATCCCGCACGCGCTTTTCTTGAATGCGGAAAATAAACAAACGGTATCTCGCATCACCAAAGTTTTGAGGAGCCTGGGAATACAATGTGCCGAAATTCTCGACATTGATGTTTTAAAGGACGGAGGTGACGAGTGGGCTCGCCATCTTCGCGCCTGTGGTCTTCCAGAAATAGAGCATCAACCTTATGGAAATCGCCGTAATTCTATTCTCAAATGTGTCAACGATCGCGACAAGGATTTCAAGATAAGAGGTGGCATTAATCTTCTTACCGGTAAGGACCGGGAAGCTGCGGAGAATCTTTTGTCAGATCTTGCGAAATACGGTTGTTTCGTCGTTCCGAAAGGCGAGGTAGAAGCTTGGCTCGAATATTTGGGAATACCAAAATCGAAGAAAAATTGGCTCCCCCGGATTTTTGAGAGAATGGGAAGCGATCCTGATTCGGTGGATTACGTCAGACCCTCTCAGGGAGACGTGTGGGATTTCATCGGCGAAATTAGCAAATGGCTCCGTGATCCACACCGGAAGGGCATTCCGGTGTGAATCCCAGCGGCAATCGCCCCTGTCGCTTTTCACCCGGCGGGGAAATGTGCTCAAAGAATCATCGAAACACGCGCCAGCGTCAGCGAGGTTTGCGCCGATGAGCACCGCCGAAAAACCCGTCCTGGTCCATCATGAAGCCCCCCTCGGATGGATCATCATCAACCGCCCGCAGGTCAAAAACGCACTCAACTTCGAGGCCTGGAAGGGCATCGTCAGCGCGGTCGAGGAGCTTAACGCCGACCCCGGCGTGCGGGTTATCGTGATGCGCGGCTCGACGCTCGACTCTTTTATCTCCGGCGCGGACATTTCCGAATTCCCGAGCCATCGCGCGAACGCCGAACAGGCGCGCGCCTACCGCTCCGCCCCCTCCAACGCGACCAGCGCGCTGGCCAACTCGCCGAAGCCCGTGGTCGCGATGATCGCCGGAATCTGTATCGGCGGCGGCCTGCAGGTCGCGCTCTCGTGCGACGTCCGGATCGCGGCGCGCGGCACGCGGATGGGAATCCCGGCGGCGCGGCTCGGCCTCGCCTATCCGCTCGACGGCGTGCTCTCGCTGATGCAGATCGCGGGACCGGCCAACGCGCGCGATATACTGATGTCGGCGCGGATTTTCGACTCCGAAGAGGGCTACGCGATGGGCCTTCTGAACAAGCTGGCCGACAAGGACGAGCTGGAGGCCGTCGTGCGCGACTACGCCGGCCGGATGGCGATGAATGCGCCGCTGACGATGGCCGCCGCCAAAATGACGATCCGCGAGGGACTGCGCGACGGCGCCGAACGCGACAGCGCAGCGATCGCCGAGATGGTCGCGCGTTGCTTCAACAGCGAGGATTATCGCGAAGGCGTCAAGGCGTTCATGGAGAAGCGCCCGCCGCGTTTTCAAGGTCGATAGGCGGCGCTTGCGTCACGAATCCGTCCTAATCATTTGAAATCGTTGAATAATTGAAGATTATTAGATTTTCGAGTTGACAAACAGTCAAGACTGATTGTAACAGTCCGGTTTGATTGTAAATCTGGCCGTTAAGCGGCGCCCGATGGCGCTGCAAGCCGCCGCAGGACAATCCCGGCGCGCGCGCGGGCCGGATCAAACACGACGATGTCCGGATTGCAGGAAGAACGCAGCGCCGAAACCCGGCGCAAACTGCTCGACGCGACGCTCGAATGCCTGCACGAGTTCGGCTACGCGGGCACGACCACGATCGAAATCGCGCGGCGGGCGGGAGTGTCGCGCGGCGCCCAGTTGCATCACTACCCCCGCAAGCAGGAACTCGTCGCAAGCGCGCTGGAGCATGTGTTCACGCTCCGGCTCGAGCAGTTCCGCAACGCCGCGGTCGAGCTTCCGGCCGGCCGCGAGGCGCGCGTCAACGCCCTGATCGACCTGCTCTGGCCGGCCTTCCGCGGCCCGGCGTTCTACGCCTGGCTGGAGTTGGTGGTCGCGTCGCGGACCGACCCCGCCCTGCGCGACGCCGTGCGCGCCGCCAGCCAGCGCTTCGCCGAGGGCGTCCGGCGGATACTGGCCGCGATTTTCGGAGTCAGCGAGGATGCGCGCGGCGCGGCGGGCGCGATCGAGTTCGTGATCTTCGGCCTGCTCGAATCGCTCGCGATCGAGCATTCGCTGCGCGACGCCCAAGGCGCCGATCGCGCCGAGTTCGAGGCCGCAATCGGGTTTCTGAAAAATCTTGCGAATTTTATCGTGGACCGGTCCGTCGGCCCGGTTTGCAATTCGCCGGACGAGATGGGCCGCTGATGGACGAACAGATTTATTTCAATCCATGGGATCCCGCGTTCCGCGACAATCCCTATCCGCACTACAAGCCGCTCTACCGCCGCCCGCCGCATCTGCTGAACCTGTTTATCCCGATGGCGCTGGTCGCGAATTACGCCGACGCGGTCGAGATTCTCGGCGACCATCGCCGCTTTTCCAGCTCGGACCAGGCGAATCGGACGTTCGAGGAGCAAGACCGAACGCTTTTCGCGGGCGCGGCGACGATGCTGTTTTCGGATCCGCCCACGCATACGCGGCTGCGCAAGCTGGTCAGCCGCGCGTTCACGCCCAAACGAATCAGGGACCTCGAACCGCGGATTCGGGAAATCACCGCGACGCTGCTCGATCGGGCGGCCGGACGCGGCGCGTTCGAGGTCGTCGCCGACCTCGCGACTCCCCTGCCGGTGATGGTGATCGCGGAGATGCTCGGCGTTCCGCCCGGCGACTACGAACGGTTCAAGCATTGGTCGGACACGATTATCGAGAGCGACAATGTGCCGCCCGGGATGCCGCTGCCGGACGCGATCAAACAGGCGGCGCAGGAGTTGCGCGGCTACTTCGCGCAGGCGATCGAGATACGCCGGCGCGAACCCGGCGCCGATTTGATCAGCGCGCTGGTCGCCGCGCACGACGAAGACGACGCGCTCAACGCCGGCGAATTGCTCGCGTTCGTGCTGCTTCTGCTGCTGGCCGGCAACGAAACCACGACCAATCTGATCGGCAACGGGATGCTCGCGCTCGGGTGCAATCCCGAACAGACGGAATTGCTGCGCGCACGGCCCGATTTGACCGCGCAGGCCGTCGAAGAGATGTTGCGTTATGACGGCCCGGTGCAATCCACAGTCCGCTACAACGCCGAGTCGGTCGAAGTGGGCGGCGCGCGGATCGAGCCGAACACGACGATTTTCGTGATTCTGGCGGCGGCGAATCGCGACCCCGATCGCTACCGCGACCCGGACCGTTTCGATATCGCGCGCGAGCCGATCGGCCATCTCGCGTTCGGCGACGGAATTCATTTTTGCCTCGGCGCGGCGCTGGCGCGGCTGGAGGCGACGATCGCGTTCGGCGCGGCGCTCGAGCGTTTTCCGCGGCTGCGGCTGGCCGAGCGCGACGCGTCGTTGCAATACAAGGGTTCGTATTTTCTGCGCGGCTTGGGCGCGCTCAAACTGGCGATAGATTAAAGCGAGGCAAACCGATGGCGGCGGCGATCGAGAACGAACCGATCTATTTCAATCCATGGGACGAGGCGTACCGCGCGAATCCGTATCCGTACTACGCGCCGCTCTATCGGCGTCCGCCCCATCTGATGAATCTTTTCATCCCGATGGCGCTGGTGGCGCGGCATGCCGACTGCGCGGCGATTCTGCGCGATTACGAAAACTTCTCGAGCGTGCCCCCGATGTCGCCGTTCCTCGAACAACGCCTGGCGGTGTTCGGCACGGCGCCGCGCGTCGTCTTTTCCGATCCCCCCGTCCATACCCGTTTGCGCAAGCTGGTCAGCAAAGCCTTCACGCCGCGGCGGATTCGCGATCTTGAGCCGCGGATTCGCGAAATCGCGGCGTCGCTGATGGCCAAAGCCAAAGCGAATGGGAAATTCGAGGTGATGGCCGACCTGGCGAATCCGCTGCCGGTGATGGTTATCTCAGAGATGCTCGGCATCGAGGCGCGCGATTACGAGAATTTCAAGCACTGGTCCGACGTCGTCGTCGAATCCGACATGATTCCGCCGGGCGTGCCGCTGCCCGACCGGGTGAAGGAGTCGTTCGGGGCGTTGCGCGCATTTTTTATCGAGGAAATCGAACGGCGGCGGCGCGAGCCTGGCGACGATCTCGTCAGTGCGATGGTCTCGGCGCGCGACGACGCCGACGCCCTGACCGAAGAGGAACTGATCGCGTTCGTGGTCCTGCTGTTGATGGCCGGCAACGAGACCACAACCAACCTGATCGGCAACGGGATGCTCGCGCTCGGGCGTAATCCGGATCAACTCGAACTGCTGCGGACGCATCCCGAATTGACGCCACGGGCGATCGAGGAGATGCTGCGCTACGACTGTCCGGTTCAGTCGGCGGCGCGCTATCCCAAGCATGACGTCGTAATTGACGGCGTCGAGATCAAGGTCAACACGCCGACTTTTATTATCGTCGCAGCGGCGAATCGGGACCCGGAAAAATTCGACCATCCGGAGCGATTCGAGATCACGCGCGATCCGAACGAGCATCTGGCGTTCGGCGACGGTATCCATTTCTGCCTCGGCGCGTCGTTGGCGCGGATGGAAGGCGCAATCGCAATTAGCACGACATTGCAAACCTTCCCGCGTTTAAAATTGTCCAATCCCGATGCGCCTTTGACGTACAAAGGCTCGTATTTCCTCCGCGGCCTGAGTTCGCTCACAATGGCGGTGGACTGAACGCGCCCAGGCTGTCCCGAGCCGTCCGGAGGCGTCCCGACGGCGCCGCGGATGGCCCGAGACGGCGCCCGCTTGCCCATCCGCATGAGCGACGACCAGATCGTAACGCCAACCCCGGCCGAAGAGGGCCACGACGCCCCGCGTCTGCCGGCATGGCTGCGACTGCCGCCGTTTACGCCGCGCCAATGGCGCGTGTTCGGCATCTCGACGACGGCGGGCTTCTTCGACCAATACGACAGCGCCTTGCTCAGTCTCGCGCTCAAGCAGATTCAGCGCGGCCTGAATATCGCTGAGGGCCAGCTTGGCGCGATGCTCTCCGTGATCCGGCTGGGCTATCTGCTGTCGCTCCTGATTTCGCCGCTGGCGGATATCTTCGGCCGACGCGGCCTGCTGATGTACACGATCATCGGTTACACCATCTTTACCGGCGCGAGCGCCCTGGCGCCGAGCCGGCACGGTTTCGTCGCGTCGCAGTTCCTGGCGCGTGGCTTTTCCGGCGCCGAAGCGACGGTTTCGCTGGTGATTCTGGCTGAAGAGGTTGACGCCACGGTGCGTGGATGGGCGATCGGCCTGCAGGGCGCGTTGGCGTTAAGCGGCTACGGACTCGCCGCGATCGTCTTTTCGCTGATTGCGATAATTCCTTACGGCTGGCGTGGTCTTTATGCGCTCGCGCTGCTGCCGCTGGTCTTAATCGTTCCGTTGCGGCGGATGCTGCCTGAGAGCCGCCGCTTCGAGTCGGAAACGGCGGCTCGGGCGGAACGGCGGCGCCTGTTCGATCCGATCATGGCGCTGGCGCGGGAATCGCCGGGGCGGGTCGCGATGGTCGTGGCGGTCGCGTTCCTGAATGCGATGGGCTGGAGTCCGGCCAGCCTGTTTTTCCCCAAGTACCTGCAAGACGCCCATCATTGGAGTCCCGGGCAGGTTTCGAGCCTGATCGTTTTCGGCGGCGCGATCGGGATTCTGGGCAGCGTCGTCGCCGGCCGGATGAGCGACCGTTATGGACGGCGCACGATGGGCGCGCTGTGCCTGCTGTTCGGACCGATTTTCGCAATCTGGATGTACGCGGCGCGCAACGATGCGGTGATCGGAATCTGGATTGTTCGGCTGTTCTTCGATACCGCCGGCGCGACGATATTGGTCGCCTACAGCGCCGAACTTTTCCCGACGTCGCATCGTTCGGCCGCCGCCAGCGCCACCACGGTCGCGGGCACGACGGGCGCCGCGCTCGGCCTGCTGCTCGAAGGATATCTTTACGCGGCGAGCGGATCGCACTGGCGCGCGATTCAGTTCCTGATGGGGTTTTCGATCGCGGCGGCGATCCTGATGTACCTGACGTTTCCTGAAACCGCCGGACGGGAGCTGGAAGAGATCGCGCGCGAGCATGGCGGCGCTGCGCGGCGCGCGGCTATCAGTTAGATTGGCGCGCGTGAACCCCACCCCCCGCAACTTCATATATCGGCGGATTACGCTCGCGGCGCTCGCCGTCTTCATGCTGATCTCGGCCGCCGCGCTCGATGCGTGCGCGCAGGGGCCGCGGATCGAAATCGTCGCGCCGGACGGCGCGGTCCGCGCGACCGTGAAGGTCGAAATCGCCGACACCGAGGCGTCGCGCGAACTGGGCCTGATGTACCGGCGGCATCTGGACGAAAACGCCGGGATGATTTTCGTTTTCGCGAAACCCAGCCATCTGCAGTTCTGGATGAAGAACACGGTGATTCCGCTGGACATGATTTTCGCCGGCGCGGATCGCCGGATTGTCGGCATCGTGCGCGAGGCCCGGCCGTTCACCGAAACGATCGACGCCGTCGATGGCGATTCACAATATGTGCTGGAAGTAAACGGTGGTTTCTGTGCGCGCCACGGCGTCGCGGCGGGCGACAGATTGGCGTTTCTCGGCTTCGCTCCTCAATCCCGCGACTAGCGTTATGTCCCGTAATTAGCGCGCATAATTCTTGCTCGCATAACCGGCGTCACTTCCGTTTAAGGAGAGGTGTCGCCGGCGTGGACGATCTCCCGCGGGAGGAACTGTGCGCGAATCTCGCCACGCCGCGCGAGGCTGCCTAACGAGCCCCAATTAATTTCTTAAAAAGGTCTTTTCGGTTAAGACGGATCGTACGCGGCTGTTAATTAGGAACTTTCAACAAAAGACTAGAAGCAGTCTCATAAATGGTTTGGTCGAGGTTATTGGGGTATTCTGAGCCGTGGGCGGACGACCCGAGGCGGAGGTGGAAGTGGGGTGGAGCTTGCCGAGGAACAGTGGGAGGTGGTGCGGGGAC
>JAJZAI010000075.1 GCA_021799495.1 Deltaproteobacteria bacterium
TGCCGCCGCTCCTCACCGCGCATCCGCCACTTCCTCCTCAACCACGATTACCCACTCAGACGAATTATAGGCGAGTGAAATTCAGGCGTTTATCAACGCCCTGCTAGGAGGCCGCGATGACGACGCTAATCGACGCGCCGGAATACACGGCGAACGAAATCTATCAAATTCAGCAAACCGACGCCGTCGAGGGCGCCGCGGTGGGCGCGAGCCACGGCGGAATCGGCGTCAGCAATCAGCCGCACCAGCAGCTCGCCAATCGCACCGCCTTCCTCAAGCAGAGGCAGGACGCGAACATCGCCAGCCTCGGCGTATTGCAGGCGTTCATGGCGGGTTTCACCGGCTCGCTGCAAACCAACGGCTATCTGGAAATTCCCGTACTTGACGCGCAACGCGGACAACTGGCGGCAATCGTGCAATGGGGCTTCGTTTCGCTTCCCGGCGTGGGAATTTCCGACGACACCGAATATCCGGTCAACTGGCCTATCCGCTTTCCCAACGCCATACTGATTCCACCGCTGGCCGCGAACCTGTATCAAAAAACCAGCGGCCTCAATCTGGTCGTTTCCCCGGTCTCCTATTCCACCACCGGCGGAATCTTCGTCTATGACATACCGGGCGGGGCCGCGCCGGGTCCGTGGAAGGAGATCACCAACGGCTTTTCCTGGATCGCCATCGGATTCTGACGGGCAGAGCGTGCGGCGGCGTAGTCAACGTAAACCACTCGATTTGGAAATCACCATGCGGTTGAAAGCGTTTCTACTCACGGCATTGGCGGTGGCGGCCGTTTCGGCTGGCGACCTTCACGCGCAATACACTCCCATCCCCAATTACGTCGGCATCGGCGCCGGCCTCGAATTCCGCAACGATATCAACAATCACCTGTCCGGAGTGACGCCGATCGCTCCGCGCCTGGTCAGTCTGCCCCTGGAGCAGTTGCCAGCCGAGCAGGACGGCCAGCTCTACTGGTGTTCCGATTGCGACGAAACGGTTCCGTGTTCGTCAGGCGGGAGCGGCGCGCTCGCGCTTGGCCTCGACGGACAATGGTCGTGCAGCGCGGGTACATTGATCGGAAGCACATTTCCACTCACGGCGGATTCCTCGGCGGCAGGCCATCGGATTACCAACCTCGGCGCGAACACGACGGCCGGCGACGCGCTCAGCCAGGGCCAATCGCATCTGAACGACCTTGCGGCGGCGACGGCGGCGTATTCGATGGGCGGCAATCTGCTCACGAATATCGCGGGCGCGGTCGCGACGGGCGAGGCGCTGGCTTATGGGCAGTCGGGCGCAACGCTTTACGGCGCGAATTTCACCAACGGCCCGGTGACCGGCGTGCCGACGGCGACGGCGCTGGGGCAGGCGTTGTCGTGGGGCCAGAATCAGGCGCAACTGACGGTGAATCAGGCGACGCC
Organism: Deltaproteobacteria bacterium; assembly: GCA_021799495.1. GTDB lineage: Bacteria > Desulfobacterota > Binatia > Binatales > Binataceae > JADMIL01. Next base: position 1,416 of record JAJZAI010000075.1, read on the forward strand.
GGCGGTCGTATCAGAAACTTCCGTCCTCACCGGACTTGTAACGAGCGCCACATACAACGCGCCCGCCAACATCGTCGCGGGCAACGCGCTGTTGTTGAACGCCGGCCTCGAAACTAACCCGGGCGCCATTACGCCGCCAAGCGGCTTTACGTTACTGTTGCAGACCGGAAGCACCGGCAATGTTGAAGCGACATGGTGCAAAATCGCGACCGCCAGCGAACCCGCGACTTACACGCTCACGTGGACCAACTCCGCTTACGATGTAGGTGGAATCGTACAGGTCAGCGGCATCGGGTGCACGCCGGATAATAGCGCTGGAATTGCCGGCGCCGGAAATCTGACGGTATCGTCGTTTTCCGTTCCGCATGTCAATGATTTTGCGTTTGCGGCCGGCGCCCTCGACTCAGGCACTTCTTTCACGGCGTCAATCGGGCAGTTGATATGGAATCAGGCGTCCAACGGCAACAGCGCAAGCGGCTTTAGCGCTCCGTTAACTTCGATTCCTGCGGTGACGTTCAACGCTGAGGGCAGCAACGCCAATTCCGCCGCGCAGGTAATCGCTTTTGCTTCAACAGCCACTACTACAGAATTTCCGGTAGTCACGGGGCAGATCGGCGCGACAGTTCAGTCGCTCACCGGACAGGTCAACAAGGTTCTGAACGTGATGGCCGCGCCGTACAATGCGCAGGGCGACGGCAATAGCGACGATACCAGCGCGATTCAGAACGCCATCGATGACGCCTGCGGGGGCGTTCCGCCCAATTTCAATTCGGGACAATTGACGCCTAACGCCAAGGGCGCAGCGGTCTATCTGCCTTCGACCCCCAACGGCTACATGATTTCCAAGCCGCTCAGGATTCCCTGCGCCGGCATCGAGCTTTACGGCGCGGGGCGAAAGCAAACCAAGTTGACCGAGACCTTCAGCGGTCCGGCGATTATCGCGGAGGGGTGGGGGGCGACGCCGCTTACTTACGGACCGCCGCTGGTCGGCGCGACGGGGCAATCGCTTAGCACCGCTTCCACCAACAAAATCGACATTGACCGTTTTTTGAACTCGTCCAACCTTAATTTCGCGACGGATATTCAGACCAATGGCGGCGGTTTTGACATCGAATTTTGGGATGAGCCGACGGTCGCAGCGCCCACCGGCGTCTTGATTGGCGGCGGCGTGGCCTCCCCTGGGACCGGCACGCCAATGGCGGTTATATCGCTCAACGGAAGCAGCGACTTAATCGCGGCGGTCAATACGACTGGCGGCGTCGTCTCGCTTGGCCCATGCGCGACCGCGCAGGCTCAAAACACCGCCTACGATGTCGCGGTCGATTGGGACAAGTCGAACTACCGGTTGTTCCAGGGCGGCGTGCTTTGTTCGACAGTCGCTTCGACGAATCCGCCGGTTCAGCCAGTCACCGAGGAATGGGGCTTTCCTTATTACGGTGAGCACCAGTTCTGGCCAGATGGCAGCGGGATACTTTCGAGCGGCTTTACCGGTTATCTGGATTCCGTGCGTTTTGAAACGCTGTCCGAGCATACCGCCGCTTACACGCCGCCGACCGCGAAGTTCACCGCCGATGGGCGCACCGACTTGCTGCTGAACTGGGATGCATCGCTGGATGGGACGCAGGTCGGTTGGTGGCGTGCTAGTCAATCGACGCCGAACGTCTATTTGCCCCTGTTGTCCGGCGCGACGGGGAGCATACCGCCCGGCAGCACTTACCTGCACGACATGGAATTGTGCAATCCAGAGAACGGTAGCTATCCCGACGGCGTGTTCGCGGCGTGGGCGACCGACTCGAAGTGGGAAAACCTGAGTTGCTCCAACGCCAATTACGTGGCCTACGACTTCTTCGCCAACGACTACGGCGATATCGTGCGCGACGACTATGCCTTTGGCGGAATGTTGAGTTTTCAGCACGGCGACGCATGGAACCAGTCGTTTTCCAGCAATGAATTTTCCGACGCCGCGGTCTATGCCTGCTTCGAGACGATTTCCGGCGGCGGCGGAGGCGGCCACGATTCGCATCAGATATGCAACGACCGGGGCGCGCTGCGTTACGGCTGGATGTATTTCGAGAGCATCGGCGAGAACGACTATTCGTTCCTGGATACGGAATCGGTCGCGACCAACCTGCAAGCGACCTACCTGTTGTGGGGCAACTGGGCTCCATTGACGTTCATCAGTCCGTTGCCCGACACTTACGCGGGCGCGCCGTTTTTTGCGTCCCTGCAAGGCGGCTGGGGGCCGACGATTATCGGCGGCATGTTCAGCACCTACGGCCAGAACATCCCTGCGAATTACGATATCTATTTCGGGGGCACGGCGCCGAGCCATCCGGCGACGGTCATCAATACGCTGATGCCGAGCGGCGTGCCGCTGACTGATATTCCGTCGGGGGTTCAGAAAATCGGCGATAACAATATGCTAAATTCACTCGAACTGCGTCAGGCTCCGACGTTTGACGCCGGACTGAACCATATCGACGTGAACGCCATCGCCGATCCTCCCGCGCCCGCGATTTCGGTGGTTGGGGCGACCGGTTCATCAAGCTACGGCCCCTATTTCGTCGTCTGCCACGACGCCAACGGCGGCGCGACAGATCCATCGCCGGCGTCGAATACGGTCGCGAACGGACCCGCGGCGTTGAGCGCCAGCGACTACATAAAGATTTCCTGGAGCGCGGAATCCGGATGCGCCTCGTGGGACGTGCTGAAGGGAAGCCTGAGCGAGGCGCTCGCGATCGGTGTTCCGGGAACGGCGGCTTCGATCAACGATAGCGGTCAAACGACCGTGGCTTACACGGCTCCCGCGCGCAATACGACGGGCGATCTCGCCTACGGTTCGATTCTGGTGAGCGTCGGGATGCCGTACGCGAAGATTCCCGCGGCGGTGGTGAACGGCGGACGCTTTTATTGCACCGACTGCGATCCGTCGGCCAATCCGCCCGCGGCCTGCACGCATATCGGCGCCGAGACCGGATCGTGGGTGGACGGCGTCAACGGCCAGTGGCTCTGCGTGCCATAGCCGTTTGCGCGGCGTTCTCGCCGGATCGGAGCCGGGCGCCCGCCCATCCGATTCCGGCGAGAATCGCCAACAGCGGGGCGGCCGGCATCCGATAGCGAGCGTATGCCTCGGCTCCCGAAGCGAGTGCAATCATCGCAATGGCGATTGCAAACGGAATGATTTCCAGCGCAATTTCCCGCGCGGAGCTTCGGCGCCATAGAAGAACTGTGCGAGCTACTCCTGTCCAGAGGAGCAAATTAAGAAAAAATTGTAGACAAACGAGCGCAGTTAACAGCGGCGATTTAAAAAGCTCTCGAATCCGCGCGAGGATTTGACCGCTTGCCGCATAATAAGAAGTGGCGCCCGCATTCGCGCCAATTAAAATATTCAACCCAGCGCGCTCAGGGACAATGGCAAGCCATATGAACGTTCGCAATGTCATAATTATCGTCGCCAATGGATGGTCTAAAAGAATTTTCAGTGCATCGCGCGTCATTCGCGGTGTCAATCCGACGGGGGTATCCTCGAAGTCGTTCGCGCTCGGTCTACCAATTCGGCGAGCGAGTTCGTCCATTACCACAGTAAAAGGCTTTGATTCGCGGTACCAAACAATTCCGCCTGCCTTGTAATAATAAAGATCCAGGGCAACGTCCGTGCTAATTGTCCAAACGCCGGTTTCAGCCGCATTGCGCGCCATCCATGCCAGAAGGCTTAGAGTTGGAATCGCAATGGCCAACAAAATGCATCCGAGAGTTTTCGTCCAATTTTTTCGCGGCAGAAAGAAGAATGGCAAAGGCGCGAGAAATGGAAGCAAAATTCCTACAGGCCGCACCATAATAGCTGCTGCGAGCAGAAACGAAGCGCCAAAGAGCGTGACGATCGCTTTTCGATCCAAACGGCCACGCGCGATTACGCCGAGTTGCGCGATCACTGCGACCGCAAGGATTGTCTGAAACAGAGAATCCGACAATATCTGAGAACCTTTAATGATAGTGACCGCATCTAGAGCCAAAAATACTTCGGCGATTAGCGCTGCAGGCTCTCCCCACCAGACCGAGACAAAGTATCCGACGAAAACGCAAAGTGAGGCGCCAAGTATCGCTTGGAAAATGAGAGCGGTTCTTAATGACCGCATTGCAAGAAGAAAAACGGGATATCCAGGTGTCCGCAAGACTTCCGGAGGCGCACAATTTCCATCGATGAGCCTGGCAAAACCGCAACCGGATTGAAGACCTTTGGCTAATTCGACATAACGAAGGGAATCATTGTGCGCTAGCGCCCATCCAAGTCCGTGATACAGCAAGGGCGCAAGGCGCAGCGCCAGCGCAACAACTCCGACGACCAGCATTGGCCAATATAAAGTTCCGGGCCGGCCGCGCGCGCTTCCACCGACTTCATTGATTTGAGGCTTGACGACAGTCGAATTTTCGTGATCCGTGTTCATGGATTTCAAAGGTTGGGATTCGATAAGTTATAATGTTTTGCACGGCGCGGCTTCCGCAAAATTACCGCTTTGTTTTGCCGATTCTTACATATGGTACAGCGCTTTCGGGTGAAACCTCCCGCAATGAACCTTCGTCGCACGAAAAGGCCATCAAAGGCTTTGCGCTCAAGCGATAGTCATCGAGCGCGCCGTAGAGCACACGCGATTACCCAGAAATCCGTTCCACACGCTCCTGGATTGATTGAGAACGTTGATAAATAAAATCCGGCATCCGCTCACCGCGCACTGGTCCGTCCAATCCCGCAGAGTCGGAAGCGACACGGACGGGCTTGCCGCGGGAAAAACCAGCGACCGGGAGGGCCGATCGTCATAGAGAGCGAGCCACAGCGTTGATACAGGATCGAAGTCGGCAACGACTTTGTCGGTCGGCCGTACCAGATTTGCGACTGCGCGCGCATCTTCGAGACACGCGGCAGGCCGCGTATGCGCCGCCCAGGCTTTCGGGAGGTTGATCGCTCCTTCGCCGATGATGATAAGCGCGGCCATCGCGCCGGCGGCCTTATAGCGCCAGCCTTCGAGCTTGTCCGCGGAGACCGCGGCGAACACGGCGATTACCGCGAGCGGCTGGAGCCAGAGTTTATCGTAGGTTGGATCCCAATAAATATTCGGAAAGAAAACGAACGCCGCGCCGGCGCCGAGCAGGATGCGCACCGTCAGTCGCGGCATAAACTTGCGCGCTTTTTGAATCAAGCCGGAATAAATCGTGGCGGCCGCGGCCGCCGATACAACTCCGAGAGCCATGATCAGCGTCAAGCGGGCAAAACGATTCTCTCTCAGCATCTGCCTAAGCCCGCCGTAGTTCCGTGGGAGAATGCCGAAAAGATTCCCGATAAAGCCCACCGGGAAATTAACCGCTTTCGAAATAGACAATCCGCCGTACACCTTGCGTCCACCGCCCATACTCAGGAACCGGAGGATCATCGCGCGCGGAGAATGGATACCCGCGCAATGGAAGGCGGTTCCGTAGATCGCGATTACGCCGATGAAAAATCCCGCCGCCATCGCGAATACGCGTTTCAGGCGGATCGCGGCCTCGTCAAGATTGGACGGAAAATCAAGCTGTGAGAATGGCAGTTCTTCCGGCTTGCAATCCGGGCCGGGAAGAAGCGACGCCATGAGGAGGAGCGATGGCGCGATCAGGAACATCGACTCGTAATTCGCGAGCGCCAACGCGAGCAAAAAGCCGGACAGCATCAGCCAGCCAATTTTGTTTCGCGCAATTCCTTCGATCGCGATCGCGGCCGCCGCCAAGCTGACAAACAATCCCACGACCGGCTCCGCACTATTGGCGGCATGCATCAGGACCGCGTGCGAGATGCCGAAGATTAACGCGCCCGCCATGGCCGGCGCATTAACGCCGGCCAGACGTCGAATCAGCAAATAAACCAGCGCCACGGCGCCCGCGCCGAAGAAGGCGTTCATCGCCTGGATCAAGCGGACGAATTCAATTGGACCATTCCATCTGGCGCCGAGCGTTTTCAGAAATTCCGACCACGCATAGACGTTGGCGGGATAAAGCAGATGATTGTTCGAACCGAGATACGGCGGCCGGCGCCAATACACTTGCATGCCGCGGAGGGCTCCATCGACGGCCGTGAATTGATTCGAGCGCAAGGTCAAATATACAAACGCGAAAACGATCCAAACGCCGATAAACGGAAAAATTATACTCCGATTCGATGATGCCGGTCCGGGTCCCATGATTGGATGAGTTTAACTTTCCGCGGCTCCGGCGCTGCGTTAGCGGCGGATCAGGCTATCGATTTAACCTTGACCGGCGGCGCGGCGGGGGGAGTTGCGGCGGCCGGCGCGCCGTCGGACGCGGGCGGCGGCGCCTCGGGCGCGCGTTGCAGCGCCGGCGTCGCGGTCGCGACCAGCTTGAGGCCGGGTTCGCGCGCGAGCGCGTCGAGCAGGCGGCGCGTCAATTCGTCCGCCGATTCCATCGCGCGCGCGATCGGCGCGGGATAGCGCAGCACGATTTCGAGGCCGCCGGCGCCGAAATGCAGCCGCGTGTGCGGGCGCGGCGTCTCGAAACGCACGTTGAGGCTGGTCTCGACGTGGCGGTAGTCGCGCTCGATCGCGTCGCGGAAGCGCGCGAAAACCTCGCCGACGACCTCGTCCACGCGCTTCTCGGCGAGACGCCAGTCGCAATCGGGCGCGAGCGTCAGGCGCAGTTCGTTCCATTCGTACTGCGCGCCGGGAATCGGCTTGAAGAAATTGGCGTTGCCCTGGAACAGAACCGAGTTGGCGAAGACCACGACGCGGCCGGTCGGCTGCAAGGCGTCGGAATTCGCCGACAGCTCCATCATGGTCAGCTTGAAGAGGCTCAATTCGACCACGTCGCCGGTGACCCCGGCGATCTGGACGCGGTCGCCGATGCGGATGCCGAAGCGGCCGCTGGCGTAAAAATATCCGGCGACGGATACGAATACGTTCTGCAGCGCCAGGGCGACGCCGGCCGCCGCGAAGCCCATGACCGTGGCCAGCGCGCCCAGCTCGTTGGCGAAATCGAGCAGGATGATCATGATGATGACGATCGTCAGGATCAGCCGGCGCAGCTTCATCAATTGATGCCGGCGCTGATGGTCGCCGATATAGCGGAAGGTCAGGACGCGCCACAGCGCGGCGGCCCCGAAAATGAAGCCGAAGAGCATCGCGAACCCCGTCGTCCGCAGGATCAGCGAGCGCACCTCCCGCTTGAAACGGACGCTCACAAAGCCGATCCAGCGGTTGAGATTCGCGATGTAGAGGCTGAGCGTCATCTGCTGCTTCGAGAGCGGCACGAGCGCGTCTGAAATGAGCTTCTGGCGCGTGGTCAAGTCGTCGAAGGCGCGCTTGCTGGCGTGGAGCGTGGCGATATCGTTGGAGCGGGTCTGCTCAGCCGCGGTTTGGCCCTCGCTGACCACCTCCTGCAGCATCTTCAGCAGCGGCGCGCGCTGGCTTTGCACTTCTTCGGCAAGCTTGAAGGTCGCCTTGACCTGCGCGTCCAGCATCTGGTCCTTGTGCGTCAGCCGGAGCAGCTCGCCGAAGCCGCCGAAGAAGCCGAGCACGGCCGCGGATTGCGAATTCTCGGAAGATGCAAAAGCGGCGGGTTTGGCGGACGCTAATTGCGGCACGTTCCGCTCGAGCTCGTCGATTTGAGCGTTGAAGGCGGCGCCGCCCGCCGGACCGCTGCCGGATTCAAACGCGATCAGCGCGGTGACGGAATCCAATTGGGACTGCGAAAGCGAGATTTCTCCCTGCGCCGTGACGATTTTCTGTTCGATCGCGGCGCGCGGCGCATTGCGCGCCCCGCGTTGCAATGCGGCGAGACGGATTTTCGCGGCCGCGAGCGACGCGACGATCTGATCGCGGCGGTCGAGCAGCGAGCGCAGGCTGGACGAAGTTCCGGGCGAAACCCGGGCGCTCGCCGCCGCGCCGCTTTCGGGGCCATAGATCGATTTCAGCAGCACCGCCTCGGCGCGCGCGTAGGCGAAGGCAAGCTTGACGACTTCGTCGGCCATCTGGCGGTCGTCGGAGACGAACAGGATTTCGACCGGATCGCGAGCGGCGCGGATTTCGTCTCCGAGCCTGCGGCGCCATCCGATCACGTCGCTCAGGTATGAAATGACCGCCGTATGCGCATCGTGCTCGGCGTTGGATTGGCCGGCAGGCCGCACCGCCGGCGACGCGACGCCCGGATTGATTGCGGGCGCGGCGGGCGACGGTTCAGCGAAGGCCGCGGCGGCGGCCAGAGACGCGAAAATCAGGGCGAAGAGGAGCGGCAACGGCGAGAAGCGAATTTTGGCCATCTTGCGATTGCCGCATTCTATCATCGCGCCGCTGGCGCATCGAAGCGCGCGTTCGGTTCAAAAGACCGGACGGCGCTTCTCCAAAAACACGCGACCCTTTCGCGATAGTCGCGGCCGAAGTAAACGTCGCGGCGCAGGCTTTCGAGATATTCTCA
>JAJZAI010000036.1 GCA_021799495.1 Deltaproteobacteria bacterium
CCTCCGTTCGCGACCGCTGTCGGCGAAGGCAGCCGAACCGCAACTCTGAACCCGCCGCCGCCGCACCGCCGAGAACTATGAAACTGAGTAATCAAACGCTTTCGTCAACAGCCTGCTAGGCGGTTTCCAAGCTTCGTCGCGGCAGGTATTCTTTCGGGACTGATCTCCGATGCCTGAAATCAAGCAAGCGTTGATGCCGACGCCGCCATGGCGGCGCACCGATTACTGCGGCGCGCCGCGCGCAAAAGACGCCGGACGCGAAGTAGCGCTATGGGGATGGGTGGCCACGCGCCGCGACCATGGCTCGCTGATTTTTATCGATCTCCGCGACCGCGAAGGCATTATTCAGCTCGTCTTCAATCCCGAGCATGACGCCGCCGCTCACGCGGTCGCCGAGGCCGCCCGCGCCGAATTTTATCTGGCGGTCAGGGGACGGGTTGTCCGGCGTTCCGAAGGCTCCGTCAATGCGGAATTGCCGACCGGCGAGATCGAAGTGGTGGTGACCGCGGCGGAGATTCTGAACCCGTCTTTGCCGCCGCCGTTTCCCTTGTCCGGCGCCGAAGGCGCCGCCGAGGAAGTCCGGTTGAAGTTTCGCTATCTGGATTTGCGCAGGCCCGAGATGCAGAGCAATCTCCGCCGCCGCCATCAGGCTTTGCGCGGCGCGCGCGCATACCTGGACGCGCATGGCTTTATCGAGGTGGAAACGCCAATCCTGTTCAAGGCGACGCCCGAGGGCGCGCGCGATTATCTGGTGCCGAGCCGGGTGAATCCGGGACGTTTTTACGCGCTTCCCCAATCGCCGCAGTTGCTCAAGCAGATTCTGATGGTGGGCGGATTCGATCGCTATTATCAAATCGCGCGCTGCTTCCGCGACGAGGATTTGCGCGCCAATCGCCAGCCGGAATTCAGTCAAATCGATATCGAGATGACCGGGCCGCGTCCCGAGGACGTCCACGAAATGGCCGAAGGCATGATGGCGTCGATTTATCAGTACGCGGCTGAAACCGAAATCGAACGCCCCTTTCCCAGGATGCGTTACGACGACGCGATGGAGCGCTACGGCTCGGACAAGCCGGACCTGCGTTTCGGCCTTGAGATGCGCAATCTTTCGGCGGCGTTCGCGGGAACGCAATTCAAGGTTTTCGCCGAGACGCTCGCTCGCGGCGAGCAAATCTACGGCCTCGTGCTGCCGGCGGCTTGCCAGCTCTCGCGCCGCGAACTCGACGACATGGCTGAGGGACTCAGGTCGCGCCAGGCGCTCGGACTGGCGTGGCTTAAAATCGCGCCGGACGCGTGGCAGGGTCCGATCGCGAAATTCATTTCGGACCAGGAGCGCACCCGCGTGGCTGAAATCGCCGCGCCCGCCGCGGGCGATACGCTGCTGATGATCGCCGGCGCTCGCGGCAAGGTGCGGCCCGCGCTGGGCGATTTGCGGCTCAGGCTTGGCGCGAAATTCGATCTGATCGATCGCGCCGCGCTCAAATTCCTGTGGGTCGTGGATTTTCCGCTGTTCGATTTCAGCGAAGAGGAGAAGCGGCTGGTTTCGGTCAATCATCCGTTCACCGCGCCGCATCCCGACGATATCGGCCTGCTCGATTCGGAGCCGCTCAAGGCCCGCGCGCTCGCCTACGACATGGTTTTGAACGGGCAGGAGATGGGCGGCGGATCGATTCGTATTCACAACGCCGAGTTGCAACTGCGGGTTTTCGAGCTGCTCGGCATCGGACGCGAAGAGGCGGCGGTGAAATTCGGATTCTTGCTGGACGCGCTGGGTTTCGGAGCGCCGCCGCATGGCGGCATCGCTTTCGGAGTCGATCGAATCGCGATGATGGTGTGCGGCACGGATTCGCTGCGCGACGTGATGGCGTTTCCGAAAACTCAAAAGGCGGTCGATCCGATGAGCGGCGCGCCCTCGGAGGTCGATCCGCGCCAGTTGCGCGAGTTGTCGATCAGGGTGGCGCTGTGAAGCGATCCGTTGCTCCGGCCGTGCTGGCCGCAATCGTGTTTTTCGCCGCGGCCGGATGTTCCAAGCAGATCAATCAGCGGTTCGAGGATCAGGTCAGCGACACCGTGCATTCCCTGCCGCTGATCGGCGATCAAAGCGGCCTTAAGATTCACGCGGTTCGTTCGATCAAGGAAGTGGTGATTCACAAGATCGCCGTGATGCCGCTGGTCGACGCGCCCGATCAAGTCGACAAGGCTTTGCCGCCCGGTTCGTCCGAATCGGTCACGGCGGCGCTCTATGCGCAGGCGACGGTGGTCGGCGGATGGGCGGTGGTGCCGCAGGACGACGTCGAGGACGCGATGCAGCAGTTGCCGCCGACCAATCTTTCCAATCTCGACCAGAACGCGATCGCGCTGGGCAAGGCGGTCGCCGCCGACGGCGTGCTCTACGGCATGGTCAGCATATATCGCGAGCGCGTCGGCTACGATTACGCCGCGCAAACGCCCGCGGCCGTCGCCTTCACGCTGAAATTTCTCGACGAGCATTCGGGCCAGGTGGTCTGGACCGCCAAATATGCGCGCGAGCAAAAGGCGTTGACCGAAAACGTTTTCGATCTGCCTCACTTCATCTCGAATCGTGGCCGATGGGTGCGCGCGCATGATATCGCGGAAGAGGGCGTGCAGGCGGCGATCTCAAATCTTTACTCCAAACTCACGGTGCGGCCCGTCGTACAGGGCAATTAGTCTCCAGGGTCAGGAAGACGTCCCGAACGGCGCCGCGCGCCTACTCCCAGGGCGAAGCGGCCTTCATCCTGAGCGATTCCGCGACCGCGGGATGCGCGACTTTTCCCTCGTACACGTTTAAGCCGTGCCGCAACGCCCGATTGCGCGAGCCCGCTTCGAGCAGACCATGGTCCGCAATCTCGAGCGCGTAAGAGAGCGTGGCGTTGGTGAGCGCGTAGGTTGAAGTGTGCGGCACCACGCCGGGCATATTGGTGACGCAATAATGAACCACGCCGCTATGGATGTAGATGGGCCGGCGATGCGTGGTCGGACGCGAAGTTTCGGAAACGCCGCCCTGATCGATCGAAAGATCGACGATCGCGGCGCCTGGCTTCATTTTCGCCACCGTGCGGGCGTTGATCAGCCGCGGCGCTCTCGCGCCGGGCACCAGCACCGCGCCGACGACGAGATCGGCCGCACCGATTTCTTCTTCGAGCGTCGCCCGGTTCGACATCACGGTCGTGGCTTGCGCGCCGAGCAAATCGCTCAGATAGCGCAGGCGCGTCGGATTCACGTCGAGGATGGTCACTTCGGCGCCGACGCCGGCGGCGACGCGGCATGCGTTCAGTCCGGCGATTCCGCCTCCGATAATCGCGACTTTGCCGGGGCGCACGCCGGGCGCGCCGCTCAACAGCACGCCGTCGCCGCCGTTTTGCGCCTGCAGACACCATCCGCCGACCTGCACTGCCAGACGCCCCGCGACTTCGCTCATAGGCGCGAGCAGCGGCAGGCTGCCGTCCTCAAGCTGCACGGTTTCGTAACCTAACGCGCTGACGCGGCGGCGCATCAATTCTTGCGTGAGCAGGCGATCGGCGGCCAGATGCAGATAAGTGAAAAGAATCAGGCCAGGCCGGAGAAACCGGTACTCCGTCGGTTGCGGCTCCTTGACTTTCAGGACCATCGCGGCCCGGCCCCACACCGCCGCAGGAGAGCCGGCGATGCGTGCGCCCGCGGTCCGGTAATCGCGATCGCTAAAGCCGCTGCCGGCGCCCGCGCCGCTCTGCACGATCACGCTGTGGCCATGATGTTGAAGCGCGGCCGCTCCGGCGGGTGTGAGCGCCACGCGCCGCTCGTCGGGCTTGATTTCGGTGGGAACGCCAATCAACATTTCGCCTCCTCCATGGTTCCGCATCGCGCGGCCGTCGATCATTTTCGCGGAACTTTTACGGCATTCGCGGCGGCGAATCCGCCGGCGGCGGGCGCGCGCGAAGCCGCTGGCGCGTCGTGCGCGATACGATCACGGATCGCGTTATCACGCAAGCCTTGCGAAGCCTTGACATTGCAATTACCGCCGCGCTTGATGATCCAGTGTGCCGCAAATTCAATTCGGCGCGCGCGGCGTCCGCGCGGACGCGCCGATCGAAATATCCGGGGTGATGAAGATGGAGGCTCCGCCAGGACTCAAATACTCGAGGGAACACGAGTGGGTATCGACGGAAGAATCGGTCGCCACCGTCGGCATCACCGATCATGCGCAGGAGCAGCTTGGCGAAATCGTTTACATCGAATTGCCTTCGATCGGCGAAAAAGTCAGCAAGGACGATCCCTTCGGAGTCGTCGAATCGGTAAAAGCGGTGTCCGATATCTATGCGCCGGTCAGCGGCACCGTGGTCGCGGTCAACGAGGATTTGCCCGAAAGTCCCGAGGTTGTAAACGAAGATCCTTATGGCGACGGGTGGTTGATCAAAGTGAAAGTCAGCGACCCGGCCGATCTCGATGATCTGATGGACAGCGCGGAATACGAGGAGATGGTGGCGCGCGAAAAGGAGTGACGGCCCGCGGTCAGCCCGCGTCCGGCGGGGCTGGCGCCGCCGCTACCGCATCCGCGACCATCACGTCGAAGCGCGCGGCGCCGGTCGGAGGATCGACGAAGACGACCACGAACGGCGTCGTCGCCGCCGGTTCGAGGGCAAAGGCTTTCGGCGGATCGAGTTTCTGGAAGAAATCGATTTCGTGCGGCGTCATCTGCGCGACCATCGCGGCGGAAAGCGTATTGCCGCAGAAAATCGATCGGCTCGCGAGCGCGCGTTGCCCGCCGGCGCGTAAATCCACCGCGATTCGCACCGCATGCAGCGGATTGTCGCCGACGTTCTCGGCGATTCCGGTGATCACCAGCGCCTGATGGCCGCCCTTCGTGCGCAGATAATCCGCGTGCACCGCCCGCAGCGCCACAAGGCGCGCCGGCGTGATCGGCGTCACGAACCGATCGCCAATCAGCGGCATCCGGCTCAACGCGTCGGCGGCGGCCGCGGGCGCGCTGCGCACCAGCAGGGTCAACGCTCCATAGCCGAACGCGACCAGCAGAACCAATCCGAGCACGAAGCGCGCGGAATGCGTGACCTGATGATTGTAGATCGGCGCCGCCGCGTCATCGATGAAATCCGGCTCCGCGGCCGGGTCTTTGCGCGGCTTGCGCGGCGCGCGTTTTCGTTCGACGGCCTCCGGAGCCGGCGCGTCGAAGCTCGCCTCGTCGCCGACGCTCCATCGCTCGGAGTCGTCCGGAACTTCGGCCGCCGGCTCGGGCTGGCCGGCATCTTCCATTTCCAGCGGTTCGTCGGCGAAGTCGAAGCTGAGGCTCTCGCCCGTTGGCGGATCTGTTTCCGGATCGGAATCGCGAATCGGCCGCGACATCAAATCGTCCGTCGCCGAACGTTTCGCGGCGGACGCGACCGGCGGCGCCGTCTCGCGAGGAGCGGCGGACGCTGCCGGTTCGACGGCGGGTTTCAACACGCTCGGCGGCGGCGGTTCCGATTGCCGTTCGCTCCCGCCGATCGATGGCGGCTCGCCATCGCCGGCCGGCGCCGCTTCAGGATGCGGCTCGGGCGCGCGCTCCGGTGGCTCGCGCTTGGCGGCCGGCTCAGGCGCTGCCGGTTTCGCCGGCCGCGGCTCGAACGTGAACACGTGGCCGCATCGCGAGCACTTGAAAGTCGGCGTGCCTTCGGGCAATACCTGCTCGTCGATACGATAGCGGGTATGGCAGCTCGTGCATTGAACTTCGATGGTCACAGCCCCTCCGCCTCCGCTCGCAAGGCTAACATAATCGATCCGCGTCCACATCCGGCCATATCGCGCCGCCGGCCTCATCCGCGATGCGCCTGGCGCTGATCACACGCCGCTTCGATCCCGCCGGCGGCGGCACCGAGCGCGACCTCGCCGTTACCGCGGGAATTCTCGCCCGCGCCGGCCATCAGGTGACGATCTACGCCGCCGAAGTCCGCGCTCCGTCCTCCGACTGGATCGTCAAGCGCGTTCCCACGCCGCCGCTCGGCCGCGCGATACGCTTGCTCTGGTTCGCGCGGAGCGCGGGCGCGATCGCCCGCCGCGACGGCGCCGAGCTCGTCGTCAGCTTCGCCCGCATCATCGACGCCGACGTATTGCGCTCGGGCGGCGGCGCCCATTCGAGCTATCTCCGCGCGGCCCGGCGATGGCGTTCCTCTGCCGGCGCGGCCGCGATGCGCCTCGCGCCGTATCATCGCGTGCAGATCGCGGTCGAAGCCGCCGGATTTCGCAATCCCCGGATGCGCCGCGCGATCGCCGTGTCGAATCTCGTCCGCGACGACCTGAATACTACGTTCCAGCTCGCTCCCGGCGTCGCCACGACGATCTACAACGGCGTCGAGCTTGATCGTTTCCGTCCCGAACCCGACTCCGCCGCGCGCGGCGAAATCCGTCGCCGGCTCGGCCTTGGCGACGGCGACTTCGCGGCGCTTTTTGTCGGCAACGGCTTCGCGCGCAAGGGCCTGCGCTATCTGATCGAGGCATGGCCGCCGGCAAATCCCAACGCGCGGCTTGTTGTGATCGGCGCCGATCGCCAGACCAACGACTACCGCACGCTGGCGCATCGGCGCGGCCTGGATGGAGCGGTTACGTTTCTCGGTTCGCGCAACGATGTCGATCTCCTGATGCGCGGCGCCGACGCGCTCGCGCTGCCGTCCCTGTTCGAGCCGTTCGGCAACGTCGCCGTCGAGGCGATGG
This sequence comes from Deltaproteobacteria bacterium, assembly GCA_021799495.1. Classification (GTDB taxonomy): domain Bacteria; phylum Desulfobacterota; class Binatia; order Binatales; family Binataceae; genus JADMIL01. Next base: position 6,703 of record JAJZAI010000036.1, read on the forward strand.
CCTCGGGCGCGCCGGCTCTGGTCAGCGCGTGGTGCGGCGCCGCGGAAGTGATGCCGCCTGATTTGCGCCGCTTCGTCGTCGCCAATCCGCTCGATTCCGCCGAGATGACGGCGAAGCTTGGCGGCTTGATCGAACAGGCGCCTTCGCTGCGCGCCGCCGCGCGCGCCGCCGCCGAGGCGTGCACGTGGGAACGTCACGGCCGCGAACTGCTCGCGCTGATCGACGAGGCCGCGGCGCTTCGGCGTTAATCCCGCCTCCCGCGCAATCCGTCGCGCATCCCGCGCGCGATCGCGAGCCGCCGCTCTTCGCGCGCGATCCGCTTCACCGGCGCGCCGGCCAGTTTCGCGATCCAGAGCCGCGCCGCCGCGATCGTTTCCTTCACGATCGCTTCTCGCGCCGTATGCCGTTCGTGAAGCGTGCGGCAAAATCCGCGCTCGCGCGCGATGCGGATAAAGCGTTCGCGATCGGCGCGCGCCGGATCGACCTCGTGCAGCACCAACGCCTTGGGCGCGTAGCCGATTTTGTAACCCGCCCGCGTCAGCCGCCGCGACATCTCGGTCTCTTCCTCATGCCCGCACGCCCCCGGCCCCAGCCGTTCGTCGAACGGTCCCGCCGTGCGCAGCGCGTCGGCGCGAAACGCCATGTTCGCGCCCAGCACGCCGCGCACTTCGATCGTCGCTTCGCCATGATCCGCGATCGGCAGGTCGAGGTACGGCGCCATCGCTCCGGCCTTCGCCGCCGGATCCTCCGCCGGCAGGATGCGGCCCTTCATCGCGGCGAAGCCGGGATAGTCGGCGAAAAAGCTTTCCACCGCCGCCACGAAATCGGGCGCGACCGCAAGATCGTCGTCAAGGCAGGCGATGATCGCGCCGCGCGCTTTGGCGATCGCGCGATTTTGCACGCGGCATTTGCCCGGACGCGGATCGTGCTCATTAATGACGCCGATTCCCGGCGCCAATGCGGCGAAATCCATTTGCAGCGGTTGCGGCGTGCCGTTTTCCGCAACGAGGATTTCATGCTCGCCCGCGCGCAGTTGCGGCGCGAGGCTCGCGATCAGCCGCGCCAGAGACTCGGGTCGCCGATGGGTCGCGATGACGATCGAAAGTTTCACCGGCCGGCGCCGTTCAGCCCGATCTTCTCCTCCGGCCGCATCTTCCGCATCCGCATGATCAAATTTTCGTCCATCAGCAGGCTCGCGCTGGTCATCATCCGGTAAAGCTGGCGATTGATCCGCCGCTGCGCCGGATCGTTCACGCCGCGCACGTAGAGCAAATACGAAAACAGTTTGATCGGCCCGTAAAGCAGGGGAGCGTAGATCATCGCGCGCAGTTTTTTGCGGCTGGTTCCGAGCGCGTCGAGCCATAGCCCCTCGCCGTGCGCGATCCAGTGGAGATCGTTCAGCCCCATGATATGCCAGTTGCGGCCGTCCGCCGCGCGGTAGCGATAGGGCAGGGGCGCGCGCCGCCCCTTGTAGAATCCGCTCAGGAGGTAATGAATTCGCGAGGTCACGTTGAGCCGGTTCGGCGTCGAGAGAATCGCCGTCGCTCCCGGCTTCATGATGCGCGCGATTTCGCTCAGCGCATGCGGAACGTCGGCCAGATGTTCGATCACTTCCAGCATCAGCACCAGGTCGAATTGTTCCGGGCGCAGCGGAAAATCCCGATTCAGGTCCGCCGCGATCCATCCCGCTCCGCGCGGCCGGTACTCGGTCGCGAACACCCGCCATCCGCGCTCCTGCAACGCGCGCACGGCGCGGCCGTCGCCCGCGCTCAAATCGATCGCGATTCCCGGTTTCAGATCCGCGGGGATAAGCCGCAGTGCGCCGCGGATTCGGTCATCCATCGCGCCCGATTTTGCGCCACCGGCCGCGCACGCTCAAGCCGCCAGCCGCACGGATTCGCCGCGTACCTGTGTTATGCTGGCCGCAACCGGACCGGCTTGAATTGCCGCCTACGGAAGGTTAAACAATTTGGTTCCAACCGCGAGAGTGGCGGAATGGCAGACGCGCAAGGCTCAGGACCTTGTGAAGGCAACTTCGTGGGGGTTCAAGTCCCCCCTCTCGCACCATCCAACTTTTACTTGGTAAGGTTTACTTCGCCGCGTGGAGCTCGCGTGGCGTGCCCGAATCGATTTTTGACGCGCCGGGCGACGCCGGTCCTGCGCGCCGCCAATTCATGATGGAACTGAGCAAGACATTCGATTCCAAAGCCGCTGAAGAGCGCTGGTTTCAACTCTGGATCGACCGCGGCTACTTCACCGCCGATCCGGACGCGCCCGGCGAACCCTTTTCGATCGTCATTCCTCCGCCCAACGTCACCGGCCAGCTTCATCTGGGGCACGCGCTCAATGTCACGCTGCAAGACGTGATCGTGCGGATGCGTCGGATGCAGGGTTTCAACACGCTCTGGATACCCGGCACGGATCACGCCGGAATCGCCACGCAGAACGTGGTCGAACGCGAAATCGCGAAGCAGGGATTGACGCGCCACGATCTCGGCCGCGAAAAATTCGTCGCCCGGGTTTGGGAATGGAAGGAAACCTACGGCGGCAAGATTCTGCATCAGTTGCGCCGGCTCGGCGCCTCGTGCGATTGGAGCCGCGAACGCTTCACGCTCGATCCCGGACTGTCGCGCGCCGTCGCCCGCGTTTTCGTCTCGCTCTATCGCGAGGGCCTCATCTACCGCGGCCATCGGATGATCAACTGGTGTCCGCGATGCGAAACCGCGCTCTCGGACCTCGAAGTCGATCACAAGGACGCCAAAGGCAGCCTCTGGCACATCCGCTATCCGTTCGTTGACGGCTCGGGTTCGATTTCGGTCGCGACCACGCGGCCCGAGACGATGCTCGGCGACACGGCGGTCGCTGTGAATCCCGACGACGAACGCTATCGCGCGATGGTCGGCAAGACGCTTCGGCTGCCGCTCGCCGGGCGCGAAATTCCGCTGATCGCCGACGCCGCCGTCGAACGCGAATTCGGCACCGGCGCGGTGAAGATCACGCCCGCGCACGATTTCAACGACTTCGAGATCGGCAAGCGCCATCAGCTTCCGCAAATTTCCGTGATCGATATTCATGGCCGGATGAGCGATCAGGCTGGCGCCGCCTATGCCGGGCTCTCACGCGAAGAGGCCCGCAAGCGCGTGGTCGCCGACCTCGATGCGCAAGGCCTGTTCGAAAAGGTCGAGCCGCATGCGCACAAGCTCGCGGTCTGCTCGCGATGCGACACCGTGGTCGAACCGCTGATTTCGGAGCAGTGGTTCATGCGGATGGCCGAACTTGCGGCGCGCGCGAAAGAGGCCGTGCAGGACGGCCGCACGAGCTTCCATCCTAAGCACTGGGAAAACACCTACTTCGCTTGGCTCGACAATATCCAGGACTGGTGCGTCTCGCGCCAGCTCTGGTGGGGCCATCGGATTCCGGCCTACTGGTGCGACCGATGCGGCGGCGCGCCGATCGTCGCCGAAGAACGTCCGGCATCTTGTCCGAATTGCGGCAATACTGAATTGCGTCAGGACGAAGATGTCCTCGACACCTGGTTTTCGTCCGGCCTGTGGCCGTTTTCTACCCTCGGATGGCCCGACAATACGCCGGAGATGGCCAAGTACTATCCGACCACGCTGCTGGTCACCGGATTCGACATCATCTTTTTCTGGGTCGCGCGGATGATGATGCTGGGGTTGAAGTGCGCCGGCGATATTCCCTTCCGCGATGTCTATATCACGCCGCTGGTGCGCGACCAGTTCGGCAAGAAGATGACCAAATCGCGCGGCAACGTGGTCGATCCGCTCGAAATCATGGAGCGCTACGGAACCGACGCGGTGCGCTTCACGCTCGCACAATTGGCGGTGCAGGGCCGCGACCTGATTCTTTCCGACGACCGGCTCGCGGCCTCACGCGCCTTCGCCAACAAAATCTGGAACGCCGCGCGCTTCGTGATGATGAATCTCGGAGACCCTCCGAAAATACGGTTCCCGCGCGCCGAGGAAAACCTCGGACTGGCCGAGCGCTGGATTCTCGATCGGCTCGACGAGGCGATTCGCAACGTCACCCGCGCGATCGACGCTTACGAATTCAACAACGCCGCGATGGTCGTGTACCAGTTCGTCTGGCACGAGTTCTGTGACTGGTATATCGAGCTGGCCAAGGAGCCGCTGCGCGCGGGCGGCGAACGCGCCGCCGGGGCGCGTTACGCGCTGCTTACCTGTTTTGACCGGATGCTGCGCATACTGCATCCGTTCATGCCGTTTATTTCCGAAGAACTATGGCAGGCGCTGCGCCCGTGGTTTCCCAGACCGTACATGCAGGTGAGAGGTCCTGACTCTAAGGCAGGCGACGCGCCTACGGGTCGGGGGTCGGAGGTGATCGAATGGCGGCCTTCTAAATTTGAGCATCAGGGAGGTGACGACGCGGAGCATCTGGCGATCGCCAAATGGCCAACTCCCGCCTCCGCTCCGCGCCTCGTTTCGAAAGAACCAATCGTGATGCTCCATTTTATGGAGGTAACGCAGGCTCTTAACTCAGTTCGATCTGTTCTGGAACTAAGTCCAAAAGACCAGATGACGGTATTCATTAAGCCGACTCCGCCAAGCGTTTGGGCCACCTCAAAGATCACCGAAGGAGGTAAACTTACGCGCCTTTCAGTTAGCAGAATTGAGAAGCCGACTGACGAACAATTACAAACGGTCGCAGGCTCAAGGCCTCGGCTGGAAGAAGAAATTCCACTTTGGCGAAATTATGCGTCGACGCTAGCGAAGGTACGGTCGCTAACGCAGCTTGCTCTCGAATCCCCAAGGCCTGAGCGAGCGGTCGCGCAGACGCTCTCCTTCTGCGAGCTGTTTGTGGTTGCTCCTGAAAGTTTCGATTTTGCGAAGGCCGTACGAAGACTCGAAAAACAGCGGGACGAGTTGGTTTCGCAATCCCAAAGTGACCAAGCTCGCCTTGACAACCCGGATTTCAAGCTTCACGCTCCGTCGGAAGAACAACAGAAAATCGCTAATCGGTCGATAGAATCGCTAATGCGCGTTGCGCTGATCGAATCACATATTCAGTCTCTTGGTGGTGCGGAGAAAAGCGAGACGTAATGGAGTTGTTACGGCAAATCGATCTGGACGACCTGCTGCGCCGCGCGCTTGTCGAAGACGTGGGGCAGGGCGATATCACCACCGCCGCCACGGTCGATTCGGCCGCGCGCGGCCGAGCCCGTATCACCGTCAAGGAAGCGGCCGGCATCGTTTTTTGCGGCGGCTTTCTGCTCGAACGGGTCTTCGCGCTGACCAGCTCCGAACCCGCCGTCCGCACGATCGTCAGCGAGAGCGAGCGGCTCGAAGCCGGCGCCGTCGCCGCCGAAATCGACGGCCGTTTGGCTGGCTTGCTCACGGGCGAGCGGGTCGCGCTGAATCTTCTCCAACTGATGTCCGGCGTCGCCACCGCCACGCGGCGCTATGTGAACGCGGTAGCGGGAACGCGCGCGCGCATCGTCGATACCCGCAAGACCCATCCGGGCCTGCGCGCGCTCGAAAAATACGCCGTGCGCATCGGCGGCGGCTTCAACCATCGCTTCGGCCTCGACAGCGGCGTGCTGATCAAGGAAAACCACATCGCCGCCGCCGGCTCGGTCACGAACGCGCTGGAACGCGCCCGCCGCTTCGCGCCGCATACGTTTCGCGTCGAAATCGAATGCGAAACCCTCGCGCAGGTCGAAGAGGCGCTCGCGCACGGCGCGACTTCGATCCTGCTCGACAACATGACGCCCGCCGAGATGCGCAACGCGCGCGCGCGCGCCGGCGACGCGGTCCTGCTCGAAGCGTCGGGCGGAATCACGCTCGATTCGATCCGCGCGATCGCCGAGGCCGGCGTCGATTTGATCTCGGTCGGTGCGCTGACTCATTCGGTCCGCGCCGTCGATCTGAGCATGCGGATCGAAGTCGTCTGAGCGACGGCCGGAGACGCCCGCGATGCCCGCGAATCCTTATCAATCGATCGAAAGCGGAACGCCGGGCCGCATCGGCTGGCGAATCCATTATTTTGAAGAGGTCGGCTCGACCCAGAAGGTCGCCGCCGAGTTGGCCGAAGAAGGCGCCGCGCACGGCACGATCGTAATTGCCGAGCGGCAGAGCGCCGGGCGCGGCCGGATGGGCCGTTCGTGGCATTCGCCGCCGGGCCTCAACCTCTACCAGACGATGATCCTGCGGCCGGCGATGCCGATCGCGGAAGTGCCGCGGCTGAGCCTGGTCGCCGGAGTCGCGGCGGCCGAAGCGCTCGAGACCGTCGCGCCCGGCATGGTCGCGCTCAAGTGGCCGAACGACGTATGGCTGCGCGGGCGCAAGGCGGGCGGCATTATCGCCGAGGCGGTGACCGATCCGGGGCAGGGCCTCAAATGCGTCCTGCTGGGAATTGGAATCAACGTCAATCTGGCCGCCGACCAGATTCCCGACGAGCTGCGCGACAAGGCGACCTCGGTACGAATCGCGACCGGCCGCTTGTGCGACCGGATCGCGCTTGAAGCGGCGCTTTGTAATCGGCTCGACTCTCGCTATATGGAAGTTCAGCAACACGGCTTCGCCGCCATGCGGCCGGCGTGGCAGGCGTACTCGGCGCTAACCGGCAAGCGCGTGACGGTCGTCGATGGCGACGCGCGGGTTGCCGGGACCGTTCGGGGAATCGACGCCGACGGCGCGCTGATGCTCGAAACGGCGAGCGGTCCGGCGCGAATCCTGACGGGCGACGTGAGCGTCGAGGGCGCTTACGACTGACGGGCGAGTGCGGCCGCGCCGGGACACGAAGTGGCGCCACGGTACATCAAATGGCGCCGCGGGCCGGGACGGACGGCGAAACGGATTGCGGACATATCGGGAGCGCGCGGGGGCGCGCCGTCCCGCATCTCGGTTGGCCTGCGGCGGTGCGGCTCGCAATGACGATGCGTGCTCCAGCTAACGTTAAGCGAACGTTGCGGAGAGGTGAATCGTTATGGCAGTCGAAAATCCCGAGCGTTTGAGGACTATCGCAATCGTCGGCCAAGGCGGCGCCGGCAAATCGCAGCTCGCCGAGGCGATGCTGTACACGGCCGGCGCGGTCAAAAGCCTCGGGCGTCCCGATGATGGCAGCTCGAGCCTCGATTTCGAACCCGAAGAATTATCGCGTCATATCACGATTAGCTCCGCTTTCCACCATCTAAGCTGGAAAAAGACCGAAGTCATCCTGGCCAACACTCCCGGCTACGCCGCCTTCCTGCCCGAGACTTTCGCGACGCTGCGCGCGGTTGACGCGGCGGTCGTCGTGATCAGTCCCGGCGGCGATCTGAAGGTTGAGGCGCAGAAGATTTTCGACGAGCTTCGTAATTTGGAATTGCCGCGAATCGCCTTTGTTTCCCGGCTGGATCGGGAGCGAACCAGTTTCGCGGCGTCGCTTGCCGACCTTGAAAAAGCGCTCGGCGCCAAGCCGCTGGCGCTCACGCTTCCGATCGGCGAGGAGGCGGGCTTCAACGGCGTAATCGATCTGCTGGCTATGAAATCGCTCGTTTATGCCGACGCCAGCGGCAAACCGCGCGAAGAAGAGCTTGCAGGCGAATTGAAATCGCGCGCCGACGAGGCTCGGATGCGGCTGATGGAGGCGGTCGCGGAGACGGACGACGCGCTGCTGGAAAAGTATCTCGAACAAGGTTCGCTCGCCGATGACGAACTGCGCGCAGCGCTGCGTAATGCGATAATCTCCGGACGCCTGACGCCCGTGATGGCCGGCTCAGGCGCGAAAAATATCGGCATAGGGCCTCTTCTGGACGCCGTCGCGGCGCTGCTGCCCGCGCCCAAAGAGCGCCCGGCGCATCGCGGTACGGGACCGTCCAATGGCGCCACAATCGAGCGCCAGCACGATCCGGCGGCGCCATTTTCGGCCCACGTCTTCAAGACGATTATCGATCCCTTCGCCGGCAAGCTCTCGATTATGCGGGTGGTTTCGGGACACGTCGCCACGGACGCGCACGTGCTCAATTCCACGCGCGGCGCCAAGGAGCATTTCGGCCATCTGTTGCGGCTGGAAGGGCGTAAACAGGCGCCTATCAACGCCGCCGAAGCGGGCGAGATCATCGCCGTCGCCAAGCTCAAGGAAACTACCACCGGCGACACGCTGTGCGACGAAAAAGCGGTCGTGATCTATCCAGCGCGGGAAAAACCCACGCCCGTGATTTCCTTCGCGATTCGGCCGAAAACCCGCGCCGATGAAGAGAAATCTTCGATCGCGCTGCAGCGGCTGGTGGAAGAAGACCCGGCTCTGGAGACCCATCGCGACTCCCAGACGCACGAGATTATCCTCTCCGGCACCGGCCAGATGCATATCGAGGTCACGGTCGAAAAGCTCAAGCGCAAATTTAATGTGGAGGTTGAACTTCAGGCGCCGAAAGTACCGTACCTCGAAACGATCAAGGGGCGCGCCGAAGCGCAGGGCAAGTACAAGCGTCAATCTGGCGGACGTGGCCAGTACGGCGATTGCTGGCTGCGCATCGAGCCGCGGCCGCGCGCGGAAGGATTCGAATTCGCCGATGAGATCGTCGGCGGATCGATACCGCGCCAGTTTATTCCTTCGGTCGAAAAGGGCGTACGCAACACGCTCGCCGAGGGCTTTATCGCCGGCTACCCGATGGTTGACGTCAAGGTCACGGTGTACGACGGCAGCTTCCACGAGGTCGATTCCTCGGACATGGCGTTTCAGATCGCCGCGTCGATGGGACTCAAAAACGCGCTCGAAAAGGCGAAGCCGATTCTGCTCGAACCGATCATGGCGGTCGACGTCACCTGTCCCGACGAATGCATGGGCGACGTGATCGGCGATCTCAACTCGCGCCGCGGGCGCGTGCTCGGGATGGACAGCAAGGGCGGCGGGCAGGTGATCAAGGCGCTGGCGCCGATGGCCGAAATTCTCAAATACGCGCCGGACCTGCGCTCGCTCACGTCCGGGCGCGGCGCCTTCGAGGTCCGGTTCCATCATTACGACGAAGTGCCGGCCCCGATCGCCGAAAAAATTATCAAGGAGACGCGCGAGGCGCAGGCGAACGCCAAATCGCACGCTCACGCCTGAGCGGCTCCCGGCCGGTCGCGCCCGGCCGTCCGGACTGATACGATTTTCCATGGCGCGGCGCGCCGCTTCGCGATGGCGTCGTTGGGAAAATCGATCGTGCTGCTGGGAGTGCTGCTGACCGCCATCGGATTGGCGCTATGGATGGCGCCGTCGGCGCGATGGCTGGGGCGGATCGGCCGCCTGCCCGGCGACATTTACGTGCGCCGCGGCGATTTTACTTTCTACTTCCCGCTCGCGACCTCGATTATCATCAGTATCGTGCTGACTATTCTGTTCGCGTTGATGAGGCGTTAGGGCGCATGGCCGATCGCGCCGACAACGCTCCCAGCGCCGCGGAAATAAAGCGCCGCCGGCGCGAGCTGATCGCGGTGGGAATCGCCGCCGCGACGCTCTGCGCCTTCGTCCTTGCGCAAACCACGCTGCCGCCGCTCAGGTCGCATACCTCGCTGGTCTCGAACCTGGTCGTAATTCTGCTGTTCGATCTGAGCTTCCTGCTGCTCGGCCTGATGCTGGTGCTGGTCGGGCGGAACCTGGCCAAGACTTTTTTCGAGCGCGGCCGCGGACTGATCGGATCGAAGCTGCAGGCGCGGCTGGTGTTCGGCTTTATCGCCGTCGCGCTGGTGCCGAGCGCGTTCCTGCTTTACGTCGCCGGCGCCTTCCTGCACGCCGATATCGATAGCTGGTTCAATCCCGAATACCAGCAGGTGCTCGACGATTCGCTTGAGATCGCGAAAGTTTACTATCTCAATTCCGCCAACAACACCGCTCATTTCGCGCGCGTGCTGGCCGAAAAGATCGCGGAACATCAACTGCTCGATCCGGCGAATCGCGTCAAGCTGCGCCAGATGCTCAGAAAGTCCCAGCAGGAATACAATCTCGGCACGATCGAGATATTTTCCGCCAGGCACAGCCTGATGATGGTGGCGCTCAGTCCGCGCACGCCCACGGGGATCGGGGTCGGCCCGGATTCGCCGATGGTCGCAGGGACGCTGGCCGGCCGCGCGATAACGCGCACGGATCGGATGGGCAAGGCGGACGTGATTCGCGGCAGCGCGCCGATCTATTCGTCGCTCGATTCGGACAGCGTGACCGGCGCGCTCGTAATCGATTACTACATCCCGAAAAGCCTTGCCGATCGCGCCGCCGGCATCTCGCGCTCGGTCGAGGAATATTTTCAGCTCCGCATACTGCATCAGCCGATCATGCACAGCTATATTCTTGCGCTCGTGCTGATTGGCCTTGCGGTCGTGCTGCTGGCGAGCTGGTTTGGAATTTATCTGGCGCGCGGAATCACGGCGCCGATCGCGATGCTGGCCGAGGGCACGCAGGCGGTCGCCGGGGGAAATCTGAATTTCGAGATTACCGAAGTCCGCGACGACGAAATCGGCCGGCTGGTCGAATCGTTCAACCGGATGACCGCCGATTTGCGCGCCTCGCGCGCCGAACTCGAGCGCCGCCGCCGCTACACCGAGACCCTGCTGCGCAACGTTTCGGCCGGGGTGGTCGGACTCGACCGCGGCGGCGTGGTGACGGCGATCAATCCCTGCGCCGAACGGCTGCTGGGCTTGCGCGCGGCGGACGTGCAGGGGCGGCGTTACGGCGAAACCTTCCCGCTGCCGCTGGCGCGCGCGCTCGACGACGCGCTGGCGCCGGTTTCCCGGCCGCACGAAGCGCCGGCGTCGCTGAAATTCGACGCCGGCGGCGCCGAAACCGAACTCATGATGACGGCGAGCCCGCTCGGCGACGAATCCGGCGAATTGGGCGCGGTGCTGTTTTTCGAGGATGTTAGCCAGATCGCGAAAGTCGAACGGATGGAAGCGTGGCGCGAGGTCGCGCGGCGCATCGCGCATGAGATCAAGAATCCGCTGACCCCGATTCAGCTTTCCGCCGAGCGGCTGCGGCGCCAGTTCGCGCGCGCCGAAGGCGCCGACGCGCGCCTGCTGGACGAATGCACGCACGTGATCATCGGCGAGGTCGAGGACCTCAAGCGCCTCGTCAACGAATTCTCGGCCTTCGCCCGGATGCCGCATCTGAATCCCGTGCCCGGCGATCTGAACGCGCTGGTCGATGAGGCGGTCGCGAATTTCCGCGAAGCCCATCCGGAAGTCGAATTCGCGCTCAGCCTCGCGCCCGCGCTGCCGCGCGTGGCGATCGATCGCGAGGCGCTGAAGCGCGCGGTCGTCAATCTGCTCGACAACGGCGTGGCCGCCAGCATCGCGAGTTCCAACGGCCAGCGCCCGCGAATCGAGGCGCGCACGGCGGTCGATTACCAGACCGGCGTGGTCACGATGGAGATATCGGATAACGGGCCGGGCATCGATCCGCGCCTGCGCCAGCGCATCTTCGAACCCTACTTCTCGACCAAAAAAGGCGGCACCGGACTCGGCCTCGCGATCGTCGCATCGATCGTGACGGACCATCACGGATTCGTCAGGGTGCGCGACAACAAGCCGCGCGGAAGTAGATTTATCGTCGAATTTCCGGTAAAAGATCAGGTGTTTCCCCGAACTGATGCGTAGCGGCGAAGATGCTTTCGGATCGTTCCTGACGGCGGGACGAAATCCGCGCGCTTTGCTCCGGTCCGCGCCGCGCGGCGGCGATTTCAAATCGATAATCGAGGCCAATTGAACAACGTGAATGCGACCGTGCTGGTGGTGGATGACGAGGAGCGGATCCGGTCTTCACTGCGCGGCATCCTCAACGACGAAGGTTTCCGCGTGCTCGACACCGGCGACGCGCCGGGCGTGATGGAGTTGATCGAACGGGAGCGTCCCGAGCTGGTTTTGCTCGACGTGTGGATGCCCGAACTCGACGGAATCGAGCTGTTGCGGCGGATCAAGGCGGAACTGCCGGCGACGCGCGTGATCATGATTTCGGGCCACGCCAATATTCAAAACGCAGTCGCCGCGACGCGGCTGGGCGCGGAAGATTTTCTCGAAAAGCCGTTTTCCGTCGACGGATTGCTCGCGGCGATCGGGCGCGTGATGGCGGGCGATTCCGGCCGCGCCGGCACGCCGGGCGCCGCCGCCTGCGCGGCCCAGCTTCCCGCAGCCGGGCGCGCGCCGCGCGGGGCGCTTGCGCGTCCGCAGCGCACCGTGGCGGAATCGTTGGTGCTGGCCGGCCAGGGGCTCCATTCGGGATTCAAGACCGGCGTGATTCTGCATCCGGCGCCCGCCGATTCCGGAATCGTTTTTTCCTCGGTGGCCGACCAATCGGAAATTCCGGCGCGGCTGGAGAACGTGACCGAGACCGGCTACAACACCACGCTGAGCGGCGGCGGCCATTCGATTCGCACGGTCGAGCATCTGATGTCCGCGCTGCACGGACTCGGCGTCACCAACCTGCTCGTCAAGACCGACGACGAAGTGCCGGCGCTCGACGGCTCGGCGCTCGAATTCTGCCGGCATCTGCGTGCCGCCGGAATCGTCGAGCAGGACGCCGAGATCGAGCCGATCGCGGTCGCCAAGCCGATTCAGATCGGCGAGGGAAGCGAATTTATCCGGATTGAGCCGGCGCGCCGGCTGGCGATCGATTACACGCTGGAATATCCGGCCCCGATCGGCCGCCAGCAGGTCCACTTCGAGCTCGATTCGCCCGAGGATTACGTTCGCGAGATAGCGCCTGCGCGAACTTTCGGATTCGTGCGCGAATTCCGCAAGCTCGCCGAGATGGGCTTGGCGAGCGGCGGCCGGCTCGACAATCTGATCCTCGTCGACGACGAAAAGGTGGTTAATACCGCCCTGCGGTTTCCCGACGAATTCGCGCGGCACAAGGCGCTCGATCTGATCGGCGATCTCTACCTGCTCGGCCGCCCGATCGTCGGCCATATCGTCGCCTCCAAGACGGGACATTCGGATAATCTCGCGTTGCTGCGCGCGATCGCGGCGGCGCTCTGACGGCGGCGCGCGCCGTTTCCGATCGCGCGCTTCGTTGGCGATAGCGTCCCGCAAATAATTTTTCGAAGGTGGATTGCCGGGTCTGGGCCCGGCAATGACGAAAAAAGCCGTCATGCCCGGACTTGATCCGGGCATCCAGGCAGATCCCGGCCGAGGCACGATGTATAAACTTGTTTTCGGGACGTCACGTTAGCGATGGTTCTGCGGGACAAAGCGGCGCTGGTCACCGGCGCGGGCGGGCGCGTCGGCCGGGCGATCGCGCTCGCGCTGGCCGAACGCGGCGCGGCGGTCGCGTTGCATTGCCGCAATTCCCGCGCCGAGGCGGAATCTGCAGCCTCCGAGATTGAAGCGCGGGGAGGGCGCGCGCGCGTGCTGGCGGCGGACCTTGAGGCGATCGCCGCGGCCGAGGGACTGGTCGCAACGACGATCGGCGCGTTCGGGCGAATCGACGTGCTGATCAATTCCGCCGCGGTTTTCACGCGCGGCGCGCTGGAGGAGATTTCCGAGCGCGCCTGGGACGAGACCTTCGCGGTGAATCTGAAGGCGCCGTTTTTTCTCGCGCGCGCGGCGGGCGCCGCGATGCGCCGCCAGGGGGCGGGCAAGATACTCAATCTGAGCGATATAGCGGCGCGCCGGCCGTTTTTGAACTATATTCCTTATTCGATCGCCAAGGCCGGTGTGGAGGCGATGACGATCGCGCTGGCGCGCGCGTTCGCGCCCGAGGTGCAGGTCAACGCGCTCGCGCTCGGAATCGTCGCACCGCCGGAGGATTTCGATCGCGCCGAACTCGAACGGCTGGTTCGCCGCATTCCGGCCGGCAGGATCGGAGCGCCGGAGGACGCCGCGCGCGCGGCGATCTTCCTCTGCGAAGCGGCCGACTTCGCCACCGGCGCGACGATCACGCTCGACGGCGGGCGTCTGATAGGTTAAATCATCTCGCGGTTTCTCCGATGGCCCGCAAAAACCGCGACACTTCGCCCGCGCGCGACGATTACCGTATCGATCCGGAGCCCGGCCGGATCGCGGTGCTCGCCAGCGGCGGGATGGACAGTTCGGTGATGCTGGGATGGATCGCGCGGCGCGGCGCGGCCGTCTTTCCGATCTATATCCGCGCCGGCCTGAGCTGGGAACGCGACGAACTCGCCGCGTTGCGCGGTTTCGTGCGCGCGCTCAAGCTGCCCAACGTCGCACGGGCGGCCGCGCTGAAAATCCCGATGGGCGACGTCGCGGGCGACCATTGGAGCATGACCGGGCGCGACGTTCCCGGCTACCACGCCGCGCTCTCGTCGAATTACATCCTGGGCCGCAATTTCACGCTGCTGGCCAAGGGCGCGATTTTTTGCGCGCGCCACCGGATCGGCGAAATTGCGATGGCGCCGCTCGAGAGCAATCCGTTTCCCGACGCGCGCCCGGAATTCTTCCGCGCCTTCGCACGCGCGGTCGAACTGGGAGTCGGCCTGCCGCTCAAAATTTCGACGCCGTTCGCCGGAATGTCCAAGGCGGATGTGGTGCGCCGCGGCGCCGGGATGCCGCTGGAGCTGACGCTTTCATGCGCGCGGCCCAAAGGGCTGGTCCATTGCGGCGCGTGCACCAAATGCGCCGAGCGCGTGCAGGGATTTCGCGAAGCGGGCGTCGCCGACCCGACGCCGTATGCGCGCAAGCCCGCCCGTCCGCGGCTTGCGCATTGACGCCGGGCGCTTATCGTTGGGGCGCGTCCGCGCGCTCCGCCGGTTCCGGCGCGCAGGCGGGCGCGAAGGCGGTGCGGCAGGGCGGGCCGGGCGCGAAGAAATGGCTTGCGGTGAGACCGTCGCGGCCGATGAAGATCATGCTGGCGGAACGCGTGCCGTAGTCGCCCAGATGCATGCAGAGCGAGTTCGGCCGGCCGTTGCGCGGATCGAGCTGGGTCGAATGATCGGCCAGCAGGCGCGCCAGATCATCGCGCCGCGCCAGTGGATCGCGCGCGAACTCCGGGTCCGCGCCCAGCTCGGCGAAGCGGCTGAACGAGCGGCTGATGCGCGGACATTCGAAATCGTCAACGTCGGCGTTGGTCAGCAGATGGAATCCGGGCGCGAGTTCCGCCTGGTCGATCGCGCCGCCGCGATTATAGGTGACGAAGGCGGCCGCGGCCGAGGCGATGAGGAGATTGAACGGGTTGTAGGCGGCGCCGGACTGTTGCGCGGCGAAGCGTGCCGCCGCCCGCGCGTCGCGGAAACCCAGCGCCTCGAGGCAGAGTAATCCGCGCGAGCGCAGCTTCGGATCCGCCGGGCCGTAATCGGCGGTGCGGCGATTGAGCAGTCCGGCGATCACGCCGTACTCGTTGAGGCCGAGCCAGGTGCCGCCCGCGCGCAGGTCTTTGCCGCCGGCGATCCGCGGGGATTCCGACAGGATCGCCGGCGCGGCCGCCGGCCGATCGAGGTATTCGTCGCGGTTGGCCGCCACCACGACCGGGTAGCCGGGAAAAACGCGATAGTAAATCGCGAGCGTGCACATGGCGCCATTCCTTGCAAATTCACCGTCCCGAATACAAGGGCCGCGGCGCCGCGCCCGCACGCGATCAGCGCCCGGTTTGGGCGCCGTTCGGGTTTGCAGCCGATACATGGCATGATATGGAACATCAATTGCGCGGCACGGGCGGCCAGCCGCAGCTATCGAGGAGGCTGAATGTTTTCATCGATCGACGACGTTATCGAGCGTTTCGCCGAAAACCGCTATATCGCCAGCCGGCGAATCGCCACCGTGATCTATCTCGCCAGTTCGCTCCAGAAGCCGATTTTGGTCGAAGGGCCGGCCGGCGTCGGCAAGACCGATTTGGCCAAGGTGCTGGCCGCCGCGCTCGGCGAAGAGATGATCCGCCTGCAGTGCTACGAAGGTCTTGATGAGGGCAAGGCGCTCTACGAATGGGAATACGCCAAGCAGCTCCTCTATACCCAGATCCTCAAAGATAAAATCGGCGAAGTATTGACCGGCACCAAGGGGCTGGCGCAGGCCGTCGATCGGATCGCGAGCGAGGACGAAGTTTTTTTCTCCGAGCGCTTTGTGCTGCCGCGCCCGCTGATGAAGGCGATTACCTCGGAGAAGCAGATCGTTCTGCTGATCGACGAAATCGACAAGGCCGACGCGGAATTCGAGGCCTTCCTGCTCGAACTGCTGTCGGATTTCCAGGTCACCGTGCCGGAAATCGGGACCTTCAAGGCCAAGCAGATTCCGCTCGTGATCCTGACTTCGAACAACGCGCGCGAGATGTCCGACGCGCTCAAGCGCCGCTGCCTGCATCTGTATATCGATTTTCCTACGCGCGAACAGGAACTCGCGATCATCCGGCTCAAGGCGCCCGAAGCGGCCGAAAAGCTCGCCGACGAGGTCGTCAACGTGGTGCAATCGCTGCGCAAGCTCGACCTCAAAAAAACGCCCGGAATCAGCGAGACGCTCGACTGGGTGAAGGCGTTGACGCTGCTCAACGTGCAGAGCCTCGACAACGCGCTGGTGGACGAGACGCTCGACACGATCGTCAAGTACGAGGGCGACGTGCGCAAGGCGCAGGAGGAGCTCAAGGAGTACTTGCGCAAGGTGCGCACGCGCCGCGGCGGCGCCGACGCCTCGGGTTCGGGCAGCGGCGGCGGCGCCGACAAGGATCTTCTCAACTAGGGCGGCTGCAATTCGCCGGGCGTCAGCGGAAGTTCCGGAACGGCCGGCGCCTTCGCCGTATCGCGCGGCGCGGACGGCGGGGCGGGGCGGTAATAAAGATGGAAGACAAACTGGTCGAATTCGCCAACCTGCTGCGGCAGAACGGCGTCCGCGTCTCGCTCGCCGAAACGCTCGACGCGGTGGCCGCGGCCGAAGTTTCGGGCCTCGGCGATCGCGATTCATTCCGCTCGGCGCTGCGCGCCACGATGATCAAGCGGGCGAGCGAACTGCCGGTCTTCGAGCAGCTCTTCGACGTCTATTTCTCCGGACTCGGCGAAATCATCAAGGGCGCGAGCAAGGAAGTGCAGGACGCGCTCTCGATGTCCGACAAGGACTTCCAGCAGTTCCTCGACGACGTCGATCAGCTTCTCAAGGAGCACGCCGACGAACTTTCCGAACTCGCCAAGCAATTGCTGCGCAACGAGAACGGACAGCTCGAAAAAATGATGCGCGAGGCCGCCCGCGCGGTCCGGATGCAGGGAATCCAGCGCACGATCGAGGAGAACTACTTCGCCCGCGCGCTCGCCCGCGCGCTCGGACTCGACAAGATCGAGCAGGAGATCAAGGAGCTGCGCGAGCAGCTCGAAAAGCTCGAGCTCGGCTCCGCCTTCCGCGCCAAGATGGAGGAGTATCTCGACCGCCGGCTCAAGATGCTCGAGGACATCATCCGCAAGTACGTCCGCCAGGAGCGCGAGAAGCGCGACCTGAAGTCGCGCGAAGAGGCGCGAATGAACCAGCTTGCGGACAAGAGCTTCTACTACCTGAGCGAAGAGGAAATGACGAAGATGCGCGAGGCGATCACGCGCCTCGCCCAGCGGCTCAAGAACATTATCGCGGTCCGGCGCAAACGGAAGAAAAAGGGCCGCTTTGATATCAAGCGCACGCTGCGCAAGAACATCGAATACGGCGGCGTGCCGTTCAAGCTGAAATTCGATCAGCGCAAGAAGGAAAAGCCGCAGATCCTCGTGATGTGCGACGTATCGGACTCCGTGCGCAACGCCTCGCGCTTCATGCTGCAGTTCGTGTACTCGCTGCAAGACCTCTATTCGCGCGTGCGCAGCTTCGTCTTCGTCGCCGATATCGGCGAAGTGACCGAAAGCTTCCGCACCAACGATATCAAGGACGCGCTCGACGTTGCGCTCAAAGGCGACGTGATCAACGTATACGCGCACTCCGATTTCGGCCGCTCGTTCCGCAATTTCATCAGCGACCATATCGGCGCCGTGAACAAGCGCACCACCGTGATCATTCTCGGCGACGCCCGCAACAATTATAATCTGCCGCACGATTGGTGCCTGCGCGAGATTCGCCAGCGCGCGCGCCGTATAATCTGGTTAAATCCGGAAAGCCGCAACACGTGGGGATTCGGCGACAGCGAGATGGAGCGGTACCAGGTTCATTGCGACCTGGTGGAGGAATGCCGCAATCTGAACCAGCTCTATCGGGTCATCGATCAGCTTGTTCCGCGTTGATCGGCCGCGGCGCGGCGCTCGCGCGCCGTCTCCGATTGACGATCGCGGCGCTATGGTCCAAGATATTCCCTAGACGACGCATCGCGCGCCCGGCTCCGCGCAGCCGGATCGCGCTTGCTCCAGCGAGACCTCGTATGACCGGGCCGAAGGAAGATTTCATCCTCATGATGGTCGGCGGATTGACGCTCGATCCGACCACCAAGATGCCGATCGTCGTCCTGAAAGATCCCGATAACAAGCTCAATCTGCCGATTTGGATCGGTCCGCTCGAAGCCGCGTCGATGGCGACCGAGCTCGAAGGGATCAAGCCGCAGCGCCCGATGACTCACGATCTGATCCGCAATCTTCTGGGTGAGGTCGGCGCGACGGTCGAAGCCGTCGATATCACGGAACTGCGCGAAAACACCTACTTCGCCCGCATCGAACTTAAGACCCGCGACGGTTCGACGCTGCAGATCGATTCGCGTCCGTCCGACGCGATCTCGCTCGCGCTGCGCACCAAGTCGCCGATCTACGTCGCCAAGGCCGTGCTCGAGGCCTCCAGCGAGCTGCACGAAGCCGCGGCGGAGCCGGCCTCCGCGGCGGCGTCCGATCAGAATCTCGCCGGCGTCTCTCGCGACAAGTGGTCAGAAATCCTCGAAAAGATGTCGCCCGAGGATTTCAAGTACAAAATGTAAATTTCCCCTCCGTCAGGCTCCAATGCGCCGTTGAGACCGGCGGGGCGGGGCGGTAGTATGCCCGCGATGGCAACTTCCCGGCATCGTATAGACCGCGCCGAGCTGAAACAGCCCGACGAATTCGTCGTCGGTATCGAATACCTCTGGCGCAAAGTCACCGAAAATCTGCCGCGCGTGATTATCGGCGCGGTTATCCTGATCGCGCTCGCCGCGGTCGGATTCGGCGTGAATTTTTATTTTGAAAATCGCGATCAGATGGCTGCGGCCAGGTTCTACGACGCGATGACCGCCCTCAATCACAAGGACTATAAGCAAGCCGAAACTGGTTTCGGCGCGCTCGCCGAGCAGGGCTCGGGCCGCCTGTCGCGGCTCGCGCGCGTCTATCTCGCCAGCGCCTTGATCGCCCAGAAACAGTACGCTAAAGCGTGCGACGTGCTCCTGCCGTATGTCGATAATGGCGGCGATTCAATCTTCCAGGGCCTGGCGCTCAGCCAGCTTGCCGTCGCCTATGAAAATCTGGGCGATTTCGCCAAGGCTCATCAGGCCTTCGCCCGCGCCGCGGCGCTGCGCGGCCCCGCGAGCGACAGCGCCCAGATTGGCGCGGCGCGGACGCTCGCCGAGTCTGGCGACAAATCCGGCGCGATCGCCGCCTATCGTAAATTTTTGGCGGATAATC
Organism: Deltaproteobacteria bacterium; assembly: GCA_021799495.1. Classification (GTDB taxonomy): domain Bacteria; phylum Desulfobacterota; class Binatia; order Binatales; family Binataceae; genus JADMIL01. The sequence continues at coordinate 26,177 of JAJZAI010000036.1, forward strand.
CGCTCGCGCCCGAGCGCGAAGACGTAATCGCCGCGCTTGCCGCGATGGGCGCGGCGCCGGCGGTCACCCCAGCCAGCCGCGGCAAGACGATCACGCTCGATTCCGGCGCGGCGGCCGAAGCGGCGCCCGCGGCGTCAAAGGCGCCGGCCGCGGCGCCTCAGCCGAGCCATTAAGCCGCAATCAGTCCAGCGGTATCCGGTTGACGGCCGGGGCAGAGCGGGGCGGCGGCTTCGCGACCGGAGTTACTTCGCCGCCACTTTGCGGTCGCGCAATTGCTCGCTGATCACGTAGTCGAAGACGTTGCTGCTCGGCAATCCCACCACCGGAACGCCGTTGATGATGAACGTCGGAGTCGAATTGATCCTGGCTTCCTGCGCGTCCTTGATATCCTGCTGCACGCGCGCCTCGGCCTCCTTGCCGAGCATGCAGGCGTTGAGCGCCTTGCCGTCGAGGCCGAGCGAACGCGTGTAGCTGTCGATATGGTCGCGCAGATTCTGCGGCGTGATTTCGTTCTGATCGCGGTAGAGATCGCCGGCGAACTGCCAGAACGCGGCCGGGTTCTGCTGCCGCGCGCATTCCGCCGCCACGGCGGCCTGCTCGGCCCACGGATGTTCATTCAGGGGAAAGTTCTTCCAGATTAGCCGCACTTGGCCCTTGTGGCTGGTGTTGACCAGCGTTTCGATTTCGCCGAACGCGCGCGCGCAATACGGACACTCGAAATCGGCGAACTCGATTATCGTGACCGGCGCGTCGGCCGGCCCGAGCGTAGCGTGATCGTCCAGATGCAGCTTCGTCACGTCGAGATGGAGCCACGGATGGGCCGAATCGACCACCGCGACTCCCAGCGGCTGCGCGATAATCGCCTTGTCGCCGGCCGCGTTGGAGAAAATTTCGAGTTCGGCCTTCGACGCGGCGCTGGCCGGATTGGTGATCGTCAGCTTGCGCGTGAAGACGCCGGGGAACGGCCCCGGCTTGGGCGCGCCCAACTCGATATTTTTCGGATCCGGAATCAGCAGCCGCTTCTGGACTATCGCGGTGAGCTGGCGGTCGGCCGAGGATTCGGCGGCGCGCACGCCAGTGGCGGCGATCGCGACGGCGGACGCGGCGCAGAGGAGGAGAGCGAGCTTGCGGGCAACGGCGTTAATCGGCGTCATCACGGACGGACATGATAGAGAGAGGAGCGGCGTCGCGCCAGCGCCGCGCACTGTCCGAATCGCGCCGCGCGGTCGCGCGAGAAATCTAAAGTAATACTTTAATTTTATCGTTTCTTCGCTCGCCGCTTCGCCGCCCGGCTCAATCTCCACCCTGATCGCCCGTCCATTCGCTCGTCATCTGATTATTCGCATAAGATACATTATGTTAACTAATGTGGCGATTTTGTTGATGTTGACACTCAATTAAACCTGCGCTAGTCTATCCTCATGGTGACCTACGAAGAGTTCGAGAAGCGGTTCCCGACTGACGACGCCTGCCGCGAGTTCATCGTCCAGCAGCGCTGGCCGCACGGCGTCCATTGTCCGCGCTGCCAGTCGGGCGAGAAAATCTATGCGCTCAAGGCGCGCCCGTTCCATTGGGTCTGCAAGAACGCGAATTGCGGCGGACGGCCCGGCTATCGTTTCTCGGTGACTACCGGAACGATCTTCATGGACACCAAGGTCTCGCTCAAAATCTGGTTCAAGATCGGCTATCTGATGCTGACCAGCAAGAAAGGCATCAGTTCGCTGCAAGTCCGCCGCGTCATCTTCGGCGAAGATTCCGGAACCGACTGGCGTACCGCCTGGTACATCTGTCATCGCTGGCGCGCGGCCATGCGCGGCGACGCCTTCGACCTGAGCGGCACCGGTCCGGTCGAAATGGACGAAACCTACATCGGCGGCAAGGATCGTAACCGCCATTGGGGCAAGAAAAGCGCCCAGCGCCGCAAAGCCGCCGGGCCGCGGACCGGCTTGGAGAAGGTCGGCGAGGGCGTCGGTTACGGCAAGGTCGGCGTGATCGGCGCCATCGAGCGCAAGGGCAACGTGGTCGCCCGCGTCATTGGCGACATGGACGCGCGGACATTGGGATCGTTCGCTCGCAACGTCGCCAACGACAAGGTTTCGCTGGTCGTTACCGATGAGAATCCGGCCTACAGCCACGCCTTCGGCAATCACACCAAGCACGCGACCGTCAACCATGGGCGCGGCGAATACGTGCGCGGGAACATCCACACCAACAACATCGAGTCGTTCTGGTCGCTGCTGAAGCGCGGCGTGATCGGAACCTACCACAAGGTCTCGAAGGATTATTTGCCGCTCTATCTGAACGAGTTCTCGTTTCGCCATAACAATCGCCACAATCCCAACGCCTTTGCCGACCTGATTACGACGTGCGGTAACTAGCCCGGCGCCCGTCGCTGCGGTAAAGTTCCAGCATGCCCCGGAAGCAATCGAAGCCGAAAAAGCCGCTCAGCGAGAAGCAGCGCGCCAGCGACGAGGCGTTGCGCGAAGAACTGCGCCGTTTCGACGTGAATAAATTCGGCAAGCTGCTCGCCAAGGCGGTTAATTTGCCAAAGAAATAGGTATCCAAAGAGCGGAACGGAGTTGCGACGATGAGCGGCGGTTGGGTCGGCGACTTAATAGCGGAGCAACGGCGCGTGGCGGAAGCGAACCAACGCGAGAGCGAGTTGGAAATGCTTCGGCACAAGCGCTTTTGCGATCTGGCGTCGGTCATCTGGCGCGCAATCAATGATCGAATCCGCGCATGCATCGTCGAATTCAACGCCGGAATTGACGCTACTGAGAAGCGATTGGCGATCAGAGAGTTAAATTCCTTTGGCGTCGCCATTTTTCGCGAATCGCGGCCCTTGGATGTTTTTTCCGCAACACTCAATCTCGAATCCGGCGTCCTTCGATTCGGCCCCGCGTATCCGGCTTCTTGCCAAAACGCCTTGGTCGTCAAGATTGAGTCCGACGCGCATTGGAGCTTTAAAGATACGCTCACGAATTCCATCGTTCCGCTCGAACGGGTTGACCGCATCATCTTGACCGACTTTCTCAAATCAATGGCCCGCTAACCGCTATCGCCAGCAAGCTCGTTTATCGTTGCATAGCAAGAAATCTTCATGCTCATGAACCAAACAGAAAATTAAATCGAGAGGGAACCGTCGCGCGAACTTCAGCATTGATGTTCAATCGAAACTCTCTTGGATCGCCGGGTTCCAAAAGGCGCTTTGTTGTAATCTTGAAGTCCGAGATCAGCCCGTCGTTTTGAAGTAGGCAAAAGAAGAAGGGCGCCTCATCTGGATTCGGCGCGTCGTTCTTCGGAATTTGGTTCTCGTTCTGCGGCATCTGAAGCGCATCGAAAAGCGTGTTGATGCGATTGTCCAAGTCGCCGCCATTGCCGATTAAGGCGCCGGGCGGCTGCCGACGCATGAACTCGATCTCCAAGCCGCAGACCAAGTCCAAGCTCTCAACCACCAGCGGCACGAAATGAAAGCCCCGAATTTTCTCAAAACGAGTGAAATCAGAGGGTTCTCTCGCTTGCATAGACCGGAGAGTCGCGGCGAATTTATCATCCTTCCAGAATTGGGCGAGTTGCCGATGAAATATCCGCCTCAGTCGCTGGCGATCCTTAGACGATGCGGCGTTGCTGGAAGGCAATTCGCCCTCAAGAACCAACGACAGGCGCATTAACGGAAGACCTCGCTTATAGCCTTTTCCCAGGGTTGCTTGGACGGCCATCAGACGATCTCCGGGAAGCAACCAGTTGACAATCTACCACGCCGTGCGCCTGAGTGTCGATTGAAACAAAATCGCCACTAATGTGGGCATTAGGTGGATGTTGACACCACTGATTCTTTAGATAGATCAAAGGACGCATGGAGCCGCACCAACAGGGCTCATGGCATTATTCTATCCGAACGGTTAATTAGCTCGCCGATATGCTGCAATACCCGGTCTGGCAAATTGGCCTCTTCCTTGTTCACATGAAAGAGGTCCAATGGATGGCGCGCGAGCTCGTTGTGAAAGGCTTCGGAAACGAGCGGATCAAAGCGGAATTAAGCGAGGAGCTTATCCGCCGACTCACCGATTACGAGGGCCATTGTCGAGATTTGGAACTGACTGGAGCGCTGGGCCGGATCGGGCATTTCAACGTCAGTATAAAAGCCGGGATGACCTATCAACAGGTGATGGACGAGGTTCGAGTGCTTCGAGAAGCGATCGAATACGACTTGCAATACCGCAAATTTGCTTATGTTCCGATTGAAAAGGCGGCGCGTCTCGACAAAGTTGAGGTCGAATGGGCCGACGCAATCAGAGCCTTTCCTTCGGCGCACGATGATATTGTCGCGGCCGTGGAATGCTATGCCCTCGATTGCAATACAGCTTGCGTTTTTCATTCGATGCGTATCGCGGAACGCGGACTGCGGGTTCTATCCAAAGCGCTGAAGGTCAAAACAATCGGGCCGCAAAAACACCCGCTTGAATTTGCCGAATGGGGCCAGATTTTAATGGCATTGCGGGGCAAACTGAACGCTATCCAAAACTCGCCTGGACGAAACGCGAAGAAATCTGCGCTCGCAAAATTTTACGCAGATGCAGCCAGCCAAGCGGACTATCTAAATGAAATTTGGCGCAAAGAAGTATCGCACGCACGCTATGCATATAACGCCCCGGAGGCGCTCAATGCGCTGACGCGCACGCGCGAATTTATGCTTCTACTCTCGCAAAAACTATCCGAGCGCTAGCGCCGCCATTGAAATCAATCCTTTTCAGTCGAGGAACGGAATAGCGACTTGACCAAGCGCTTGAATTTTTCGGGGTTGGCCTCCGCGAGTTCCTTTCGTAGGCGCTCGTCGCTGGCGCGCTGCTTCTCGCTGGGCGCTCTTCCTGCCCGGTGCCGGTTGCGGGCCTTGCCGCGCCGGGAAATCGTGCGGAACATCGAATCGATTTCCGCTATCAATAATGCAAGTGGCCATGATGAATGACAACGATCCAGCCCGGATGACGGAAATTGCGGAACGGACCGCTCTTTTTCGCAAGACGATCGGCAAGATTTTACGCGCCGCGAACAGCGCGGTTGGACGGCTATTCAACCGATCGTCCACGAACGCTCCGATCGATGTCGGCCGGAACTCGCCCTTGCAGCGAAGAGCGAACACCCTCGCCGAAACTGGAGCGTTTCTGGGCGGACCAGCGGCCCATTTCCACGCGATTGGATGCAATCAGCTCATCACCCTGCTGGAATCAGGACTCATGCCCAGCATCGCGTTCTGGATATAGGCTGCGGGTGCCTTCGTGGAGGGTATTGGTTAATCCACTTTCTCGATCGCGAACGATACTTCGGAATTGAACCCAACATAGCGATGCTTGAGCTGGGATTGAAGGAATTCATCCCGGCCGCGACCCTTGCCGGCAAGGCTCCGCGTTTCGATCATAATTCGGATTTCAATTTTGGCGTGTTTTCTGAAAAGTTCGATTATGTGATCGCGCGATCCATCTGGAGTCACGCGGCTCCGGTTCAGATTAAGCAGATGCTCGATCAGTTCGTGAAATGGTCCACTCCGGAGGCGGTATTTTTGACTTCGATTCTCAAGGCTGATTATGGCCAGGACCAATACCGGGGCGATACGTGGGTTGGACGGAGTCACGAATCCGATAGTGGCGGAGTGGTCCGCTATCGTCTCGAATGGATTAAAGATGAGTGCCGCCGGCGAAGCCTCGCCGTTGACGAACTGAAACGCAACATACTGGATCAGGTCTGGCTCAGGATCAGCCGGGCAAAGTAGCGACTATCAAATGGCTGCGGCAACATCTTTCGGAGATAAAAAAAGGCGGCGCCGCTATGGCGCCGCCCTGCCCCGTTCTAACCGATACTCACTTCACGCCCGGCAACGGGAAGAATTTCACGCCCTTGCCGTTGTCGCACTTGGTCACCGTCGTGGTCGTGCCCGCGCAATTCCCCGCCGGCGGCGCGGTGCTGATTCCGGCCGGATCTTTCTTGAAATCGGCCAGGTTCACCTCGGCCAAGAAAGTAAAGTTGTAATTGACCGCGAAGCCGCTCAACGGCAGCTTCTTGCAGGCCGCCACCGCGACCGCATACGGATCGCCCTGGGTGCCCCATACGGCGCCGAGCGGATCGTTCGATAACTTCGAAGATTCGGACGTGATGTTTCCCGCCTGGATCTGCGCAACCGGCTTCTTGGGCAACTGCAGCAGCGCAACGCCGTTCTCGCCGTCCGAGATGAGAAACGCCTGATGCGTCGAGGGATCCACCGCCGAACCGGCTGTGGCGTTCGGCAGGTTTGGCACCAGCACGGAATTCGGCGGCGTGCCGCCTTCGTCGAGCGTGCAGGGCGTGCCGGCCGCTGGATTGTAGGTGGAGCCGTTCAGATTGATAACCGTCGCGTTGTCGCTTTCGTTGCTGACCACGACGATATTGGTCGTGTTGTCGAAAGACGAACCGTCGTTGTCGCTGTCGATATTGGCGTCGCTCAGCGTGCAGGCGCGCGCTCCGGGTACGTCAACGGCTCCGATTTGGCCGGAGTGGTCGTCGTCGCTCGCGTCGATCACCGTGTTGGTCTTGGAATTAAGCGCGAAAGTTTCCGCATAATTGGCCTGGATAATGCCTCCGAAGGTGTGCGCGACCGGATCGAACAGCGCGAAGCCCGTATCCGCAGTGCCGCTTGAACAGGTCGCGCTGTCGCAGGTCGCGACGACCGCCTGATGCGTTGTCGGATTGTAGAGCACCTGCCCGAAATAGCCCGACTGCGATCCCGGCGGAAACGCGAATGGGGAACCGGCGACCAGCGTGTTCGAGTTTTCGTCGATGAGATCAACTTTGCCGTCCTGGCCGGACGTCTGGCCGCTGACCACGATGATTAGCGAATCGTCGTTGTCGAGCGCGGTGCCGGTCGGAATGTCCGGATGGGTCAGATGGACGATGGTGACGCGCGGATCGGTCGTGTCAGGATCGACGGCTAGATTGATCACCGCGACCTGGCCGTTGCCGCTGCCGTCCAGGGTATCGAGCGGGACGTAGGCGAGCTGGCGGGCGCAATCGACCGCGAACAGGCCCGAGCCCGGTGCGGTGACGGCCGGGGGCGGAGGCGGTGGGGCAACGGTCTTGCCGCCGCTGCTATCCGAACCGCATCCGAATACCGCGATAGCGCCAAAGAACACGGCTGCGGTTCCAAAGACCACTTTAAGCAATTTCATCTCGATTCTCCCCCGCTCTGCATAATCTTAAAGAAGCTCTTGACGACTGATTCAACTCATGTTGTGCCAAATATAGTCGAACATTTTTCTAACGCGGCGTCGCATCTGTTGTCAAGAAGTTATGAGATGTTATTTATATCTATGAAATATAAAAATAGTTTTTTTAATTTTTTAAAGGGTGAATTTGAAACATAATTGTCTATAACGTTGATAAATTCCCCGGGATTCGGGTTTTCTGGGGCGAAATGCGCCGTCCATCGCGGTGAACGACGGTTGGGGATGAAAAATTTCGCCCTTATGCGACCGCTGAGAATCGCGTTAAAAATTCGCTTGTGAACGGATTATTGGACGGCGCCGTCGCCCTGCTAGTTGCGCTTGTTGGCGGGGGCGTCTTTGTTGGGATTCGGCGGTTTGTCGGTTGGCGCCGATCGCGTCTGAGCCTTGGGGCGGCGGCCGAGGTCGGCCAGCGCCCGCCGCACGGCGAAATTCCCCGGTTCCAGCTCGAAGGCCCGCTCGAGATAGTTGATGGCGCTCGCGAGGCGTTCGGTGCGAACGCACGCGCGGCCCATCGCGAGCAGCAAGTCGGCGTCGTCGCCGCCGGCTTCGCGCGTCAGCTTGAACATCCTGAGCGCCGCCTCGAAATCCTCGCGATCGGCGAGCAGCACGCCCAGACCGTAGGTGGCGGCGCGATTGAGCGGATCGAGTTCGAGCGCTTCGCGATAAAGCGCGTAGGCGCCGCGCCGGGCGCCCTTGAGCCTAAGGTCGTCGGCCGCGGCGGCGAGCTGGCGCGCCTCCGCGTCGAGCGCCCGCACCTCGATTTCGACTTCGGCGGCGTCGGCGGTCAACTCCGCCATCACGATTCGGACGCGCGCGCCGAGGTACTCGCCGATGCGTTCAAGGATCGCCTGATCGTGTCCGGGCGCGACGTCGAAGAAAATCGCGCCGAGCAAATCGCCGATATGATCGTCGCGCAGAATCCGGAGCTTTCGACGTTGTCTCGCCCGCCCCATCCCCTCCGCTCCGCCAGGCTCGATCAGACCCGTTCGTCGGGGTCGAAAAGTTTGCGATACTCGTCGAGCGCGAACCTGTCCGTCATCCCGGCGATATAATCCGCGATCACTCGCGGCAGCGGTTCGCCGTCACGTTCGACGCGCGCCAGCACATGCTCCGGCATCTGGCGCGGCTCCGCCATGTAGGTATCGAACAGGCGCGCGAGCGCCCTGCCCGCCTTCTCCGTCATCCGGCTCACCCGGTAATGGCGATAAAGGCGGTCGCGCATGATGCGCTTGAGTTCGGCCACCTGGTCGCCGATTTCTGGACCGAACGCGGCCAGCGCCCGGCCCGCGCTTCGCACCGCATCGACGCTGTCGATGCGCGCGGCGGCGAGTTCGCGGTCGATATTCGCCGTCAGGTCCGTCACCATCGCGTCGATCATCCGAATCACGGTCTGGTAACGCGTTATCCGTTCGTCGGCGCCGGGCGCGGCCGCGCGCGCCGCCGCGGCCGCATCGCGGTACAGCCGCGATTTTTCCAGATCGGCCGCCGTCAGCATCTGCGCCTTCAGGCCGTCATCGACGTCGTGCGCGAGATAGGCGATCTCGTCGGCGAGATCGACGATCTGCGCTTCGAGGCACGGGTAAAGTTCGGAGTCGAATTCGCGCGCGGCCGCGCGGCCCTTGAACGCCGAATGCTTGATGACGCCTTCGCGCACTTCCCACGTCAGGTTGAGGCCGCGGAAATGCGGATAGCGCACTTCGATCCAATCGACCGTGCGCAGGCTCTGCGAATTGTGATCGAATCCGCCATGTTCGCGCATCAGCCCGTGCAGCACGCGCTCGCCCACATGTCCGAACGGCGTATGGCCGAGGTCGTGGGCAAGGGCTACCGCCTCCGCAAGATCGCGGTTAAGGCCGAGCGCGCCGGCCACCGTGCGCGTGATTTGCGCGGCCTCGAGCGTATGGGTCAGGCGCGTCCGGTAGTAATCGCCCTCATGATTGACGAAGACCTGCGTTTTGTATTCGAGCCGCCGGAACGCGGCGGAATGGATGATGCGATCGCGGTCGCGTTGAAAAACGGTGCGCATCGGATGCGGCGGTTCGGGGATGCGCCTGCCGCGGCTCATCCGCGCGAGCATCGCATACGGCGCGAGCGTGCGCTGCTCGATTTCTTCCAGGTCTTCGCGTGTGCGCATCATTGCGGCCGATCTCGACGCAGTCGAATTTACCACGCCGGCGCGACATTCCGAACCGCCCGGAGATTTCCACGCGATTTCGCCGCGGCGCCGCCGGGCGGAATTCGTATTCAGGCTGGCGCGTCAAATGCGTATAATCGGCGCCGAGAGGTCGTGGAGGTGGAGCGGAGAACGGCGCTTCGATGCGCGCGGTTCGGCGCGCTGACGATTGCCGCCGCGATCTTCGCGGCCTGCTCGGCGACGCGGCCGCCGCCCGCTCCGATTGCAGTCGCGCCCGCCAATGGCGCGTCGATCGTGGGCGTCGCTTCATGGTATGGGCCCGGCTTCAACGGCCATCGCACGTCCAGCGGCGCCATTTACGACCAGGACGGCCTGACCGCGGCTTCGACGGCCTTTCCGCTCGGCTCGCGCCTGCGCGTCACCAATCTTGATAATGGGCAGTCGGTGGTCGTTACGGTTAACGATCACGGCCCGTATGTAAAAGGCCGCAAGCTCGATTTGTCGCGGCGCGCAGCGCGCCAAATCGGGATGATCGGCACAGGCACGGCTCCCGTGCGGATGGTCGTGCTGGAGACGCCGGCGGGCGGGCCCGCGCTGGGCGAAAGATACTTCGTGCAGGTCGGGTCGTTTGCCGATCCGGCACATGCCGAAAGCGTCCGCGAGCGGCTGGCGGCGCGATATCACGATGTCGAAATTCAGCCGGTCCGCGACCCATCCGGACGGCTCTACCGCGTCCGCATGGGCGCATTCGCGTCGCGCGAGGACGCGGCGGCGCGCGCGGCGCGGATGATCCGGATGGGCTTTCCCGCGTTTGTGATTACTGAATGATGTCCGGCGGCGCCGCGTGACGGTCCGGGCGGGACAATCGCTTGCGAGCCGGTTGGCCCGACGACTATCGTGCGGCATGCAGACGGCGGGCCGATTCGGCCAGATCGAGCGCCCGATGACCAGCGGCCTAACGCCGCAATCGCAATGACGCTTCCGCTTCGTTACTTCCGCCGGCTGACCCGCGTCATTCTGCCTGCGGTGGCCGCGATCGCCATAGCCGGATGCGCCTACGCGCTGGTGAACGGCGGCGTCGTCGATCAATCGAAGGCGGCGGAAGTCCGCGCGCAAATCCAGAAGTTCCGCGGACTCGATTTTCTGCGGCCCGTGCCGCTGGTGGTCAAGACGCGCGACCAGGCGCAGGCGATGCTCGAAGCCGAGATGTCGCGCGAGCACAGCAACGAGGATTTGCGAGTCGGCGGGATGAGCGGCGCGATGACCGGCCTGTATCCGCGCGGCATGGATTTGAAAAGCCGCACGCTCGCGCTGATGCGCAGCCAGATAGCCGCATTTTACGATCCGCACGACAAGCAGATGGTGCTGGTCGAGGGCCAAGCCGACCGCAGCCTCTGGAACCGCGCCGCCAGCATGATGAACCATCGCGACATCGTGGGCGAAATGATCCTCGCGCACGAACTGACGCACGCCTTGCAGGACCAGCATTTCCATATCGAAAAGATGCTGGACGGCGTCAAGGACAACGACGACCGCGATTTGGCGCTGAAATCGCTGGCGGAGGGCGACGCCACGCTCGCCGGGTACGGCTACGTGATGGGCGGACTGAGCAGCCAGTCGATCGACGCGATTTTGACGCGGATGCGCGATCTGCCGCGAATTTTCGCGGCGCAGTCGGGCGACGTGCCGATCGGCTTGAGCGCGCCGATGA
>JAJZAI010000003.1 GCA_021799495.1 Deltaproteobacteria bacterium
GACCAGTAAGCGCAACGCACGCGCGGGCCGGACCCTTGAGGTCCGGTCCGCGGCAACGCATGGCCACGGCCGCGATTCCCGTCCGGCGGGAATCGCGGCCGTGCGAAATGTTGCAAAACTAACCGACGCCGATGAAGATTGGGGCAATGATAGGCGGAGTTAGCGGAAGATTGGCGGTTGGATTTGCGGCGGCGTTTTCATTGATTTTCACGGCGCGCGCGGCGGCGCAGAGTCCGATGAAGCTGGTCGCGCCTCCGAAGTCTTCGATAGTTAAAAGCGTGCCAGACGCTCAAACGCTTCCCACAGGCGCCTCGGCGGTAGTTAAAGCGAGCGTTGAGCAGTTCACTTTTCATTCCGCGGCCGAGAAGTCGCGTTACGAGCGCGCGGCACGCCTGTTTCCGTCATTCTGTCAGGAATGGCAACGCCTGCTGCATGATCGGGAAGTCAATAATCTTGCCCATCTGAGCTGGCAGCTTCGACAGGGCTACGAGACCACGACCTATACCGGCTACGGCCAGGTGGAGTCGTGCAATACCAAAGAATCCGTCGAAGGAATTCCGATTGGAAAGATAACGTACGAAGAATTGAGCTATTATCTCGCGGGAAAGACGATCGACGACGCGCGCAATTCCAAACCCAAGGTGATTCACCAGATTCACACGCTGGAAATCTTCTCTTGGGACAAAAACAAGTGGTTCTATTGAGCGCCGGGGTTGGTCGGCCGAACGTTCGCGAATCATGTGCGTGAAAAAGCTAAGGCGCCCGAGAGCCCGGGCGCCTTTTTCGTTGCGGCTGGTTCGACGATCCGGAACGCCGCGGCTAGTTAAGCTCTTTGCTGCTGTAATCCAGAATACGGCGCGCGATGATCATCAGGTTGATTTGCTGCGTGCCCTCGAAGATGTCGTTGATCTTCGCGTCTCGCATCCATTTTTCGACCAGCACCTTGCGCGAATATCCGACCGGCCCGAGTATCTCGACGGCCTTTTGCGTGATCAGCGTGACCGCCCTGCCCGCTTTGGCTTTCGCCATCGAAGCCTCAAGGTTGTTGCGCATCCCCATGTCGAGCATCCACGCCGCCCGCCAAGTCAAAAGCCGGGCGGCCTTCAGATGCGTCTCCATCTCCATGAAGTCCCGTTCAACCGCGGTCAGGCGGCGCGGCGAGACGCCATAACGAACGGGGACCTTTTGCTCCGTGAGGTAGTCGCGAACGAAATCCAGCGCCGCCCGTCCGACTCCGATCGCCATCGCAGCCACGATCGGCCGGGTGGCGTCGAAGGTGGCCATCACGTCCTTGAAGCCGCCCGTCGGTTTGACTTCGGCGCTGCCCAGCAGATGGTCCGCCGGCACGCGGCAGTTGTCGAAGACGATCATCGCGGTGTCCGAGGCGCGGATGCCGAGCTTGTTCTCGACCCGCACGACCGCCATGCCGGGGGTGTTGTGCTCGACCACGAAGGGCTTGATTCCGGCGCGGCCGGCGCCGCGATCGACCGTCGCCCAAACGACCACGAAACCTTCGGATTTTTCCGCCGACATCTGGCCGGCGGTGCAAAAAATCTTGGTGCCGTTGATCACCCAATGGTCGCCGTCGCGCGTCGCGGTGGTGGTGACGGCGGCGGAATCCGAACCGCATCCGGGTTCCGTAATCGCCATCGCGCCCCATTTCGGCTCGCCTTCGGCGAAACGCTTCAGGAAACGCGATTTCTGTTCGGGAGTTCCGGCGGCGGCGACCGCGGCTCCGCCCAATCCCGGATTCGGAATCGAGAGAAACAGGCCGGCGTCGCCCCAGCACAACTCCTCGGTCGAGAGGCAGGTGTAGAGATTGCGCAGTCTCGGCGCGCCGTCGCTGGATTTATCCGCCTTGCCGGAATCGGCCGCGGGGCCGAGATTGCGCGACGCCGACCACATCGCGCGCCAAAAGTCCCACGGATGCTCATGCTCGCGTTCGTCGTATTCGCGGGAGATCGGCCGCATCATCTGCTCGGCCACCGAATGGTACATCTGGGTCTGATTGACAACCTGCGGCTCGAATTCAAAATCGATCATCGAAGCGTCTCCCTCTAGACCGTCGCAAGTCCCTCGAACGCGGCGAATCCGCGCGCATTGCGCAGGAACATCTCCACCGGATGTTCGCGAATATAGCCGTGGCCGCCGAGCGTCTGGACGGCGTTGTCCGCGACCGTCAGGGCGGCTTGAGCCGCATAGTTGCGCGCCTGATAACTCTCTTTCAGCGCGTCTTCGCCCTTGTCGAGGCGTGACGCCGCTTCCCATACGAGCAGCCGTGCGGCGTCAACCTCGATCGCCATCTCGGCCAGCATGAAAGCGATCGCCTGCTTGGTCGCGATCGGAACGCCGAAGGCTTTACGCTCGCGCGCGTAGGCCCTGGCGTATTCGTATGCGGCGCGCGCCACGCCAACCGCCATCGCGGCCAGCGCCACGCGATGTTCCGCCAGGATGCGGGTGAAATTTATGCCGTTGGCGCCGCCGAGGCGGGCGTCCGCGCCGATTCGGCAATGCTCAAGTTTTACTTCATAAGTGGCGAGCGCCTTGAGGCCCATGTTGCGCTCGCGCTCGGAAATCGCGAGACCGTCCGCGCCGCGCGGCACGATAAAAGCGTCAACGCCCGCGGCGCCGGCGGTGCGATTCGTCGCCGCGTAGATCAGGATCGTGTCCGATTCGGTCGCCAGCGGCACGAAACATTTGGCGCCGTCGAGCACGTATGAAGCGCCGTCGCGCGCCGCCGTCGTTTCCATCGCGAGCGGATCGAAATCGAAGCGCGGCTCGACGATCGCGGACGCGCCGGCAGCAAAACTATCCGCGCAGAATTTATTCAGAATCGCCGCCCGCTGTTCATCCGGGCCGAATTCGAGCACCGGATAGGCGATCAGCCGCGGCGCCAGCGCGTGCATCGCGATCGCAAGGTCGCCGAACGCCAGTTCCTCGGCGATCAACGCTCCCGTCACCGCCGAGCGCGCGTCGCCGTAGCCGCCGGCGCTCTCGGGAATCGCGCCGCGCACGAGGCCGAGTTCCCACGATTTGGCGATCAGTTCGGCGGGTATCGCGCCGGATTCGTCGGCGGCGCGAGCGGCGGGCCGCACTTCGTCGGTCGCAAAAGCGGCGACCGTCTCGCGGATCATGCGTTGTTCTTCGGAGAGATCGAAACTGACCATCAGGCGGGCATTCCTTCTCGGCGCGAAATTCCAGGCGTGACTGACGATAGTAAACCGTCGCGTGAATTAATTGAAGCGAAGCCGCGCATCCGTCGCAACGGCATACGCTCGTGCGGACCTTCCGGTCCCCCGGCGGTCGCGATAATTGCTGCTGAACAGGATGGCGGGCGGGCCATTTCGCTCGCTATCTCGGCAGTTCGCTCATGATTTTGAAGAAATCTTCAATCTTGCAGGCCGGCAGCGTCTGAATCTGAACATTCCCTGTGGATACCGCGCATCCGGCCAGCTTCAGCGCGGCGACCTGATCCGGGCAGTCCCAGATGGCGACGTAATCGTATTCGCCGAAACAGGCCACAACCTGTAACGGTTTGCATCCGAGCGATTCGGCGAATTTCCGCACGTGCTCATAGGTGGCGGAAGCCTCGCGAATCCTCGCCGACCCTTGAGGAGTAACCTTAACCAGATGGACGTATAGCGCCATCGCAGCACCTCCTTTTGGCCCGCCCGCGATGGAGATCCCGCCAATCGGATGGTCGGCCTTAATTTATGCTTTGTCAATCTGACGCTATTTTTAAGCTTTTATGTCGTCGAATTTGCCTAGATGATGATGTCGCGCGCGGACCGCGAACGTCCGCCAGCGCCGCCGGGACTCGCGGGAACCGATTCGCGATCTAATCTGATGCTTGAGATTTTTCCGAATCGGGAACAGCGCCGCGCTCCGCGCGCCGCAACCGATCGCGTTCACGGGCGCGGCTGTATTTGCGTTCGTCCGGATGGGTCAGCGTTGGCGGAGCGAGCGGCTTGCGCAGCTTGTCGATCAGTTGCCGAACATCGGCGATCCGGTCGCTTGCGCGTTTTCTTTTCGGCGCCATCGCGGATGCCTCAATTTTTCGATTGTGCGCGCGGCCGCTATCATCCGCAAGCAGGCGTACCGCTGAGCGGCAAACTCAAACGGCAAGCGCGATGAAGCTCATCTGCAGGCCGGTGGTGACGCCGCCGGCGCCGCGGCGCGAAAAATAGCGATCGCTGGCGCATCGCGTGCACGGCCCAACTTCATCGATCGCTTCAGGCTTCAATCCGGCCCGTTCCAGCAGCATCCGGTTGATGCCGCGCAGATCGAGATAGGCCTTGCCGGGGCGGCCGGGACGCGCGAAAGCGGCAGCGCCGTCGATTTCGCGCGCGAAACGTTCGGCAAGTTCAAGGTCCACTGCAAAACAGCATAGCCCGATCGTCGGACCAATCGCGGCGCGAATTGCCTCGGGCCGCGCGCCAAGTTCGGCCATCGCGCGCACTCCGGCGCCCGCGATTCCGGCGATCGTCCCGCGCCATCCGGCATGCAGCGCACCGATTACGCGCCGCGCGCGATCGGCGAGCAGAATCGGCGCGCAATCAGCGGTGAAGACACCCAACGCCACTCCGCTTTCGGCCGTGACCATCCCGTCGCCCTCCGGCCGCGCGTCGCCCCATCCGCGGCCGACGCGATGGATGGTCGCGCCGTGGACCTGGGCGACGCTGGCGACAGCGAGACCCGGATAATTGGCGCGCCATCGCCGCCAGTTCTCCGCGACCGCCTCGCCATCGTCGCCGATCCATCGCGCGAGGTTGAAGGTCGCGTAAACGCCTGCGCTCACGCCTCCGCCGCGTCCCATGAAGCCGTGGACGGTCCCGGCAAGATGTGGACTGGTTGCGGCGTCGAGCGCCGCGGCTGTGAATTGGTCGAACGAGGCCATCGTCGAAAGGTGGTCTGGCTGATGCGGATAACCTATACTTTTGTTTTCAGAATTTCGATTCAGGGACGCCTATGAACGGCTATCAGTATCTGGTGCGGCGGAATCGGCTGATGTGCCAACTCGAGGAAGAGCTGGCCAAGGTCCGGGATTTGCCCGACGCCGAGCGGCAGGCGGCGACCGGTCGCCTGCAGGCGCAATTCGACCTCAAGCTTCGCGAACTTTACGCGGAGGTCGCCAGCGAATATCCCGGCGAACGGAAAATCAAAGCGCGTCCGCTGACGGACCCGCGCTGAGTTCGGAGCACGGCTTGGAGCGCTCGATCGGCATCCGCGGCGCGCGCACCCACAACCTCGCCAACATTTCGCTCGACCTGCCGCATCGACGGCTGATCGCGGTGACGGGAGTATCGGGATCGGGCAAGTCGAGCCTGGTCTTCGACACGATTTACGCCGAGGGCCAGCGCCGTTACGTGCAGAGCCTTTCGACCTATGCGCGGCTGTTTCTGGCGCGGATGGATCGGCCGGACGTGGATTCGATCACTGAAATTCCGCCGGCGCTGGCGCTGCGCCAGAAAAACACGATCAAGAACGCGCGTTCGACGGTCGGCACGGTCACGGAAATCAGCGATTATCTGCGACTGCTCTACGTCGCCGCCGGCCGCACGATTTGTCCGCGATGCGGAATCGAGGTGCGGCGCGATTCGGTCGAGAGCGCGGCGGCGCAACTGCTCGGCAAGCAGGGACTATACGTTATCGCCGCGCCGTTCGAGACAGGGTCGCGCACGCCCGCCGAAGCGGCGGCGTGGCTGATCGAAAACGGCTACCATCGCCTGCTCGCCGGCGGACAGATCGCGAACGTCGCGGACGTCGCCGAGCGGCTCAGGGAATCGGACGAGGCCGCGCCGGCCGATCCGCTGATGGTCGTAATCGACCGGATCGCGATCGCCGGCGAAGGCGCGGAAGAGCGCGTGCGCGAGGCGCTGGAGAAAGCGTTTTACCTCGGCGGCGGCAGGGCGCAAGCGGCACGGATCGAGCGCGACAACGGAACGTCGCGAACGGAGGGCGCCGTCGATTTCGATCGGCGGTTCAACTGTTCGCGATGCGGCGCGAGCCATCCCGAGCCGACTCCGGCGTTGTTTTCCGCCAACAGCCCGATCGGCGCCTGCCCGGAGTGCGAAGGTTTCGGGCGCACGGTCGAACTCGATCTCGACAAGGTCATGCCGAATCCGCGGCTTTCGCTGCGGCAGGGGCTGGTCGCGCCGTGGCGCACGCCGGCCTATCGGGAAATGCAGCAGTGGATGCTCAAGTGCGCGCGGCGGGCGAAGGTACGGACGATCGCGCCGTTCATCGAGATGACGGCGGAGGAGCGTGCGTGGCTGCTGGACGGCGAGCCGCGCCAGGAGGGCCAGGACTGGGACGAGCACTGGCCGGGAGTGCGGGGATTTTTCCGCTGGATGGAGCGCCGGCGCTACAAGACCCACGTGCGAATCCTGCTGGCGCGCTATCGGCGCTTTGTTCCCTGCCCCGCCTGCGCAGGATCGAAGCTCCGCGCCGAAGCGCTCAACGTGGTGGTTGACGGCAAATCGATCGCCGACGTGAGCCGGATCGCAGTGCGCGATCTGCCGCGATGGTTCGGGGTCCTGGGACGGCGCAAAGAGATCGCCGCACGCGCGGGCGTGCCGCTGCGGGAATTGAAAAATCGGGTCGGCTACCTGAACGAGGTCGGACTTGGTTACCTGACCCTCGACCGGCAGGCGCGCACGCTTTCGGGCGGCGAGGCGCAGCGGATTCATCTGGCGAGCGCGCTCGGCAGCCTGCTTTCGGCGACGCTTTACGCGCTCGACGAACCGACGGTCGGGCTGCACGCGGCGGATTCGCGGGCGCTGCTCGGCGTGCTGCGCCATCTGCGCGACCTTGGCAACACGGTGGTGCTGGTCGAGCACGATCCGGCGATGATCGCGGGCGCGGATTATCTCGTCGAGCTTGGGCCGGGCGGCGGCCGCGAGGGCGGCCGTTTGCTGTACGCGGGCGAGCCGGGCCGACGATCGCGCAACGGCGCGGGCGAGACGCCGGGGCGCGTGCTCCTGATGCGCGCGCTGGCGCGCCAGCGGCGCGTGACCAAACGCGATCCGGCGGTGCGAATCGTGCGGGCGCGGGAGAACAACCTGCGCGATTTGAACGTCTCGATACCACTTGGACGGATGGTTTGTGTGACGGGAGTTTCCGGCTCCGGCAAATCGACGCTGATCGAGACGGTGCTCTACAACAATTATCTGCGGCGCGAGGGCGAGGCGGCGAGCGAGGCCGGCGCGTGCGAACGGATCGACGGACTCGAACAAATCGGCGAGATGGTGCATATGGGGCAGGAGTTGCCCGCGCGCTCGCTGCGCTCCAATCCGGCGACATATCTGAAGATTTACGACGAGATCCGGAAGATCTTCGCGTCGTCGCCCGAGGCGCGGCGGCTCGGCGCGAGCGCGCGCGATTTTTCGTTCAACGTTGACGGCGGACGCTGCGAGCGATGCCACGGCGCCGGAACCGTGACGATCGAAATGCACTTCATGGCCGATCTGGAAGTGAAGTGCGAGGCGTGCGACGGCCGCCGCTTCAAGAGCCATATTCTGGCGATTCGGTTCAACGACAGGAATATCAGCGAGGCGCTCGATCTTACGGTCGAAGAGGCGCGCGCCTTTTTCGATCAGCGCAAGTATCCGGGCTTGACCAGGCGGCTCGATCCGCTGATCGCCGTCGGTCTCGGCTATTTACAGCTCGGACAGGCGACGTCGACGCTTTCGGGCGGCGAGGCCCAGCGCCTCAAGCTCGCGCGCTTCCTGCTCGCCGACCTCGAACCGCCGCGGACCAGCGACAAAGGCAAGGCGTTGCCGCGGATGTTCCTGCTGGATGAACCGACCACGGGACTGGCGTCATCCGATATACGGCGGCTGCTGAGGGTGCTGGCGCGGCTGGTCGCGGAAGGCAATACGGTGGTCGTGATCGAACACAATCTGGAATTTATCGCGCACGCCGATTATGTGATCGACCTCGGGCCGGGCGGCGGCGACGAGGGCGGACGGATCGTCGTCGCGGGCGATCCGCTCGCGGTCGCGGCCTCGGACAAGTCGCTGACCGGGCGCGAATTGCGCCGCCTGTTCGGCCTGCCGGTGAACGGCGGACGGACGGCGGCGCGCGCGGCGATCCGTTCGGCGGCGCAGGTTTGACGATGCGCATGGATTGAGGCCGCGCGCTTCTGTTATTTTCTACTGCGGATGGCGCCGGCGGCGCCCGGCGCCCGGGAAGGAGGCTGAGCTGTCCCGTCATGCCGGTTCCTGTCTCTTCCGCCGAAAAGCTCAAAGGCTTTTTTCTCACGATGGTGCGCAAAAGTTTCGATCAGCTTGGAATTTACGATCGATCGGTCGCGGAGTACGTCGCGACGATTCTCGCCGAGTTCAGCCGCTCCGATCGATGGCTGGCGCTGCGCGGCGCTGACGGACGGCGCCTGACCGGCGTGGTCGAGACGATGCTGGCGGCCGTCGCTTCGAATCCGGGCGCGCCCGCCGCGGGCGAACGTGAATTGCGCAAATACGTCGGCGACTACACGCTCTTCATGTCGGGACTGTTTCGCCGCCATGTCGAGCGCGGCGGCTATCTCGATTACTACTTCGCAGAGGGAGCGCGCTCGTACCGTGCGGTTTCCGAACTGGACGTGGCGCTCTACAATCCCGGCTTCCTGATGTTCGAAGAGTTGAGCCGGCGCTTCGAGCATTACTCGGGTGCGCTCGACTTCATGCGGAAATGCTACTTCCAGCCGGCTCCGGGCGACGATCCGTTCGCCGGATTTTATCGTCAAATCGAAGGCTGGGTGCGCCACGGAATCTCCCATAACTGACGCCGAACGGCTCGATCGGAGGTTGATGCGGCTGGGTCTCGCGCAGTCGCGCCGCGCGGCGCGCGAGCTTATCGAATCAGGCCGGGTGCGGGTCAACGGGCGGCGCGGGCGCAAGGGCGAGATGGTCGCCCCCGGCGACGCGGTCGAGATTGCGCCGGTTGCCGAAACGCCGGCGATTGTGCCCGCGGCCGACGCCGGATTGGCGGTTCTTTACGAAGACTCCGACCTTTTGATTATCGCCAAACCGGCGCCGATGGCCTGCTACCCGCTGCGTCCTGGAGAGACCGGCACGGTGATGAACGCGGTCGCCGCCCGCTTTCCGGAGACCGCCGAAGCCGGACCGAAACCGGTCGAGGGCGGACTGATCCATCGGTTGGACAACGGCACTTCGGGCGCGCTGATGATCGCGCGCAATCGAGGCGCGCACGCGATGCTGCGCGCGGCGCTCAAAAACGGCGCAATCGCGCGGCGCTATCATGCGCTGGTCGCGGGAACGATCGAACGGCCGCTGCGGATCGACGCGCCGATCGCGCATCATGCGAAGAATCCGCGGCGGATGGTCGCCGTTCATGGCGCTTCGCCGGCCAGATCAGCCGCCGGCGCGTATCGATCAAATCCGCGCATCGCGCTGACCGCCATTACGCCGTTCAGGAGAATCGGCGGTTTTACTTTGGTTGAAGCGGCGCCGGCGACCGGCGTTCGCCATCAGATTCGCGTGCATCTGGCGAGCGCGGGATTCCCAATCGCCGGCGATGAACTATACGGCGGCCCGCAAGCGCTTTGGCTCGTGCCGGGACGCTTCTGGCTGCATCTGGCGGAACTTGAACTCACGGCTCCCGGCGGCGCTTTCGTGCGTGTTTCGGCGCCTTATCCGGCCGATCTGGAATCCGCTTTATCCGGCGCCGCGTGAGCTCGCGACGGCCGCGCCAATCAACCGTGGCCGTCGATATAGACGCGGCGATACTGGAACAGCCACTGGCCGTTGATCTTGCGCAATTCGTCCTGGTAACGACCGATCGCCTCGAGCGTGGCCTTGCCGTTCTTGCAGTGGAAGTATTCGAGATAGCATCCGCCCATCGCGGTGTCGCCATCGATCGTGAAGATGACATTGGTCATCATGTGGCGGACCTGCGCGTCGCCGGCGGACTTCTTGTACATCTGGGTGAACTTGCGCAGTCCGTCATGGCCGGCGTGGCGGCCGAGCCGGGGGCTTTCGAAGACGCCGTCTTCGGCGAAGCATCGGATCCAATCGTCATGCGGGCCATGATCGATCGTGAAAGCATAACGCGCGTAGAGTTCGCGAATCTGCTCGCGGTCTTCCATCGTTCCGGTTAACGGCATCGCTGATTTCTCCCCAAAATCATTTTCGCCACGCGCTCGCCGCAAATGCGGCGCTAACAGCGCAGTCTAAATTACACCGCTCTCGCGCAATCGCGCGACGTCTTCCCACGAATAACCAAGCATCTCGGTCAGAATCATCTCGGTATTTTCGCCAAGCTCCGGCGCCCGGCCGCGCGGATTGCCGGGCGTTTTGCTGAGCATGATCGGAACGCCGACGACCTTGGTCGGGCCGATTTCAGGATGGTCGTAAGCAACGATGTAATCGTTGGCGAGGGCCTGTTCGTCGTCCGGCAGATCGTCGATCGAGTTGACTCGCGTGTAAATGAAATCGCCGCCGCGCTTGAGGATGCCCATCCATTCGTCGCGGGTCTTGCGCGCGAACGCCTGATCGAGGATGGCCACGAGCTCGCGGTGGTTCTTGCCGCGCGCGCGGATCGAATTGAAGCGCGCGTCGTCGATCAGTTCCGGCATCTCGAGCGCGGCGCAAAAATCTTTCCAGTAGCGGTCGGTCTGCAGCATCCCGAGACTCAGCCACTTGCCGTCGGCGCATCGATAGTGGTTCCAGAGCGGATTGTAGGCGTCATCGCGGGTCGAACGCGGGAACTCGTGGCCGAGAATGGTGCGGCTGGCGACGTTCAAGCCCTGCAGCGCGATCATCGAGCCGAGATGCGAGGCGTTGACCTCCTGCCCGACGCCGTGGCGTTCGCGCGCGACCAAAGCGGTCATCACGCCGTAAGCCAGCATGATCGCGCCCATCTGATCGGCGATTCCGCCGGTCAGATAGATCGGCTCGTCGGTCGTGACGCTCGCGATGTTCATGATCCCCGAGCGGGATTGCGCCAGATAATCGAAAGAAGGCTCGCCACTGTCGGGACCGTTCGGTCCGTAGCCGGACGAGCTGGCGTAGATTATCCGCGGATTTCGTTTCGATAACTCAGCATAGCCCAAGCCGAGACGGTCGGCGACGCCCTTGCGGAAGTTCTGTACGAAAACGTCGGATTTTTCCGCAAGCCTGTACATCACCTCGCGGGCCTCAGGCTTGCTCAAATCAAGCGTAAGGCTCTGTTTATGGCGATTATTCGCTTCGAAATAAAAATTATGGCCGCTCTTCGCGGTCGCGGCCGAGCCGCCAATGGCGAAGATTGCCCGTCCCGGGTCGCCCTTGTCGCGCTCTTCGATCTTGATTACCTCGGCGCCGAGATCGGCAAGCATCGTGGTGGCGACCGGCCCTTGCTGCCAAATCGTCCAATCGATGACCCGAATACCCTTAAGCGGTGCGTCCATGCCCGCTCTATAACATAAATGCGGCCGAAGCGGATCGGCTGTGCGTACAATTTTCCGACACCCCGCCGAGGCTTGAGTCTGGCGGTTCGTGGTTTAAGCTGATGGAATCAGGACGCGCTGATGCTGCGGTATTTGCTCAACTTCGTCTTTCCGCCTCGCTGCGCCGCATGCGGCGGGCGGCTGCCGCTCGAATCCAATGAACGTGTCTGCTCGCCCTGTCTCGGCAAAATCGATCGTTTAAGCGAACCGCTATGCGCGGTCTGCGGAATTCCGATTGCCGCGGCGAGCGAATGGTGCGAGCGCTGCGCGGCGGCGCCGCCCCATTTCAGCCGGGCGCGGGCGATTGCGGCGTATCGCGACGGCGCGGGACGCGATGCGGGCGTTATTGGCGCGATGATTCGGCGTCATAAATATGGCCTCGACCAATCCCTGGGCAGGGCATTGGCCGAATGTCTTGGCGCGGAACTGCCGCTCGACGGCGCCGGTTACGATTTAATAATTCCGGTGCCGCTCCATTCAGGCCGTCTGCGCTGGCGCGGTTTCAATCAGGCCGCGATGCTTGGACGGGCCGTGGCGCGGCGTATCGAACGTCCGATCGACGCAAGCAATCTAATGAGAATACGGGCGACTCCGCCGCAGACGGCGCGCACCCGCCGCGGACGCCGCGAAAACATCCGCAACGCCTTTGCCGTGCGCCGTCCGGCGCGAGTCGCGAATCGCAGCATCCTGCTGGTCGATGATGTGATGACGACCGGCGCAACGGCCGACGAATGCGCGCGCGTGTTGCTTCAGGCGGGCGCGCGGCGCGTTGACGTGCTGACGCTGGCGCGGGTGTTATGACCGCCGCGCGGAGGGAAGAATGGGAACGGCGCCATCGCGGAACGATCGCGGGAGCGCCGGAGCCGTCGGTCGCCGAGATGATCGCCGCGTTGCCGAGCGGGCCGGCGCTGGATATCGCGGCGGGAACGGGCCGCAATTCGCTCGCCCTGGCGCGCGCCAATTTTGCCGTCGTCGCCGTCGATTATTCGGCCCCAGCGCTGGAAGCGATAGCCCTTGCCAGCCGCGCCGAAAATCTTCCGATCGAACCCGTCATGGCCGACTTGACGGCGGGCTTGCCGTTTCGCGCGCATAGCTTCGCGGCTGTGCTGAACGTGAATTTTCTTGAGCGGGAGCTCGTTCCCGATCTGATCCGCGTGCTCAGGCCGGGCGGCGCCCTGCTCTTCGATACGTTTCTGACCGACGAGGTTGGCGTTGGTCATTTGCGCGATCCGCGCTTTGCGCTCGGTCACTACGAGTTGCGGGAACTTCTCGGCGCGATGGAGCTGAGACGCTATCGTGAAGGCCTGGTCGAATATCCTGGCGGGCGGCGCGCATGGCGCGCGACAGCGCTCGCGTTTCGGCGGTAATCAGCGGATGGCTAAGCGGCTGACCTACAAATCGGCGGGCGTCGATATCGATCTAAAAGAACGATTGATACCGCTGATTGGAAAAATTGCGCGACGGACCGCCGGCGCCGGCGTGCTCGGTGGAATCGGCGGTTTCGGCGCGATGTTCGACCTTGGCGCCGCCGCAAAGCTACAAGCGCCGGTGCTGGTCGCCGGAACCGACGGCGTCGGCACTAAACTCAAGATCGCCTTTGCGACTGGCCGCCACGACACGATCGGCATCGATTGCGTGGCGATGTGCGTCAACGACATCGTATGCCATAACGCGCGTCCGTTGTTTTTTTTGGACTATATTGGCTCAGGCAAGCTCGATTCGCGCGTCGCGCTGGCGATCGTCAAAGGCGTCGCGCGCGGATGTAAAATGGCCGGTATGGCGCTCGTGGGCGGCGAAACGGCCCAATTGCCGGGAATGTATGCGGCGGGCGAATATGATCTTGCCGGCTTTGCCGTCGGATTGGCGGAGCGCGCGAAAATCCCCAATCCGAGGGCGATTCGCGCGGGGGACGCGTTGATCGGAATTTCGTCGTCGGGCCTGCATTCGAACGGCTATTCGCTGGCGCGCAAAGCTTTGCTCGAAATCGGCAAACTTAAGCTGAACAAACGAATCCCGGAGTTGGGATGCACGCTGGCGGAAGAATTGCTGCGGCCCACGAAAATCTATGCGCAGGCCGCCGTCGAACTCTTCGAGCGATTTCCGCTGCGCGGACTTGCAAACATCACGGGCGGCGGAATGATCGAGAATTTGCCGCGCGTGATGCCGCCGAAGCTCCGCGCCGTGATCCGCCGCGGCTCGTGGCCGCGCCAGCCGGTCTTCGACCTGATCGCGCGCGTCGGACAAATTCAGCAGGCAGAGATGGACCGCACCTTCAACAACGGAATCGGCATGGTCGCCGTTGCGCGGCCTGATTGCGCGGACGCGATAGTGCGCCATCTGCGGCTGCGGAAATTCGGTGCATACCTGATTGGCGAAATCCAGCGCGGGCAAAAAGGGGTGACGTTCGCATGAATGCCGCGCCGCTGCCGCCGGTGAAACTCGGCGTTCTGATTTCCGGCGAAGGCACGAATCTGCAGGCGATAATCGACGCGATCGCCGGCGGCGATTTGCGCGCCGAAATTCGCCTGGTGATTTCCAACAAAGCGTCGGCCGGAGGACTTGAGCGCGCCCGCCGGCACGGCATATCCGTCATGACGATCGATCATCGCGGCTACGCGAATCGACGCGATTTCGATCATGCGCTGGCCGAGGCACTCCAGTCGCATGACGTGGAATTGGTCGTGTGCGCGGGTTTCATGAGATTGCTGTCTCCGGTGATGATCGACGCGTTCCGCGGACGGATCATGAACATTCATCCCGCCTTGTGCCCGGCGTTCCCCGGCGTCAACGCGGTGCGGCAAGCTCTCGCATATGGTGCGCGATTCACGGGTTGCACCGTCTTCTTCGTCACCGCAGGAGTCGATGACGGTCCGATAATCGTGCAGGCGGTAGTGCCGGTTTTACAGGACGACGACGAGGCCGCCCTGGCCGCGCGAATCCACGCGGAAGAACATCGCATCTACCCGCTGGCGATCCGCCTTTATCAGGAGAGGCGTTTGGAGATCGACGGCCGCATCGTACGGATTCGCGATTACGGGCATTCGGCCGCATCGGGAACGCTCGTGAATCCACGCCTGGATTGACGCATGAAATTGACCGCGATCGTTCCGATGCTCAACGAGGAGCGCGTGATCGAGGCGACCTTGGAAGCGCTCCGCGGCGGCGCCCCGGATGCCGAGATAATCGCGGTTGACGGCGGGAGTTCCGATCGAAGCGCCGTCGCGGCGCGCGCGCGATGCGACCGGGTGATCGTTTCCGCGCGCGGCCGTGCGCGCCAAATGAATGCCGGCGCGGCGGCGGCGCGCGGAGACGTTCTGGTTTTCGTGCACGCCGACACTCTGGTTGGAGACGGGTTCGCGCGCGAAATCGCGGCCGCGCTGACGAACCCCGCGGTGATCGGCGGCCGCTTCGACGTTGCGTTCGACGAGTATGGCGGCGGCCTGCGGATGGTCGCGACGATGATCAATCTGCGCTCGCGGCTGATGCGATCGGCGACGGGCGATCAGGCGATCTTCGTGCGCCGGGATGCGTTTCTTCGGCTAGGCGGATTCGCGGAGATCGAATTGTGCGAAGACCTCGATTTCGTCCGCAGGATGAAACGTCTTGGCCGCCTGGCTTGCTTGCGCGCTACGGTGCGAACATCGTCGCGGCGATGGCGGCGCGACGGCGTCGGGCGAACGATATTCCGCATGTGGCTGATCAAGGCTCTCTATTTCGTGGGTGCGCGGCCGGCGTGGCTGAAACGTCATTACGCGGATGCGCGATAAAATCGCGATGAAGACCTTGATGGCGCGCCGCGCGCGCGAAAGAATTGAAGCCAGAGGAGCTGACGTGGCGAAAGTCGAAGTCTATACGACAAGCTACTGCCCGTACTGCGTGCGCGCGAAATCTTTGTTGCGCGCCAAGGGCGTGGATTTTACCGAAATTGACGTGACCGGCGATCCGGAGTTGCGCGAGCGGATGGTGGAATTGTCCGGCGGGAGGCGGACGGTGCCGGAGATTTTCATCAACGGGAAAATAATCGGCGGATACGACGAGATGCGCGCGCTCGATCTCCAGGGAAAATTGGACAGCCTGTTGGCGGAAGCGGGCTGAACCAGCCCGGCCAACGCGAAGAATCGATAACATGCCTGACGAGTACGACAGCGAGCGATTCCCCGAGAATTTCTACACGGGTCTCATCGTACTATTGGATCGCTCGCGCGGCCGTGGCGTGCTCCGCTCGCGAGGCGGACGGGAAATAGAATTTCAGTTCCCTTTCGTTTCCGTCGTTGGGGCTCCGCTTGGTCCCCGGTTTCCGGGAATCGAATTGATCCGCGAAGGCGACGAAGTCGGCTTCGACGTGGGATGGACATCCCGCGGTTTGAGAGTCACGGCGATTAAGCCGGTGCGGCTTTCAGAACGGCAGGATTCCTGACCTCCGCCCGCAAGGCAAAGCTCTACGCGCTCGGCCGGCTCAACGTGCGAGCGACCGCGTCGCGCCATCCGCTGAGCAGCCGTTCGCGTTCGGCGTCCGGCATTTTTGGCTCGAAGCGGCGCTTGACCTTTTGCAACGCCGCGAATTCCCGCGGCGACCGCCAGATTCCAACGGCCATGCCAGCCAGCAATCCGGCGCCGAGCGCGGTCGTTTCGGTGATGACCGGACGCGCCACCGTGCGGCCAAGAATATCGGCCTGGAATTGCATCAGATAATTATTTGCCGCCGCGCCGCCGTCGGCGCGAAGTTCTGGAATCCGCTGGTTCGCATCGGCCTCCATCGCGGTCAGAACGTCATGAGTCTGGTACGCGATGCTGTCGAGGGCCGCTCTGACGAGGTCGGCGCGAGACGTGCCGCGCGTGAGTCCGAAGATCGCGCCGCGCGCGGCGCTGTCCCAGTAAGGCGCGCCCAATCCGACAAAGGCCGGCACCAGGTACGGCGAAGTCCGGTCGGCGCTTTTTTTCGCCAGTTTTTCAGTTTCGGCGGAACGCGAAATCAGTCCTAATTCGTCGCGCAGCCATTGCACGGCGGCGCCGGCGATGAAGACCGACCCTTCCAGCGCATAAGCCGGCTCTCCGGCCGAATCGAGCGCCGCCGTCGTCAGCAACCGATTCCGCGAGGCGATCCGGCGATTTCCCGTATGCATCAGCATAAAGGCTCCCGTGCCGTACGTGACCTTCGCCTCGCCCGCCCGAACGCATCCCTGGCCGAACAATGCCGCCTGCTGGTCTCCGATCGCCGCGCCGATCGGTATCGCGCGTTCGCAAATCGTACCCGCCGCCGCTTCGCCCAGCGGACCGCGCGACGCGACCACCCGCGGCAGCATCGCGGCCGGCGCGCCGAGCATTTCGATCATTTCAGAATCCCATTCGCGCCGTTCGAGATTGAGCAGCATCGTGCGGGAAGCGTTGGTGATGTCGGAGACAAACGAAGCGCCGCGCGTCAATTTGAATATCAGCCAGGATTCGATGGCGCCGAAGCAGAGCTCGCCGCGCACCGCGCGACGGCGCAGATCGGGCTCGTGGTCGAGCAGCCATTTGAGCTTCGTGCCCGAGAAATATGGATCGACGAGCAATCCGGTGCGCGCGGCTATTTCCGGTTCGCGCGGGCGCAGCGCGTGGCAGATTTCCTCGCCGCGCCGGCATTGCCATACGATCGCGCGATGCGCCGGGCGGCCGGATTTGCGTTCCCAGACGACGAAGGTTTCGCGTTGGTTCGCGATGCCGATGGCAGCGAGGTCAGCCGCGCGGACTCGGGCGCGTGCGATCGCCGCACGGCTGAGTTGCACCACGGATTTGTAAATCTGTTCCGGGTCGTGCTCGACCCAGCCGGGGCGCGGATAGAACTGGCGGATTTCGCCGTAGGCGCGCGACCGAATCCGTCCCGATCCATCGATGACGAGCACGGTCGTTCCGGTGGTTCCCTGGTCGATTGCGAGCACGCTTTGCGGCATCTGCGCAACCTCCTCCGCGCGGGCAGCTTAGACAACGCCGCGCAATTTCCACAAGCGCCATAATTCCATAAAGGAAATCGCGGTCTCCGGCTTTCGCATCCAGCCCGTGCGACGATTCAAATGCGATAAATCGCCGCCGCCGCATCCCCGGCGGGCGTCTTGCGAAATAATTGCGGCAAAGCCATTATAGGCGCGCAATTCGACCGCCGGTTGTGTAATGAAACCGGCCGATTATCGTCACGCCACCGCGGCGTAAACTTCATGAGCGAGCCGGTTGAAAGCACGGAACAACTGATTCGTTACTTCGCGAGCGGCGCCAAGCCGCGCGAACAGTGGCGGATCGGAACCGAATACGAAAAGGTCGCCGTGTCGGCCGCGAACGGCGCCGCCCTGCCCTTTTCGGGGCCGAACGGCGTCGAAGAAATCCTGCGCCGATTGGCCGATCGCCACGGCTATGAGCCCGACGACGAAGAGGGGCGGATTATCGCGCTGGCGGGGGAACGCGCGCCAATCACGATCGAGCCCGGCGGTCAAATCGAGTTGTCCGGCGAGCAGTGCGAAACGATCCACTGCGCGCATCGCGAATTCGCGCGGCATATCGAACAGCTCGTTGAAATCGGGCATGAGATCGGCGCGGCGATTCTCGGTCTCGGCATGCAACCGGTCAGCCGCATCGATGAAATCGAGCTTTTACCGAAAGCCCGCTACCGGATCATGTATCCTTACATGGCGCGCAAGGGCCGGCTCGGCCAGCGGATGATGAAGCAGACTGCGGGCGTGCAGGCAAATCTCGATTATTCGAGCGAGGGCGACGCGATGCGTAAGCTGCGGGTGAGCACGGCGCTCGCTCCGTTGATCTACGCGGCGTTCGCCAACTCTCCCCTGTCCGACGGCCGGCTCAATGGCTACGCGAGCTATCGCGGCCATATCTGGACCGACACCGATCCCGATCGATGCGGCGCGCCCGCGTTCATTTTCCGCGACGACGCCTGCTTCGCGGACTATGCCGAATATGCGCTCGACGTGCCGATGTATTTTCTAATTCGCGACCATCGCTATATCAACCTCACCGGCCCGCCCGGAATCACCTTCCGTCAATACATGGAGCGCGGATGGGGCCGCGAGCGGGCGACGCTCGAGGACTGGTCGAACCATCTCACAACGATTTTTATCGAGGTCAGGCTCAAGAAATATGTCGAGGTCCGGATGGCTGACAGCCAGCCGCCGGAATATATGCTTGCCTTGCCGGCCCTGATGAAGGGCATTCTGTACGACGACGATTGCATGACCGGCGCCTGGGACCTGGTCAAGCGATGGTCTTACGCGGAGCGGATGGAGCTTACCAATCTCGCGCATCAGCGAGGCCTCGAGGCCCGCGCGGGACGCATCGCTTTTCGTGATTTGGCCATGGAAATGTTCGATATCGGGGCCGCCGGCCTGAAACGGCAAGGGGCGTTGAACGAGCGGCGCGAGGATGAGAGCATCTATTTGCTGGGTTTGATGGATCTCGTTCGAAGCGGGCATTCGCCGGCGAGCTTGGCTATCGAACGCTGGAAAGGACGCTGGAACTACGACGTCGGGCGGTTGATTGAAGGATGCGCCTATGATGCTTCTTCAATTGACGCCGCCAGCAACATATGACGTTCAATCTTCCGGAACGATACATCTATTTAGTAAACGTCCTCATCGTAGCGGCGATCGCGTGGTTTGCCGCTCTTTCGGTCGGCGACGGCGTGCGGTTGCATTTCGCGGGCGGCGACGCGGCGCTTCAGGAGCAAGCCAACCGCGCGCAGCATTTGCCGCCGGGGATGTTCCGATCGGCGGCGCTTTATGAACCGATCGTGCGCCGGGACGTATTCCATCTTGAGCCGGCCCCGGTAGCCGCTCCGACGACGACGACGAACGAAAACCTTAGCATCACGCTCCTCGGAACTTCTCATCTAAGCGGCGGCATCAAGCCGTTTGCGATCGTGGAGGACGCGTCGGGCAACCAGACTCTCTACCGGCTTGGCGAAATAATTCCGGATGCGGGACGCTTACTCCAAATCGATCGCGATCGGATCATCGTGATGCATAACGGAAAACGGGTCGCGGTGCAGATTCCGGCGGACGAGTTGGGCGATTCTCTCGGGTCTCAATCGGCCAAAGGATTCGACCGGTTCAGACGGTTCCATAATCGACAATTTCCATTTTTGCGCCGGCCAATCCGGCGCCGGCCCAGCGTCGGCGGCGTCCACCAGCTCGGCCCCGACCGTTACGCAATTTCACGTTCGACGGTGAACGACAACGTCAATCACATGGCGCAGCTCTTTACCGAGATGCGCGCGGTGCCCAATTTGGAAAATGGAAAATCCAATGGATTCGCGCTTTCGGAAATCCAGCCCGGTTCGATTTTCCAGCAGATCGGCCTGCATAACGGCGACGTCCTGACCGACGTCTCGGGACATCCGGTCAGCGATCCGGCCAAAGCGATGCAATTGCTTTCGACGCTCGATAACCAGTCCTCAATCACGCTGACTGTTATTCGCAATGGAGCGCCGGTGCGCCTTTCGTATTCGATTCATTAATCATGGAAGTGCGGACCGCGCGCGCTGGCGAACGAGACGAAGTCCTGGATTTGCTGGCTCGATGGTACGGCGATCGGACGTTCTTCTCGCGCTACAACCTGAACGATCCGGCTTTTCGCGACGAACTATGCCTCGTCGCATGCGAAGGCGGAAAAATCGTCTCGACCGCGCAAATCTTCGATCGGCGCATCAGGCTGCAAGGCGAGATTGTTCCGATGGGCGGAATCGGCTCGGTTTATACGCACGAGGATTGGCGGCGGCGCGGAGCGGCCAGCGCGCTGATGCGGCTGGCGCTCGAAACTCTCGACCGCGAGCACTTTGAAGTATCGCTTTTGTTCACCGACCTGATCGACTTCTACGAACGCTTCGGCTGGAAGCCCGTCAACCGGACGTTTACGGCGCTGATGGGCGCCGAAAATCTGATCGTGGACAGCCGCATCGAAGTTGGATTGTTCGACCAGGGTCGCGATTACGGCGAGGTCCGGGAAATCCACGATTACTACTCGCGCTTTGACGCCTGCGAGGCGCGCGACGATGCGCGATGGCGGGCGAATCTGAAGTATGCCGGCAATCCGGATGAGCATTTCGTCGTTGCAAGAGACCCGTCGGGTTCCGTCGGCGCGTACGCACGCTCAATTCTGTTGCAGGGCTATCCAATTCTTATGGAGTACGGCTACCGGCGCGATCGATTTGATTCGATATTATCCGTTGTATTTCATCTGGGCCGGGTCGTGTCTGGAATCGATCCGGAGAATGAGGCTGAACTTCATGGCCGGGAAATTCTGCGTTCTGCGCAGGCCTTGACCTCGGGCATGCTGGTCGCGCACACCCGGCATGACCCCGACTTCGAGCGTCAGCTTCAATCCTCGGGATGTTATTTGATGCATCACGAAGAGCACAATTATATGTGGCGATTGATTTCGGCTTCGCGCTTCGCGGCGCGATTCAATCTCGCGCCGGCAGCGGCGGAAGAACGGATGTATGCTCTGGTTGGCTCGCCCAACGCGCTATTTTGGACTGCCGACAGGTTTTGAGCCCGCTGAAGAAATTTCCGTGGCAATCGCGACAAAAATGGAATTCCTTGATGTGGATTAAACGGCTCGGAGCTTCGTTGGCCGCCGCCGTGGCGCTGCTGCTGGTCATTAACCTGGCGCTCCACTTTGGCCAGATCCATCACGATCGCCTCAACTATTCGATTGACACGGCGTTTCCGCCCGGCAGATCGTTCGTGCCGGGAGAAATCTACGCAACGACGCTCGCGGCGATTGTCGATCACGAATTGGACACGGGATTTGGCTGGCATCCGAACGATCGTTTCATCTGGGGACCTACGATGATGGCGGATAGCAACGCCTCCCGGCAGATCGGCATAATCATGGCCGTCCGCGAATCATCGCGGGTATTCAAAGACGACTTGACCAAGATTTCGTCAAATGAGTATGACCCTAACCTGGTCATTGCGGACACTGATTTCAGGAACGACGCGTACAAATGGATATTGCCATCCGCCGAAAGCAAATACGCCGATGGCGCCAAACGCCTGCGCATGTACGTGGCCGGCCTGCACAGCAATCCGCAGGTATCCCGGAAATTGAATCAGCGAAACGTCGAGTTGATCACGCTTTTCGAGGCATGGACGGATCTGCTCGGCGACGCACACGCGATGCTCTACATGGATCGCCGGCCCGACGGCGGACCGATCCATCCGTGGAACGACGACAATTATTTTTATCATGCGCAGGGCTATGCGCATGTGATGTACTATATGCTGCTCGCGGTGCGGCGCGAGTATCATCAAACGGAAAAGACCAAGCCGGTAATCGAGCAGTTAATCGATGAAACGCTTGGTCCACTGCAACGCGCCGCTACGATGAAACCACTGATCATACTGGACGGTTCGGAAACCGGCATCTTCGCGAACCATCGCCACAATCTCGACGCATATATTTCGGAAGCGCGCCAGAAAATGTATTCGATTCGCGAAGAGCTTGCGCGCTGAAACGAGCGGCTAGAACAGCGGGCACAACAGCATCGTGCCGCCGCGAGCGGCGAGTTTCAGCATCGCGGGCGCCCATCCTCGCGGCATGCCGAGCGACGCGCCCGTCATTTCAGACAGCATGGCTCCGTCCGCGCGCGCCAACGAAAGATTGATCGTCGCCAGCAGTCCGGGTCCCGGCATTCTGACAAGCTCGTATGGCTCACCTTCGCCAATCGACGCCTTCTGGCGCGCGATCGCGACAGCCGCGCCCAATCCTCCCAGTTCGTCCACCAGACCGCGTTCTTTGGCCGCGCCGCCCGTCCACACCCGGCCTTTCGCGACCGCTTCGGCCTGCGCGATTTCCAGCTTGCGGCCTTCCGCCACCTTGCCTGTGAAATTCCCGTAAAGTTCGCCCATCACATCGTTTAGCTGGGCCAGTTCCGCATCGCTCATAGGGCGCGCCACCGACAGCGCGTCGCCGATCTCGTCCGTTTTGACGAATTCCGCAGCGACGCCCAGACGCCGGAAAAGCGCTTGCAAGCTGAACTTCGCGTAAACGACGCCAATCGAACCGGTCAGCGTTTCCGGCTCCGCGACGATTGCGTCCGCGCCCATCGCGACGTAATATCCACCCGATGCGGCGACGTCGCCCATCGACGCCACAACGGGTTTGCCGCGCCGCCGCGCTTCGCCAACCGCACGCCACACCAAATCCGAGCCGACCGCCGAACCGCCGGGCGAATTGATGCGGAAGACGATCGCCCGAATCTCGTCGTCAGCGGCGGCTTTGCGGAATTCCTCGGCGACGCGCTCGCCGCTCAGAAATTCGCCGGCCACACCGCCATCACCGGCGATTACCGGACCAAGACCGTGGATCAGGGCTATTTGAGCCTTGCGGCCCGGCGGCCGGCGGTACCAGAGATGGCGCAAGTATCGAGCCAAATTTACGAACGGGCGCCCATCTCCTTCGGGGTCGAATTCGGCGCGGACGTCTTCCAGATGTCCAACGCGGTCGATGAGTCTTTCGTTCAACGCGGTTCGTGCGCTGATAAATCCGCGTCCGAGAAGCTCGTGCGCTCCGGCGGGATCAATTCCGCGAGCGACGGCGACGCTCGCCGCGATCGTTTTCTTCCAATCGTTGACGATCGCACTCAGGCTCTCGCGCAGTTCCGGAGACATCGAATCGCGGCTGAACATCTCCGCGGCGCCTTTGTACTCTTTCCATTGAAGCGTCTGCGCCTGAACGCCGGCGCGCGCAAGCGCGTCGCGAAGAAAGAGGCCTCCGGCCGCCGCGCCCAGCATCATCAGCGAAGTGTCTGGATTCGCGACAATCTCCCCAGCGCCGCACGCAATCAGGTAATCTCGGGGAGTCATGCCGTCGCCCGCGACCACCGCCACGACGCGCTTTTTCGCCGCGGCCGCCGCGCGCAATAAATCATGCAGTTCCCGTGCTGTTCCGAGTCCGATTCCGGGCGCCGACACTTCCACGATGACGCCGGCCAGCTTATCGTCACGTGCGGCGCCCTCGAGCGCGCGCCGCAGTTGGTTAAGCGTCGGTTGCCCGCGGCTGCGCAGTTGTTCGATCGGCGTCCGCGCGCCATCCTCGCGGATATCGTCGGTGATTCGAATGGTCAGCACCGCGCCATCCGGAATCATCGCCGGCCGGGCCACAAGCAGATAAAACGCCGCGACGATCGTTATCGCGACCGCCGCGAGCGCAACGCCCGTTTGGTTGGCGCCGGCCGCGAAACAAACCGCGGCTAAAGCGACCAGTACCGCGGTCAGGAGCGCCAGCCGCGCTTCACGGCTCAGCCTGAGAGCGTCGAGTTTCAGCAACTTCTTCGTGCGCATCGATTTACATATTATCGGGTTTGCCCGAATCGAGCGATTTGCGATGCGGTCGGCGGCACTTGTTTTCAGCCTGATGATGCTGGGCGCAAATTCATGCGCGCTGTTCAGATCGCGCGCGCCCAAGCCCGCGCCGCATCGGCCGCTCTACTCCGGCCGAACGGCGACATTGGAAATCACCGGCGGCGTCGCTGTTCCGGGGTCCGTGGCGATGCCGCCCGGGTTCGAGCCGGTCCCCGGATGGCAGCCGATGTGGCTCATGCGGGACAACGGAATTGCGGTCGCCGGACGTATTGCGGGACGGACCGAGGTCTTCTCCTTCAGCGGCAAAAAATTTCAGTCTCAAGCCAAAATTGGCGAAGATTTCGGACCGCTCGCCGGCGACGGCGTAATCGTCGATATCGCTGTGAGTCCCGACGGGTCGGAAATCGCTACCGCCGTCGCAACGTCGAATCCAGCCCGCCTTGAAATTGTGATCGCCAGCATTATTGGCGGAGGCAAAGGAACCATTGTCGCATCATTCGACGGCGGCTTTGTGTTCGCTTCGATCGTCTGGAAAAACAACGCGACCTTGGCGCTGACGCTTGGTCCCGAATCGAACGGACCAAGAGCGGTATCCGCGCCGGTTACAGCCCCGCTCGATCGATCCGCCGAATCCGGCGCCGTGCAGTCCGCAAGCGGGCTTTATTTGATTGGCGTCACAGGTCTCGGAGCGGTTTCACATCTCGACAAAATCAAATGTCCGCTGGGTCCCGTCAAGCTCAGTCCGAACGGCAGATTCGCGGCTTCCGGCGGAACGGCCGCGGCGCTTCCCGTCATCGTGGACACGGCCTCCCAGGCGTGCGCGTCGTTCGGTCCGCGCGCGCCGGTGAAAATCCTTGGCTGGTCTCCGGATTCAACTTCGCTGCTTTATGCGGGCGACGTCGGGCCTAACAATTTGCCCGGCGCATTTCGTTACAACCTGACGACCGGCGCAACGAGCGTGGTAACTATCGCGTCGGCGGCCGCAGCCTTCGCCAGCGACGGCACTTTGGTCGCGCTGGGCGATAACGAGCTCACATGGCGGCTCGCCGCCGATGATCCGCACGCCACGATCAAGAGCGAAATCGCGCTTTTCAGTCCGGTAACGTCCGAAATCTCGATTAATTCGCTCGGTTTCGGCGTCACGCCGGAGTTGCTCGCCGAGTCGTCGATGGCGTTCACGCAGGCGACCGACGACGCCGCCATCGATTTGTTTTCGCCAACGCCTGACGGAGTTTTCCGGACGTTGATCGATTATTCGTATCCCGCGCGTCAGGCCTTCGCACTCGCCTCGGGCGCGGCGCGCGGCCCGCTGCTGATGAGTTGGTCGCGCAGCGGTTCGATGCTCGCCGTGCTTGATGGCGTCGGCGGAGATTCAAAGTTGACGATATTCGCGCCGCCGCGATGATTCCGGCGTCAGGCCAAATCCGCCCGCCTCGACCAATAGTCGTATGAAACCCGCATCGCCGCGGCCGCCCGCTCGAAACTGTCGAATACGACCAAGCCCCGCTCGCGCGCGAGGCGTTTTCCTTTCGCCACCAATTCCTCGAGATGCGCCGGATGCATCACCAGCGCGAACGGTTTCGGCGACTTGCCCGCGAACTCGGCCAGCTTGTCAAGGAATGCGGTCAGTTCGTCCTCATGCGCGGCCCATCGCTGCGCGCGCAATCCCGTGCCTACTTCGAGAACGATGCCGTCGATGACGGAATCGCGATCGAGAATTTCAAGGATTCGCTCGAGATTTCCGGTCGCCACGCCGCCGCCGCCAATCGTTCCGCCGGCGTCGAGCGGATTGCGAAAGCTGCCGCCTATAATGTTGAAGAAGCTGCCCAGTTCCGAATATGACGCTTCTGACAGCGCGGGAATTTCGAGTCCCGCGCCCGCGAAGGTGTCGGTTATCACCACCGACTGGCCTCCGGTCATCGCGACCAGGCCCATCCGGCGGCCTTTAACCGGCCGGCCGCGCGCGACCATCTCCATCGCGTCCAGCATCGCGTCGAGTCCCGCGACGCCGACCGCCCCGCTCTGCCGCACCATCGCATTCCAGACCGCGGCGGAAGTCGCCAGCGAACCGGTATGCGAAAACGTCGCGCGCGCGCCCGCCTCGGTCATGCCGCCTTTCCAGACCACCACCGGATGGCGCGCGGCCGCGCGCCGCAAACTTTCAAAAAACCGCCGGCCGTCGCGTACGCCTTCGATATACATCCCGAGCGCGCGCGTGGCCGGGTCATCGGTCATCACGTCGATATAATCCGCCGCTTCCAGCATCAGCGCATTGCCGATCGACGCGGCCTTGTTGATACGGATTCCATGTCCCGGCGCTTGCGAACAAAAATTGATGCAATGGGTACCGCTCTGCGAGATAAAGCAGACATCGCCGGCTTGACCCGCGCTCAAATCCGGAAAATTCGCAATCCCGGCCGCCGGATTGTAGAGACCCATGCAATTCGGACCGACCAGCGCTATATCGGAAGCCGCCGCGATCGTCCGCAGGTCATTTTCCAGCTTGACGCCGATTTCTTCCGCGGTTTCAGAAAAACCGGAAGTGAAAAACCCGATGCCGGCGACCTTGTTCGCCACGCAATCGCTCAGGATTCGCGGCGCGACCTGGCGCGGCACCGCGCTCACCGCATAATCGATCGGCTCGCCTATTTCGGCGAGCGCTTTCACGTTGGCGACGCCCATCTCCTCGATCCCGGGAATTTCCTTTGGGTCGATTTGCACGGAATAGAGCTTGCCGGAAAAACGCTTCATCGCGCGCAGCCACAGATAGCCGCCGGCGCGCTTGTCGCCGATCACGGCGACCACTTTCGCGGCGAATGATCGTTTGAGATTTTCGACCCGCCGCCGGTGGCGTTCAGGATCGTCCGCCGGTCCCTGCGTCCGCGGCGCGGAAACGACCACGCGCGCGTCAAGCACCGCAAGCCCGCTCTCGTACGCGACGACTGGATTGAGGTCCATCTCGGCGATTTCCGGATGCGCCGCCGCGATTTCCGAAACCTTCGCGATCAAGCCCGAGAGCGCGTCGAGATCGGCCGGCGCGCGGCCGCGCGCGCCGTGCAGCAACGGCGCCCCGCGCAATTCTTCGAGCATCGCACGCGCCTCGCGCGCGCCGATCGGCGCCAGCCGCATCGCGGTGTCTTTCAGCGTTTCGACGAAAACTCCGCCCAATCCCGCGACGATCATCGGACCGAAGCGTTCGTCGCGGGTCGCGCCGACGATCGCTTCCACGCCCGGCCGCGCCTGCGGCTGCACCGCGACGCCGTCGAACGCGGCGTGCGGCGCCCGCTCGGCCAGCGCGCGCTTGATCCGCTCGAAGCCGTCGCGAACCTCGGCGGCGTTGCGCAGATTGAGCGCCACGCCGCCAACGTCGCTTTTGTGCGTCACGCCGCTCGAATGGACTTTCAGGACGACCGGAAAGCCGATTCGCGCCGCGGCTGCGACGGCCGCATCGGCGGTGGCGGCCATTTCCGGAACGGCCACCGCGATTCCGCCCGCGGCGAGAATCCGCTTGGAATCGATTTCCGTCAGCGTCGGTCGCCCCGCCGCAAGCGCCGATTGCAACAATTCGTCGATCGTTTTCGCGTCCACGAGTGTGGCGTATAGCAGAGCTTCCGGGTTATTTGAATCGCGTCATGGCATTATCCAATTCTTCCGCTTTGCGCGTCTTCGTCACCCGGCCCGTCGCCGAGCCGGCGTTGCGCCGTTTGGCCGAATACGCGCGGGTCGATTTGTGGGACGACGACGCGCCGCCGCCGCACGCCGATTTGGTCAAGCGATCGCGCGGATGCGATGCGATCCTGACCATGGTCAGCGATCGCATCGACGCCGCGCTTCTCCGCCAGGCGCCGCGCCTCCGCGTCGTCAGCAATCTCGCCGTCGGTCTCGACAACATCGATCTCGCCGCCGCGACGCACGCCGGCGTCGCCGTCGGCCATACGCCGGGCGTGCTCGCCGAAACCACGGCGGAACTCGCTATCGCCCTGATGTTCGCGGCAGCGCGGCGCGTCGTTGAAGCGGATCGCTTCGTCCGCGCCCGGCGATGGCGGATGTGGACCCCGCGGCTGATGCTTGGGCGCGACCTCGCCGGCGCCACGCTCGGCATAATCGGCTTCGGATCGATCGGCCGCGCCGTCGCCCGCCGCGCGGCCGCGCTCGGCATGAACGTGATTTACGCGCCTCATCGCGGCGCGCGAGCGGGCCGGCCGTCGAGCGCTGGAGTCGAAGCGCCGGCCAACCCGCCAAACGCCAATCCCGTCCCGCTTGCGCGCTTGCTCGCGGAGTCGGATTTCATTTCGCTCAACGTGCCGCTGACGCCTGAGACCCGCGGAATGATCGGGCGCGAGCAGTTCGCCGCGATGAAGCGCGGAGCGATCCTGATTAACACGGCGCGCGGCGCGGTGGTCGATCAGAAAGCGCTGATCGACGCGTTACGTTCCGGACGCCTCGGCGGCGCGGGACTTGATGTTTTGGAGGCCGAACCGATCGCGCCGACCGATCCGTTGCTGAAATTCGCGAACGTCACGATCACGCCGCATATCGGCAGCGCCAGCCATCGCACGCGGCAACAGATGGCGGAACTGGCGGTGGACAATATTCTCGACGTATTCGCGGGACGGCGTCCGCGATGCTGCGCGAATCCAACCGTCAGACTGAAGAAAATCGTCAGCGCTGGTGCAGGCTCGAAAAGCCGGCAATGAAGGCTTCGAAAAGCGCCGCGGCGCCGGACAGTTCTCTCCGGCGCCGCGTTCCCCCCCCAAACCACACCAACCGCAGCGGAAGCCGTCAGTTGCTGATCACCATTTGCGATGTGCTCGTGAGCGGCAAAGCTGTCGATGAAAATGGGAAAAATGGCTGAAAGTCGTAAGTCACCTGAACCGCGACGAGGCTGCCCGGATTGTTGTTCGGAGTCCAGGTCGTGGAAACTGTAAGATTGCTCGATTGAAGTCCGCTCGCCATGTCTTTGACAAACGTGGTGATATCGTCCGCCGTGGCCGGATCCAGACTATGCGAACCATGAACGATCGCGTAACGAACCGCATCCCGCGCGGAATTCGAGACGAAGTTGTAGGCGTACAACAACATCGACGCGCAAAAGATGCCGAACACCGCCGTGAACATCAGCAGCGCCGTACCCGCGAATTCAACCCCGGTCTGGCCCCGCGAATGACCGCGCAATCTCGAAGCCTGGGAATTTCGCGTTCTCGCAAACATGGCCTACTGCACCTCCAGGATCGCTGTGGTGTTCAACGGTATCGTATGACCGATTCCGGGATAATTGAGAATCGTCTGGAATGTCGCGCTCGTTGTGACCTTGACGAAAATCTGCGGCTCCGCACATCCGGGCGGCGAGCACGCCACGACCTGCTGGTTGCAAGTACAGAAATATGACGCGGTCGCGGACAGGCCTGAGATGTTCGAGCCGTCGTTAATCGCCGCGTCCTCCATTCCGGTATAGTTAACCGCCGTCACCAAATTTTGCGCGCCGAACTGCACGCCGGCCCGTGCGGCGTGCGCCACTTCGATCGATTCGTAAAACACCCGCGCGAAATCAGCCGCGACCACAAACACCAGCGCGAGCACCGGCAGCAGCAGCGCCATTTCAACCATGCTCTGCCCTCTGGAACTCTTTTTCCATGCAATCATCGCCGTACCCCTGGGTTAATCGACGAGCGCCGCGTCCTTGATGATATTGCCGTTGGCGAGGCAACTATAGTTGTTGCCGATAGTCGTTGTTCCGCTGATCGTGAGCCAATCCGCTACCAGGTAAGTGTATTGATCCGCGCCCGACGTGCCGTTGTAGGTGAGGGAGGTCGTTGGAAAATACAGCGCGCCGGTGAACGTCGAATTCGATCCGCCGTTGATAACGCTGGCGTTGTTGCTGGTCGCCGTGATCGAGCGATCTTGGAAAAACAACATACCCTCGATGCTGCCGTTGTCGCTGCTGCACGGCGCGCTCAGGTTTACGGTCGCGCCGCCGTTTATCGTTACCCCGCCGTAATTCTGTTTTGACGCGCCGTTTCCGTTGGTGCCGGTCAGATAGAATGTCACGCCGCTGCCGCTTACCGCGCCGCCGGAAATCGTCAATCCACCACCGTCGATAATGTACAAGCCGGGATCGAACGTCACGTTGGCGTAGCTGCTAGTGATGTCAATTCCGCCGCAGTAGGTGCCCGGCGAAAGCGTCACCGGCGTCGAACTGTTGAGCTTCGTGCCAGGAAAACTGCTGCAACTATATCCCGTCGGTTCCTGCTCCCACGCCAGCGGATCGCCGAACGCCGCTATCCCGGAAGTCGGCGGTGTGCTGCCGCCGCCATTGTAGGTTGTGCCGCCTACGACTCCCACCAGCGGCGCCGTCATCGAGCTGGTGCCGCTTGCGATTAGCGCCGAACTGCTGTTGGAATTGTCATATACGCCGCAATTCGACGTTATCGTGCCATTGCCCGATAGTGAAATTGTGCCCGAATCTTCAGGATTGAGCGCGTAAACGCACGAACCGCCCGAGGTTGTGAGCGCGGTCGCCTGCGTCGAGACCGGCACGCTTTTCCATCCCAGCACGCGCATGAAAAAAGTCGGCTGAACTTGCGCCACCGTCACCTGCACGGCGTTGGTGTTGTTGGCGTAAGGCCCCGAGGTTGGCGGATTCACGACGGTGACCGTCACGGTGCTGGGGTTGACCGCCGTCCCGGAATCGTTGGTAAAGCCGTTTTGCGCGGTCGCCGCGTCGGCCGCCGTGGTGATTTCGTCCAGCGTGGTCTCGCCGATCGTGATCGCGTCCACGCCCGCCAGCGCGCCGGCGTCCGCCGCGGTCTGCATCAGATGGCGTGTGGTCCAGAGTTCGCCGACATCCACCGCGAGCGCGGAGATACCGAGTATCGCCACCAGGCCGACCGTCACCAGAACGGTCGTTTGCGCACGTCGGGAGCTTTTCAACAAATGTTGCAATGGTGCAACAAATTTTCGTCCTGTCACCTAATCGCCTCCCCTCATTGAATCGCCAAAAGCAGGAAAAGCTGCTTATAGACCGGTATTTGGCTTTTCAAACGTTTCAGGCGTTGAACTTAAGGGCAAAAATCAGACCAACAACCGCAAGCACTGCATTCTTAAAACAAAAGCAGCGCTTCATGAACAAAAGTCGAAAATCGCCCTCACCGGCGGTCGTCCCAATGCGAGACAACGCCATTGGATGAAAATCGCCTCGATCACGCCGCCGCAACTCAGGCTGGCGTTCACTTCATGCTGTTTCAAGCGTATTGCCGAGGTTCAATTTGCCGCTACCGACGTTCGTGCGCGCGGATTCCAGTGCGGCGCCGGAGCAGGTCGCTGAGGACCGCAGCTTTATGAATTCGCGAGCGTTGCGCGTTTGCAACGCGCTTTAACGGGATCGAGGGGCGGACACCTTGAAGAGGATATTTTCGATTTACTCGACGAGCTGCGCCGGAGCGTTTGCGCCGTAATTATTTGCGGCGCCACCGGCGGTCGCGATTTTGGACACGTATTGCACAAATTGGACGGTCAAGAGTTCGGTGCTCGAGGTTTTTGTATAGCTGGCCAGCCAGATTTCGGCGAACCCCAAAATCTGCACCGCGCCCGAACCTCCGGACGCCGTGCTCCAATCGACCACCGGCACCGTCACGAGTTGCGGCTCGTTGCCGGTCAGCGTCAAGGGCAGCGGCGTCAGCGTCGA
The DNA here is from genome assembly GCA_021799495.1 of Deltaproteobacteria bacterium. GTDB lineage: Bacteria > Desulfobacterota > Binatia > Binatales > Binataceae > JADMIL01. The sequence goes on from JAJZAI010000003.1 coordinate 31,478, forward strand.
GCCTACCCCCAGCGTCGCCATCGCGGTCTCGACCGGCCCTGAGTTTATGCCCGTCTCGGTATTGAACCATTGCCCGACCGAAGCCGTGCAGGTGCATCCGTATTCGATATTGTTGGCCAGATTGCTTGAGCCGCTGTCGGTTCCCTGCGGGGCCGTCGATGCCGACGATCCGCCGCTTGAACCAGCCGGGATGTTCAACCATCCCCAGTTTCCCGGAGAATAGCTGCCGGTGAGCTGGAACGATTCGCCATAGGTCAACGCGCCGCCGTTCGGATCCGCCGGCATCCCGGCGGGAAACAGCCCGTTGTTAATCGCGCTGGCCGCCGTCGGCGCCGCCGCGACCGCCATCGCGCCCACCGTGTAGTTGCTCATCGACGAGAGCAGGCGCAGGAACAGGACCGGCACGGTAGTCCGCTGCAAAACGACTTCGATTGTCGGCGTGGAGCCTGAATAGTCCGGCGCGGGATCCTCGATCGCGCTGATATCGGAAATTTGCGCGAAGTTCTGCATCGCGTAGGTGCACGCGACGTTTTCCGCCTGCGAACCGAAATCGCAGGAGCCGCTAAGCGTTATCGCGGGCAGCGTCGAGGTCCCGCTGGTCGCCGGCAGCAGATAGGTCGCGCCCGCCAGCGCCGCGGCGTCCGCCGCCTTGCGCAACACCATCCATTCGTGCAGCGTCACGCTGAAGTCCGCGCACAGGGCCATCCCGCCGATCAGCACCGCGAGCGCCGGAATAATAATGGTCATCGCCTGACCGCGAGCGAACCCGCGCGTAACGGTTTTGGGCCGTTTCGCCGCCCAATCGAAAAACGCTGAAAATGACGCGACCATCCTGAACTTCCGACGTTTGCGCTGGAGCGAAAGCGAACGCTTCCGTCCCATGCCTGATCGTATTGAGCACGGGGCGTGCCGCCGATCGGCCGCTGATAATGCCAGGCAAAGCCGATTTTATCGCGAGAAAACGGAAGTTTGGATGAATCGCGACGCTCTCAAAATGAAGCGGGCCGCGTCAGGACGTACCATCCTGCGACGCGGCCCGCAAATTCCATCGCGAGACCTGGCCGTGGCTCGCTGCTTATTGAATCAGTTCCGGCTGTGCATACGAGCCGAGATTCACCGGATTTGAACCCCCCGAGATCGTATTTGCGGTGACGGCCTGGACGAAGCACGCGGTGATGTTCGTCGAGGTGCTGCCGGGTTCGATATAAATGTCCGCGAAGCCTTGGATATTCGCCGTACAACTACCCGTGCAGCCCGCAAAATCCACCGCGGGCACCACGACCAGACATTGATTGTCCTGCAGAATGCTGCTGGCGCTTCCACCGTTGCACGGATCCGCCGTCGTCGGGCAATTGGCTGAAGTGAATCGAGATTCAAATGAACCCTGCACGCCATTGGCGTTCGCCTTGTTCCCCGGCTCAGTTGTTATGTATGTCTGGCCGCTACCGCCGCTTCCATAGACGGAATAGGTCCCGGACATTCCGTTTGATATCCCGCCGGCAAGACCGCTCGATCCCTGACTGTTATCGAGCCATTGCCAGTTACCCGGAGCCTCCTGGAGAGGCGTGAATTTTACGTTGAACTGCACCCCGTATGGCGCGTTGGCATTCGAGAGCGAACACGGCGAGGTGCACTGCATGCCCATCGGAAACATGCCATTGGCCGAGGTCGTTGGGCCGGTCGCCTTGGCCGTCGCAACCGCCGCGACCGTGTAGCTGTTCAGTCCCAGCACCCGTCCGAACATATACGGCAGGTTGGTGCGATTCGCGATCACCTGGATGTTAGGCGTCGCGGCGCCGTTCGGCAGGCCCACCCCCGGTTCGTTGTAGGTCAATGTCGTACTGTTCGACGAGGTGAGCCCGTCGTTGGCGGCGTAGTCGCAGGCCGCTTGTTTCGCGTAATCGCTTTGGCCGCCGCAGTTCGCGTTGATGGGCGTGTACGTGTAAGTGCCCTGAAGAAAATTCGCGCCGGCCAGCGCCGCCGCATCGACGCCCTTCTGCAGTTGCAGATGGTTGAAATACATCACGGCGACGTCCGCGCCGAGCGCCATCGCGCCCACCAGCGTCGCAATTACGAGCGTGAGGATAACGGCCATCTGGCCTTTTGCGTAACGTGGCGAAAATTTCACGATCGATCTCTTGTTTCGCGCAGGCATCGTAGTTACTCCATTGAAACAGTTTCAGTTTCACCAACGCGACACTGTCTCCCCACAGCCACCATTTCTGTCACCTTTCTGCAACGCCATAATGATATTGGCTCAAAGATTAGTCAAGAGCGGAATACGCCTAATATTCCGCTAAGAACAACACGTAGGGAATTAAAGCTGTAAGCGGAGAAAAGTCCGGCAGACTTACGTAAATTTGCCGGTCGGTTATTAAAATAGCGCACCGCTGATGCTCATGGCAGCCATCAGCGGGGTCGCCGCGCCGCGACATTTGCCTTCTATATGCGAAGAAAGACGATTATTGCCGCTTCAATGTGGCCGCGATAGCGTCGGCCAGCCGAAAACGGCCTTCGTAGATCGCGCGGCCGGAAATCGCGCCGGCCACGCCTTGCGCGTAGAGCTTTTGCAACGCGCGCAGGTCTTCAAGCGTCGCGACTCCGCCCGACGCGATAATCGGCACGCCGGCGAGTTGTGCGACGCTCGCGAATAAGCCGAGATTGGCGCCAGTTTCGGCGCCGTCGCGCGCGATATCGGTGGCGATTATCGCCGCGACCCCGGCCGTCCGAAACCGTTGCGCGGCTTCCGCGACGCCGAGTTCGCTGGTCTCGACCCAGCCGCGAATCGCAAGTTTCCCGCCGCGCAAATCGAGCGAGCCGAAAATTCGCTCGGGAAATTCCGCGCACGCCCGCCGAATCAATTCCGGATCGAGAAACGCCGCCGAGCCGATCGAAACGAAATCCGCGCCGGCCGCGATCGCGGCGCGCACGGATTCGATCGTCCGCAGCCCGCCGCTCACGTCGATTCGGCATCGCACCGCCGCGCGAATCGCCTCGATCGCGGCGAGGTTGCGCGGTTCGCCGGCGATCGCGCCGTCCAGATCGACGATATGGATCAGCGCGGCGCCGTCGCGCTCGAAGGCGCGCGCGGCTGCGGCCGGATCGGCGCCATAGACCGTCGCGCGATTCATGTCGCCGCGCAACAGCCGCACCACTTCTCCGCCCTTCAAATCGATCGACGGGATTACCTGGAAACGGTCGAACGGCGGTTTCAGGACAGCGTCCCCTTGGTCGAGAGCACTCCGCTCAGCCGGGGTTCGATCGCCGTCGCCTGATCCATCGCGCGCGCCAGCGCTTTGAACGCGGCTTCGACTATATGATGTGGATTGCGGCCCGCATGCATCACGAGATGAAGATTCATACCGGTCTCGTCGGCGAGCGCCTTCATGAAGTCGCCGACCAGCACCGTCTGGAAGTTGCCGATCCGCTCCTCGCGGATTTCGAGGCCATACGCCAGGTACGATCTGCCGCTGATATCGACGGTGGCCGCGCACAGCGCCTCGTCCAGCGGCACAATCGCGTGGCCGAAGCGGCGAATCCCCGAGCGATCGCCGAGCGCCTCGCGAAACGCCCGGCCGAGCACGATACCGGCGTCTTCGACCGTGTGATGGTCGTCGATATGCAGGTCGCCGGTCGCATTCACGCGCAGATCGAAAAAGCCGTGGCGCGCGAAGCTTTCCAGCATATGATCGAGAAACGGCACGCCGGTCGCGATTTCGCCGTGGCCGGAGCCGTCGATTCTGAGCGCGGCCTCGATCGAGGTTTCGCGCGTGCGCCGCTCGATCCGCGCCGCGCGTGGCGGTGTGGCCGCCGCCTCCGGCTCGGAGCGTGGCGCCGCGACAGTCCGGTTATGCGCTCGGTTTCGCGATTCCATCTGATCGTTTGCGCTGCACGCGCACCTTTCCTCGCCGCTTGACTTTGACCACCGCCGCCGCATCGCCGGCGCGAATTTCGATCGCGCGGGCGTGTCCCTCGAATCCTTCCATCCGCGCCAGACGCGCCACCGCCGGTCCCAACGCGCGCAGCGACCGCGCCGACGCCTCGATTATACTGGTTCGCTTGAGGAAGTCGTAGGCGCCGAGCGGCGAGGCGAAACGCGCCGATCCGCCCGTCGGCAGCACGTGGTTCGGCCCCGCCAGATAGTCGCCAAGCGGCGCCGGACTGCGCCCGCCGACGAACACAGCGCCGGCGTTGGCGACCCGCCCGAGCCATCGCGAGGCCTGTTCGATTTCCAGCTCCAGATGTTCCGGCGCGATTCGGTTCGCCAGCTCGAAGGCGGCGTCGAGGTCCTTCACCACGACCGCGGCGGCGCGATTCCCGAGCACTTTGGCGACCGCTCCGGCGCGCGGCAAATCCTGAAGCGCCCGCTCGACCGCGGCGGCCGACGCCTCGGCCAGCGCGCGCGACGGCGTGATCAGGATCGCCGCTTCGTCGCCCGAGCCGTGTTCCGCCTGCGCGATCAGATCGGCGGCGACCCATGCGGGATTCGCCTTGTGGTCGGCGATCACCAGCACTTCGCTCGGCCCCGCCATCTTGTCGATATCGACCACGCCGTAAACCATCCGCTTGGCCGCCTGCACCCAGGCGTTGCCGGGCCCGACAATCTTGTCCACCGGCGCGATCGTTTTCGTGCCGAAGGCCAGCGCCGCGACCGCGTGGACGCCGCCGATCCGGTACACTTCGTCCACGCCCGCAATCGCCGCCGCCGCGAGCGCGGCCGGCCGGTCGCCCTCCGCCGACGCCGGCGAGACCATCGCGATTTCCTTCACGCCGGCGACGCGCGCCGGAAGCGCGTTCATCAGCACGGTCGAGGGATAGGCGCCCATCCCGCCGGGCACGTAAATTCCCACGCGATGAAGCGGCCGGACGATCTGCCCGAGCCGCATGCCGTGCCGGTCGCGATACGCGAACGAATGTTCAAGGGTGCGGCGATGGAATTCCGCGATACGCCGCGCCGCCAGCTCCAGGGCGCGCCGCTCGGGCGCGGGCAATCCGTCGCGCGCGGCCAGCAATTCTTCGCGCGTCACGCGCAGCGTCGCCGGCGTCAGGCGCGCGCGATCGAAGCGCCGCGCGTAATCGATCAGGGCGCGATCGCCGCGGCGGCGCACCGCCGCGATTATTTCCGCCACCGCCGCGTCGGGATTCGCGCCGTCCGCCGCGCACCGTCCGCGCAGCGTGGCGAGCAAGCGCGCGAGCGCTGGATCGCCGGCGGCGTAGATCTTCAGCCGCATCTTCATCCTGGCTTCGCCGCGCCCGGCGCGGCCGCGCGCTTCCTCACTCATCGGCGGTCCGTTCGATTCTTGCGCCGAGCGCGGCCAATTTGCGATCCAGCGCTTCGTAGCCGCGGTCCAGATGATACACGCGGCTGACCGCGGTCGTGTTCTCGGCCGCCAATCCGGCGACAATCAGGCCCATCGACGCGCGCAGATCCGTGGCCATCACCGGCGCGCCGCTCAGCCGCGACGGCCCGCGCACCACCGCCGTGGCGCCTTTCATCACGATATCCGCGCCCATCCGAATCAGCTCCTGCGCGTGCATGAAGCGGTTTTCGAAGATCGTCTCGGTGATTACCGAGGCGCCGTCCGCCAGCGTCAGCAGCGCCATCATCTGCGCCTGCAGATCGGTCGGAAAGCCGGGATACGGCAGCGTGCGCAGTTCGATCGGACGCAAACGGCCGGGCCGCGCGATTCTGAGTCCGCCCGCGGCGGCTTCGATTTCGACGCCCGCCTCGCGCAGCTTGACGATCACCGCCTCCAAATCGTTCACCGGCGCGCCGCTGATCACGATCTCGCCGCCGGTCGCCGCGGCGGCGGCCATCAGCGACCCCGCCTCGATCCGATCGGGAATCACGGCATGGTCGGCGCCGTGCAGGCGTTCGACGCCTTCGATTTCGATCACATGCGTGCCAGCGCCCGCAATCCGCGCGCCCATCGCCGCCAGCATCCGCGCCAAATCCACGACTTCGGGTTCGCGCGCGGCGTTTTCGATCACGGTGCGGCCGCGCGCCAGCGTCGCCGCCATCAGGATATTCTCGGTCGCGCCGACGCTCGGATTATCCAGCCAGATGCGCGCGCCGGCGAGCCGCGGCGCGTGCGCCTCGACGTAACCGTGGCGCAGTTGCACGCGCGCCCCAAGCGCGCGCACCCCGGCGATATGCAAATTGACGGGACGCGCGCCGATCGCGCATCCGCCTGGCGTCGAAACCCGCGCCCGGCCCGCGCGCGCCAGCAGCGGGCCCAGCACCACGAACGACGCGCGCATCGTCTTGACCAGATCGTACGGCGCCTCGTGCGCGCTCAGCGTATGGGCGTTCAGTTCAAGTTCGTGCTCGCCGATCCAGCGCGTGGCCACGCCCAGCCCGGCCAGCAGTTCGATCGCGGTGCGGACGTCGCGCAGGCGCGGCACGTTGCGGAGCGTCACCGGTTCGGCGGTGAGCGTCGCCGCCATCATGATCGGCAATGCGGCGTTTTTGCTGCCGCTCAATGCGACCACGCCGCGCAAGGGCGCGCCGCCATGAATGATCATCCGATCCATCGCCAACCGCGAGTTCCCCCTTTTTCCGCGCGAGCGCGTGAGCCATCGATTTTGCCAGAGGCGCGCATTCAAGGCACGTCCCTGGCGATGGGCGCCGCCGCTGCGAGACAAATACAGCGCGGACGCCCCAGTTAACGCGAAGAAACGCCCGTAGCCGCGCCTTCACTGCTCAAACCCCATGCATGATCGGAACCCGGCTTGAATTTTGATCGATCGCGGATCAGGTAATTGTAGAATCGGGAGTTGCGGTTCGCGCGCAGCGAGCTTTCACGGGGGGCCTTACGATGGGCATTCTGGCCTGGATCGGAGTGGGAATAATCGCTGGCTTTGTCGCCAGCCGGGTGGTCAACCAAAAAGGTCATGGCATGGTGTACGATTTGGCGCTGGGCGTGGCGGGAGCGCTGATCGGCAGCTACGTCTTCAACACTCTGGGCGAACCCGAAATACGGGGGTTGAATCCGTACAGCGTGGGGGTCGCGGCGATGGGCGCGATTATCCTGCTGATTTCATATCATACGATCGCTGGCAGTCAGGGCCATCGCTGATTACCCAACCGGCTTGACGCCGCGCACGACGCGCTCCACGTCCGCGAGGTCGCGATCCAACGCGATTTCGCTCAATTCGGCTCCGCCGAGAATTTCCGCGACCTGCCGCGCCTGTCCGGCGCCGACTTCGACCGCAACCATTCCATCGGGCGCCAGATGCGCGCTCAGACCGCCCGCGAGCCGGCGATAGAAATCAAGCCCGTCGGCGCCTCCGGCCAGCGCGATTCGCGGCTCGAAGTCGCGGATTTCCGGCGCCAGTCCGGCCAACTCCACGTCCGCGATATAAGGCGGATTGGATACGATCAAATCGAAGCGGCCGAATTCGCCGGCGCCGTCGAGCGGCGCGAACAAATCCGCATGCCGAAACTCGATTCGACCGACGACGCCGTGGCGCGCGGCGTTGTGCGCCGCGATTTCGAGCGCATCTTCGGAGAGATCGCAGGCGGCGTATCGCGCTTGCGGCGCATTGACCGCCAACGCGATCGCAATCGCGCCAGAACCGCATCCGAGATCGAGCACGCGCAGCCCCGCCCGATCGCGCATCCGGCTCAATGCCGCGATGACGAGCGTTTCCGTCTCCGGACGCGGAATCAGTACGCCGGGCGCGACTTCGATCTCAAGCGAAAAGAACTCGCGCCGCCCGACGATATACGCCAGCGGCATCCGGCGCGCGCGCAGCTCGACCATCTCCGCCAACCGTTTCCGCGCCGCGTCGTCGAGCTCCACCCCGCCGCGGTAAAGGCTCGCGCGATCGGCGCCCGCCGCGGCCGCCAGCAACAGTTCGGCGTCGAAGCGCGGCGTATCGATGCCGGCGGCGGCGAGAATCGCGGCCGCGTCGGTCAGCGTGCGGCCAAGGCTGGCGCGTTCGTCAGGCGGCATCGGCGCGATGGGCGCGGCTCGGGCGCGGGCGTCACGCGCCCAGCGCTTCGGCGCGCTCCCTGGTCGCGAGCGCGTCGATAATCGGATCGAGCGCGCCGTCGAGCACTTGATCGAGCTGATGAAGCGTCAAGTTGACCCGATGGTCGGTGATGCGCGATTGCGGAAAGTTGTAGGTGCGGATCCGTTCTGAGCGGTCGCCCGAACCGACCATCGAGCGCCGCGCCTCGGCGATTTTGGCGTCCTGTTCGGCGCGGGCGAGATCGAGCAGGCGGGCGCGCAGAATCTTGAGCGCGCGCGCCTTGTTCTTGTGCTGCGATTTTTCGTCGCGGCAGACAATCACCATCCCGGTCGGAAGGTGCGTGATGCGCACCGCCGAGTCGGTGGTGTTGACGCTTTGGCCGCCCGGCCCCGACGCCCGCATCACGTCGATCCGCAAATCCTTTTCTTCGTTGATATTGACCTCGACCTCGTCCGCTTCGGGCATCACCGCCACGGTCACGGCCGAGGTATGGATGCGTCCCGCGGCTTCGGTCGCCGGCACGCGCTGCACGCGATGGACGCCGCCCTCGAATTTGAGCCGGCTGTAGGCGCCCTGGCCGGTGATCTGCGCGATGACTTCCTTGATTCCGCCAAGGCCGGTCGCGCTCAGGCTGAGCGTTTCGATTTTCCAGCGATGGCGTTCGGCGTAGCGCGAATACATCCGGAACAAATCGCTGGCGAAGAGCGACGCCTCTTCGCCGCCCGTGCCGGCGCGTATTTCGAGCAGGACGTTGCGATCGTCGTTGGGATCGCGCGGCGCGAGCAGTTCCTTGAGACGTTCTTCGTGGGCGGCCTGCCGCTTGAGCATCGCCGGCAGCTCCGCCTTGACGAGTTCGCGCAGTTCCACGTCGTCGCCGTCGAGTAGCGCGCGATGGCCGGCGATTTCGCCGAGTAACTTGCGATAATCGCGGATCGCCGCCGCGACTTCACCCAATTGCGCGCGCTCCCGCGCGAGCGCGGCGTACTCGCGATTGTTCGCGATCACCGCCGGATCGCCCAGGCGGCGTTCAAGTTCGCCGTAGCGGTCCTCTATGCCTTTGAGTTTATCGAGCATTGCGATTGATGCGGCGCGGCTGCGTCATCCAGCGTCGGACGGCATAAGGCAAAATAAAACGGCGCGCGGCAATCGCCGGTGCCGACCGTGTCTCCCGGCCGCAAGGGCGTTTGCGCGCCCCTGCGGAGGGAGTTGCAATGCTACTTCATGCCGTATTTGCGCTTGAAGCGCTCGACCCGGCCGGCCGTATCGACCAGCCGATGCTGGCCGGTGTAAAACGGATGGCAGTTCGAGCAGACCTCGATATGAATCTCGGCTTGCGTCGAACGCGTTTCAAAGGTGTTGCCGCATGCGCAGGTCACCACGCAGCGGCGATATTGCGGATGGATTCCAGCTTTCATCGATTCGTACCGAGCCGCTCCTGCAAACCCTCGCATCCTAACACGCGCAAGGCGTCCGCTCAATTCTTTCCGGCCGCCTCTATTTCTTTAGAATAACCATTGTCGGCGCGCCCGCAAGCCGCCTCGTATGCGGCTCTGAGTGGATTTGAAAGATTTCGTGTTTCTTATGTTTGAAATTTTCGATTATTAGGTATTAAAATGCCAGCCTCATCGGAGCGGCGCGCCGCCGAGCGGCCTGAAGCGTGCATTCGCGAGCGTTCGATGGAGATTGCGAAGGTCTGGATCAAGCGAATCGCGGCGGCGGCGATAGCGGCGGCGCTGGCCGGATGCGGCGCCGGCAGCGGCAATCCGTCGGCCGCGCAAACGGCCGAGGCGGCCAGCCCCGATTACGCCGGCGGAGCGCGAGTGGTGACGAATCTGGACCAGCTATCGAACGCTAATACGACGTCGAGTTTGGTCGCGAATCGCAATTTGCTGAATGCTCCGGTCAGCACGCCCGCGACCAATCAACAGACGACGACCAACACCACGCTGGCGCGGCTTTACCTGGCGAATCCGACCGCGAATATCTATACCGGCGACACCAAGCCGCCGCCCGGCGATACGACTTTGCTCAACGCCAAGGCGCGCAAATATCCCGATTTTAGCTATGCGATGCTCCGGCAGACGTTGAAAGCGGCGCAGGATATCGAGGTGGCCAGATTCGGTCAATACGCGCTGCCGACCAATATCAAACCGGTGATATTGCGGCTCACCCTGAATGCTCACGGCCGGCTGACCGATATCGCGATCGAGCAGCGTTCCGGCGTGGCCAAAGTCGATCAGGCGATGATCGACGCCTGCAAAAAAGGGATGTGGGCGATGAATCCGCCGGCCGGCGCGATGGCCGCCAACGGCGGCTACCAGATTCGTTTCGAGGGCTTGGTCCAGAACTATAGCTATGATTTGGGCGGAGATTACACCTATGCGACGCATCTCGGACTGTTGCTGCTCTAGGAACGGCGCGTGATGACCGCGAACGGGAAAACCCGCAGCAAGCTGCTTTTGCTCGCGGCGGTCCGGGGCCGGCGCGGACGCGCGGCGGCGCGCTATCGTCCGCCGGCGGGGCTTTCGGTTCCGATTGTCACGGTGCTCGACGGGGCCGGCCGCATTATCGTTGAAGAACAGCGCGCCGTTGTGCGCTACGCGTTGCAGGGCGCGCAGATTATCTTTGCCGCCGGAACCACCGGCGAATGGAACCGGATGGACAATGCGCGCCGCCAACTGGTCGCGCGAATCGCGGTCGAGGAGTGCAGGAGCGCCGCTTCAACCGGCAAGGCCGCCGAGGCGTGGGCCGGAATCACCGCGCCGACGCGCGCCGAAACCCTTGAGAATCTCGAGCATGCGCTCGAAATCGCCGCGGATGCGGCGGTGGTCGCGCCGCTTTCGATCGCCGACGTGGACGATCCGGTGGAATTCGTCACGCGCGACCTCGGCGAGGCGTTTGAGCGACGCGGTCGCACGCTTCCGATTTACCTCTACGACAACGAAGATATCGCGGCGGCCGGCAAGTCACCGCACCTGCATACGCGCGACGTGAAGCGGATGAGCCAATTGCCCTACGTGCGCGGAGTCAAGGTAACCTCCGGCAAGGCGGTGCTGGGCAATTACACGCGCGCCGCCGCGCATTTCAAGAAGTCGGGCGATTTCGCGATCTATCCCGGCAACGCATATCTCATCTTCGAACTTTTCCGGCCGGGCGCGGGACTGCGCGGCCGGCTGCGCTCCGGATGGAACCGTTATCTGACCAACGGCGCCCTGCCCCATGGCGTGGTCGCGGGCGCATCCAATTTGATGCCGCGCGAATGGCGGCGGGCGTGGGAAGTCTGCCACGCCGGCGACTTCGCGCTGATGGATCGCTACGGCGCCATCATGGAGGAATTCCGCGAGGCCGTGGAATTGCCCGGCAAGGGCAAAAAACGCACGATCGCCTGCCTCAAGGCCGGACTGAAACATCTGGGCGTCATTTCCAGCGACGCGGTCGCGGACGGAACGCCAAAACTCGAGGCCGACGAACGCCGCGTCTTTATCCGGAGCTTCAACGAATTGCGCCGGCGCGCCTGCGTAACGCTCGAGCCGGAATGGCTCAGCCATTGGGCGGCGGCGCGGCCGCAGATGCGCCGCGCGGCGCTACAGGATGCGTGACCGGAATCTCGACGCGGTCGGATGCGGCAGCATGGTGGTGGATTTTTTCCATCACACTCCGCGAATTATCGGCGCCGACCAGAAAATCCTGACCGACGCCGCCGGGATTAGGCCCGCCGCGCCCGCGGTCGGCGGCGTAACCCTGAACCATCTCGGATGGGCCCGCGTGCTCGGGCTTAACGTCGGCATCTTTGGCAAGATGGGCGATGATCGCAACGGCGAGCTGCTGCGCGCCGGGATGAACGCGCTCGGCATCCGCCACCATCTGACGCTCGACGGCAGCGCCAGCTCGAGCGCGACCATCTTCGTCGATCCTGATGGAAATCGCGCGATTTATATGGTGCGCGGCGCCACCGCCGAACTCCGGCCGGGAGAAATCCGCCGCCGCCACAGCGCCTTTATTCGCACCGCGCACTTGGCGACCACCGAAATATCGCAACTGCCGCTCGCGACCGTGGTCGCAATCCTGGAATTTGCCCGCTCCCGGAATATCCCCACCCTGCTCGATGTTGACGTGCCGCCGTCCGACGCGCTGGCGACGCTCGGCTCGCAAGCCGAGCTGGAACGCGCCCTCGGCCTCGCCACCTATCTGAAACCGGCCAAAGCCGCGGCGCGGGAGCTGGCCGCGGGCTTGCGCGAGCCATTGCGGATGGCCGAAGCGATACGCGCCCGCTACGGAAATCGCGCCGTGGCGATTACCGACGGCGAGCGGGGATGCGCGATCGCGGCCGCAGGCGCCGCCGTCCGGATTCCGGCGTTCCGTATCCGCCAAATTGATTCCACCGGCGCCGGCGACGCTTTTTTGGGCGGGATGCTGGCGGGGCTCAGATGGGGCCTCGATTGGCCGGGGATCGGGCGCCTTGCGAACGCCGCGGGCGCCGTTTGCGCGTCCCATCCGGGCGGTTTTCCGAGCGGATTCGAACGGCGCGCGCAAATTTTGTCGTTGTTGGGCGAAACTATTCCTCAAGCGGCGCAAACAGCGAACAACATCCCGGACGCGCTTACGAACGGTTCGCAGCCGTTCGGCGAAGTCGCGAGCTTTTTCGACCTGTGTCTTGCTGAGATGGGCGAATTGCGCGACGCGATCGATTTGCGCGCGCTCGGCCGCGCCGTCGAAGCGATCCGCGTCGCCGCCGCGGATGGCGGCCGCGTCCACGTGACCGGCGTCGGCAAGCCCGAGCACGTCGCGCGCTACGCCGCGAGCATCCTATGCTCGGTCGGCACGATGGCGACGTTTCTGCACGCCACCGAAACGCTGCACGGCAGCCTCGGCCAGGTCGATCCGCGCGATATCGTGATTGCCATCTCCAACAGCGGCGAAACCGCCGAATTGTGCGCAGCGGCGCGCGCGATCCGCGACCATGGCGCGCACCTTATCGCGATCACCGGCGGACGCGACTCGGCGCTCGCCCGGCTGGCGGACGTGGTGATTCACGCGCCGGTCGATCGCGAGGGCGGCCTGCTGGGACTCGCGCCGCGCATCAGCGTGCTCGGGCAGGTGATGGTCGTGGCGGCGCTGTCGGTGGCGCTAGAAGCGGCGCGCGGCCTCACGCTCGAAGAATACAGCCGCTGGCATCAGGCGGGAGCGCTCGGCGACGCGGCGCGCCGATTGGCGGCCAAGCGCGTCCAGACCGGGGCCGAAGACGGTCCGAAGGCGCCACGCAGCCTCACGCTGATCGGCGGGCGGCGGCGCCGACCGCTCGGCCATCCTCGATAATTTCTAAAGTATTGCTTTAATTTTGACGGACTTGGGCCGCAGCCTGCGCCGCTTCCGGCGTGCCGGTCGGTTCCCTTCCGGCTCCGCGATCACGGTCACGAATCCCACAGCGTCATTCGCCGGCTTGACCCGCGAATCCATAGCGAATGGATGCCCGGGTCAAGCCCGGGCATGACTAACAAGAGGAACTCGTAAATGCGCACTCCCCCGGCGCTGCGCGGCGCCAACTACTCATTCACGGACCTTTTAGTTTGTCATTCTGAGGCGTAGCCGAAGAATCCCGGGATTCTTCACTCCGCTGCGCTCCGTTCAGAATGACAATATGACTTGCGCGGAGGTTCATCAGCGGCCAGCGAACTTCGGCGCGCGTTTTTCCTGAAACGCGCTGATACCCTCACGATAGTCCTCGGTGCGCCCGGCCGCGCCCTGCGCTTTGGCTTCGCCCTCGAGCACGCTTTCGAGTCCCAATCCTTCTTCACGAATGCGCGCGATGAGACGCTTCGATTCCATGAAGGCCGCTGTCGGTCCCTGCGCGGTATGGAGCGCCAGTTTGCGCGCCTCGTCGAGCAGCGACTCGCGCGGCAGCGCGCGATTCACCAAGCCGATTTGTGCGGCCTCGGCGCCGGTGATCAGCCGGCCGCTGTAAATCAGTTCGAGCGTGCGATGGGCGCCGATGCGCGCGGTCATGAAGGCGTGCGCCCCCGAGTCGAGAACCGCGCCGATGCGCGCAAAGGGCGAGCCGGTCTTGGCGTCTTCAGCGATGAAAACCACGTCGCAGGCCAATGCGATGCCGAGGCCAACGCCGAGGCACGGCCCGTGAACGGCGGCGAAGGTCGGCGCGGGAAAGTTAGCAATTTTGCGAATCACGGGGTTGAAGACCGCCTTAAGTATCGCTTCGGCGTCTTCCTTGCCCGGTTCGGCGCCAGCCAGGTCGCGCCCCGCTGAGAACGCCGGACCTTCGCCGCGAATCAGGAGCGCGCGCACGCGAGCGTTTTCAGCTTCGGCCAGCCGCTGGTTCATCGCCGCGACCATCGCATCGTCAAAAGCGTTCATCTTCGCCGGCCGGTTCATCACGATTTCGCCGACGTTGTTGGCGACTGCCAGTTCCACGCTCATAACGAATCTCCCATTTCGATTGACGCGGCTGAAACGCCGCGGCCGCGGCGTTTGAGTTCGCGCGCGGCCGCGGTCGCCGCCGATGCGGCGATTATGTCAGAAACCCGGCGCGGCGGGGCAACCGGCCGGATCAGAATACCGGAATGATATCGGCGTCGGAGATGTCGCCGACGTCCACCCCTTCGATATCGAGTTCCGGGATCGCCGGAAATTCGATCCGCCAGCGCTCGAGCAGCTTGCGCACCTTGGCGATCGCGATGCGCCAGTTTTCGGCCTGCTCGTCCACGCGCAGTATGCCGAGGCCGGCGCGCCGCGCGATATCGAGCAGCACGCGATGGTTGTCCAGGAAGTAGTCCGGCAACTGCCAGAACATCGGCGGCGGCTCCCACAAAACCATCGAGAGGAAGACGAAGCCCGCGCGCAATTGCTTGGTCACGAAGGCGCGATACTCGTCGCTCAGGCCCGGCCATTCCTTTTCCAGCAGCGTGATGCAGATTTGCAGATGGCGCGATTCGTCGCGTCCGATGCTGCGGAAGACCTGCTCGAACACGGGATGGCGCGTCGCTCGCGCCATCCCGTGGAACAGCGTCGAGGACGCAACCTCGCCGAGCATGAACGACGTGAACAACACCGCCAGCGGATACTTGCCGACCGCGTTGTTGAATCCCGTCCAGTAGCGGCCGCCGTTATGGTAAAGCCAGTCGATATTGTTGAGCGCCGCGCGTTCCAGCTCGGTCTTCGGCGCGAAGCCTTGCGGACCGTTGGGAACCAGGCGCTGAATCGCGCGCTGGCAACACTCCTCGTGATTCGTCTCGTCGCGCGTGATCGAGAAAAAGCACTTGCGGACGGGGTCTTCCTGATGCGTCTCGAAGGCGTGAATCATCGCGCGGCCGAAGACCGCCGGTCCCGACGAATCGAAGTTGGAAAGCAGCGCCCACCAGTACATCATCGCGATCCGTTCGTCGGCGGTGTAGGCCGACGGATCGAGCGTCTCCCACGGAATCGCGGAAGGGTTGAAGCCCTCGCGTTTGGCGCGCTCGTAAATTTCGGCGAGCTTGGGAGTTTCGAGCCGCCATTCGATCGGAAAGACGTTGGGCTGCTGCACTTCCGGCGCGGGCGTGAAGCCCGCTTCGGGAATGATTAGCCGCTGCTTGAGTTCCTCGACCGAAGGATATTCGGCCGCGGTATTTTTACGGGAAATATCGATTGCCGACGCGCCCATCGTGACAGCCTCCGAATCGCCGCGAAGTTATCTACCGAACGGTAGATTTATAGGAATTTCCTCTTTCGATGTCAAGTCCCGCGACGCTTTTTTTCCACCCCCAAGGAAGCTCCGCGCGGGCCAGTTTGTCATTCTGAACGGAGCGCAGCGAACTGAAGAATCCCGAAAGAACCGGCAATGAAACGGATACCGGGATTCCCTTCGTCAGACTCAGTGCTGGCTTTCGCCCGCCGCTCCCGGGCGGACGCATTGGCGAGCTCCGCTTGTTAGTCGTGTACGGGGCATCCATCGATTTGGCGAGTTCCTCTTAATAGTTATGCGCGGGCTTGACGCGGGCATCCAAACCGCCAGCCAAGCCGCGGATCGATGGATTCTCGGGTCAAGCCCGAGAATGACGATGTAAGAGGACCGAGCCGGCGAATGACGATGTGGGAGTCGCGACCGCGATCGCGCAACTTGACCAGCCGCGCGTCTCGCCCAGCCCGGTTATTTTTCCTTGCGCGCCCCGGGCCATCGCAGCGAACGTTCGTTGTTCCTCTTAACCTCCACGCCGTTCCATCCAACTGCCGCTTTTTATCCCAATCGATCGACTTGCGCCGAGCCTCTCTATGCCGGTTTGAAGGCTAAAAACTCTTTTTCGATCACCGCTCTGAAGCTCGGCCGGCTGTGGATGCGTTCCACATAGGCTTTGAGTTTCGGCCATCGCTGCGCATCGACGCTGCATCCGGCGAGCTCGAAATTGACGAACTGGGTTGCAATGCCGATGTCGGCAATAGTGAAGCGGTTGGCGACCAGGAACTTTTTGTCGCCAAACTCGTGCTCGAGGTAGTCGAACAGCGGCGGCACTTCTTCATCGAGCGTTTTCTTGATCGCGGCTTCGTCAGGCGGGCGATTCATGAAGCGCGGCCCGATCACGCGCGGAAAGAAAATCTTCGCGCCCGTGACCGGCGCAAGCCCGTCGTCGCCAAACTCTTCGTACCAGAGCGCGCGTGCATGCTCGTACGGATCGGAGGGATAGAGCGGCGGCTCGGGATGCGCCCGCTCCAGATACGCGAGGATAACCGACGAATCGGGCAGCACGCGGTCGCCGTCGCGGTAGGCTGGAATTTTTCCAAGCGGATGAATTTTGCGATACTCGGGATTGGGGCCGAACGGAATCACCTGTTCATGATCGTATTCGATCCCCTTCTCGGTGAGGGCGACGATCGCTTTCCTCACGAACGGGGAGCCCAGAACTCCGTACAACGTCGGCATGGTGAAACCTCCCTGGTTTGATTTCCAGACCTTCGATATCGCTATTGGCGCCCGCCGTTTCAGTTCGCGTCGCTGGCGGCTTGCCTTGAGCGCGCCTGGCGCGGCGGCTTTGCGAGCGAGCGCGCACGCTGGTTACAAGCTGTGACACAGGCTTGGCATTCGCCAGCGTTTCAGCCAAAATAATAGTACTAAGCAGTATGATAAATTTCACCACAATTCGCAAGCCCTCCGCGGCCGGCCGGAATTTCCGCCGGCGGCGAAGCGCGCGGAGCTAAAATAATGGCTGGCCGCCCAACCCGAACCGCCGCCGCCAAGGCGCCGCAAATCCTGGATGTCGCACTCGACGTTTTCACGGTCCACGGCTACCAATCGGCCTCCATGGACATGATCGCCGCTCAGGCTCGCATGTCGAAACAGACGTTGTACCGCCACTTCGGCAGCAAGGAGCAATTGTTCGTCCATGTAATTCAGGCGCTAATCGAGCGCTCCCCTATGCGTGCGCCGGCGCCTGTCGGTGCGGGTGTCCGGGAGCTGCGGGCGCTGCTCACCGCGTTCGCCAACCAGCTCGCGGCCTCCTTTTGCGATCCGAAAACGGTTCAGGCCTTTCGCCTGGTGATCTCTGAAGGGGCGCGGCGAAGCAATCTGGGCCAGCTTTTTTACGAAGAGATTACCAAGGTTGCCGCCCATCCGTTGGCGGCGCGGCTGGCGGTCGCAACGGACCGCAAGCTTCTCAGCGTCGATGAACCTTTCGAGGCTGCCGTTCGGCTGATCGCAACCCTGAAGGAGTATTTCCTGTGGCCGCGCCTGCTAGGCAGGCCGACCGATCCCGGCAACGCGCGTCAAAAGCGGATTGTCGGCGAACTGGTCGATGAATTCATGCGCGCGCATGCGCCCCGGCGCAAACGGAACGCCATCCATCGTGGCAAGCCGAAGTAGTCGCGCGCCGTAAGGCCAGCCGCGCAAGGAAGCTCCACACAGGCGGCAAGACGGCTGCGAACCGGCACGGTTCGTCCTATTCGATCAACTTGGCAGAGCCTCAGCTAGTGTGCCGTCCCGCGTATAAGTTTACTTTAGCGCGACGCCAGGTCGGGATTATTCGCTTCGCTCAGAATGACAGAAACACGTGTCGTCATTGTCATTCTGAGCGAAGGCTGCCGCAGTGAAGAATCCCGGGATTCTTCGCTGCGCTCAGAATGACGGGATGGATCTTGTGCAGAGCTTCCCTAGCGCAATCCTTCGAAGGCGATTTTGATCGCGGCGTCGGCGATTTGCGCGGCGCCCATCCCGCCTTCCGGCCGATACCATTCAGTGATCGAATTGAGCATTCCGAACAGCAGACGGGTCGCGAGCGCCGGGTCGATATCGGCGCGGAGCTGGCCGCTGATTTGCGCATCGTGGACGATCGCCGCGATCAGGCGGTCGAAGCGGCGGCGTTGTTCGAGCACCCAGCGTTCGGTTTCCGTATTGCCGCGCACGCGCAGCAGCAGCGCGACCTCGGGCAGGCGGGCGACGGTGATTTCCACCGTGCGGCGCACGACGTGGCGCAGGCGTTCGATCGCCCTGCCCTCGCGCGCCTGCGCTTCTTCGAGCACGGCGAACAGCGCGGCAAGCGCACGGCCCACGCCCAGCTTGAGCAGGGCTTCCTTGCCCTCAACGTGATAGTAGATGCTGGCCTTGGTGATGCCGGCCGCGGCAGCCACCTGGTCGAGCGAGGCGCCGTCGTAGCCGTGGCGCAGGAAGACCCTGACGGCGATATCGACGAGCGCGTCGATATTATAGGGTTTGCGTTCTTTGGCGGAAGGCCGGCCCACGACTTTGATCATTTAACGCAGGCGGCGTCGATGCGCCACGCCATGCATAACCGGATCGAGGGAGAGCGCCGATGAAATACGGAATTGCCATTCGTAACATGGGGCCGCAATCCAACCGCGCGACGATGCGCGAATGCGCGGCGGCGGCCGAACGGCTGGGCTTCGATGCACTCTTCGTTTCCGATCATTTGTGCATCCCGCCCGACGACGCCGAAGGCTCGGGCGGGCGTTATCTCGACGTGTTGGCCGCGCTCGCATGGTTCGCCGGCGCGACTGAACGGATTCGGCTCGGCGTCTCGGTGCTGGTGCTGCCGTATCGGCCAGCGGTGCTCACGGCCAAGCAGATCGCGACGATTCAGGAGCTCTCGGGCGGGCGGATGATATTGGGCGCGGGCGTTGGATGGATGCGGCGCGAGTTCGAGACGTTGGGCGTGGAAAAGCGGATGCGTGGCCGGATCAGCGACGAGTCGCTGCGCGTGATCCGTCATTTGTTCGCGCACGACGCCGAGGGCTACGCGGGCGAGCTGGTGAAATTTCCGCCGTTCGTGTTCGCGCCGCGTCCGCCCTGTCCGCCGATCTGGATCGGCGGCAACGGCGCGCCCGCGCTCGAGCGCGCGGCGGAATTCGGCGACGGATGGCATCCAATGCTTGCGGCCGACCAGCTCGCGCCGCTGGCCGCCGAGCTGAAAGCTAGGCTGGCGGCGCGCGGACGCGGCGGAGATTTCGAGATCGTCGTGCGGCGCGGGATGCGGCTCGACGACGTTGCGGCGGCGCGCGCCGCGCTTGCGGCCGAACGCGCGGCAGGGGCCACTTATTTCATTCTCGACCTCGGCCGCTACGCCGACGCGCGGGTTTTCGCCGAGCGCGCCGAAACGTTTATGGCCAAGGTCGCGGCTTAACGGCGCGGCGCGATCAGATCACGCCGCCGCGCTTGAGCGACTCCAGTTCGGCCGCGCTCTTGCCGAGAAAGCCGCCATAGACGCGTTGATTGTCGTGGCCGACCGCGACCGCGCCGCGCCATACCCGGCCCGGAGTGCGCGAAAATTTCGGCACGACGTTGATTCCCTTCACGCGCCCGACCTGCAGGTCGTCCCATTCGATATGCATCTCGCGCGCCCGATAGTGCGGGTCCTCCGCGATATCGCGGCTGTTCATGATCCGGGCGCATGGCACCTGCGCATCGTTCAGGATGCGAACGACTTCGGCGGTCGGCCGTTCGGCGACCCATCCGCGCAGGATCGCGTCGAACTCGACGCCCTCGATCGAATCGAGGTTGGTGCGCGCGCTTTGCCATTTCGGATCCGCCGGGTCGAGTCCGATCGCGGCCAGCAGGCGGTTGAAAACCTCCGTCAGCGCGCCCATCGCGATCCATCCGTCGGCGGTCTGAAAGCTGTCGAGCGGCTGAAAGCCCTGCCCTTTATTCCCCGACCGCTCGCGCACCTGGCCCTTCTGGAAATACTCGACCATCGTGCCGCCGAGCGTGCGATGGATGGCCTCGTACTGCGCGACATCTATTGACTGGCCGGCGCCGTGCGCGCGTGCGTAGGTCAAGCCCGCCAGCGACGACCACAAGGTGAACATCGCGGTCATGTAATCTCCCGTCCACGGAGCGGCGCGCGAGGGGGGATTTTCCGGATAACCGGTCTGGTACATCGAGCCACCGAAGGCTTGCCCCACGATGTCGTAAGAGGTGCGCCGGATATATCCCGGCTCGCCATATTGGCCGTAGCCCGAGACGTGCGTGATCACGATCTTGGGATTGACTTTGCGGACGGCGTCGTCGTCGAGGCCCCATCGCGGATAAGTGCCCGGCTTCGAGCTTTCCATCCAGATGTCGGCGCGCGCGGCGATTTCCAGAAAGAGATCGCGGCCGCGCGGCTGCGAGAAATCGAGCGTGACGCAGAAAACGTTGCGCCGCTCCTGGATGAAATTGGTCGCCACCGCGGCGCCGCCGTCGCGTGCGGGCAGCGTGGCGCCGAGCGTGCGCCATCCGGCGTCGCCCTGTCCGGGCCGCTCGATCTGAATCACCTCCGCGCCCATCTCGGCCGCAAGCTCGGCGGCGAACGGCTGGGCGATAAGCGTGCCGGTCGAGACGATCCGCACGCCCTGCAACGGGCCGAAGGGTTCGTTAATCAGCGTTTTCTCCGCCATCGGGAGCCTCGTCTCCGCGGTCCTCGCCGCGGCGCAAAATGATGCATCTTTTCGGACGGGAACGGCAACCGATGAAATTTGCGGGCGGGTCAGGGCGTTCAAAGCCGCGCCCGCCGGAGCTATCATATAGATAGACGGCGTCTGTGCGGCCGCGGCGGATAGGCCTCGCTGAGCCAGACGGACGGATATGAGGGTTTGCTGCGGATGAACAGTTCCATCAATCGGCGCGAATTGATGTTCAAGGCGTTGGCGGGCCTGCTCGGCGGCGCGATCGGATGGATCCCCGTCGAAATCGTCAACCACGGCCATTCGCTGACGCAGAAGGAATCCGTTTGGCTGGTGTACGGCAATCTGATCGTGATGGCGATTCTGGCCGGAACGATCGGCGCGCTGATCTCCGCGTCCGACGATCAATCGTTCACGATCACCGGCGCGATGAAGCGCCGCGCCCTGTGGAGCTTCGTCATCTGCTTCCTGCTTTCCCTGCCTGCGACCTATTTTTCGAACCGCGCGTTCAGCGCGATCCTGGCGGCGGGCGGATGGACCGGCAATCATCAGGGATCGACCTTCTACCTCATCATGGCGCGAGTCGTCGGATGGACGCTGATGGGGATGATGCTGGGAATCGGCGTCGGCCTTGCGACCGGCTCGATACGCAACGCGCTCAAGGGCGCGGCGGGCGGATGGGTCGGCGGGTTCGCCGGCGGAATCGTTTTCGATCCGATCGGGATGCTGAGTTCGAGCGGGATGATGTCGCGGTTCATCGGCTTCAGCGCGGTCGGCTTTGCGATCGGCCTGTTTATCGGACTCGCCCACGAATTGACCAAGTCCGCATGGCTCGTGGTTGAGGCCGGCAGATTGAAAGGGCGCCAATTCCGCATCGACAGCCCGACCGTCACGATCGGCAGGGCCGAGGAAAACGCAATTGGGCTGTTTGGCGATCCCGGCGTGCAGCCGCGCCACGCGGCGCTGGAGCGCAAGGGCGACGCCTATACGATTCGCAATCTTGCGGTACAGGCGGGCACGCTGGTCAACGGCGGACGAATCGAAACGGCGACCCTGGCCGACGGCGATCAGATTCAAATCGGCAATTACGCACTGCGGTTCCACGAGCGAGCCCAGGCGAGCGACGGACATCCGGCCGCTGCGCGTCCGCCGCGCCCGTCCGTGGCGCCACGTCCGGCAGTGGCGGCGGCGCCGTCCGTCGAATCCGCACCGCCGGCGCGGGCGGTCGAGGCTTATCTCGAAAGCGCCGCGGGTGAACGAATTCGGCTCGCCGCTTCGAGCCGGGTGAGCATCGGCCGGGCGCTCGACAACGATATCGTTATCGGCGACGCTTCGGTCTCGCGCCATCACGCGGCGATCGAAGCGAACGGCGCCGGTTATCGCGTGGTCGATTTGGACAGTCAGAACGGATCCTTCGTCAACGGCCAGCGCATCGCCGAGGCTCCGCTAACGGATGGCGCGGCGGTCCGGTTCGGCGACGTCACTTACGTCTTCCATGGCTGACGCGATACTCGATCGGGCGCGATTCTGTTCGCAATGCGGAAAGCCGGTGACGGTCGCCGACGCCATCTATTGCAAGGATTGCGGCGCGCCGCTGGCCGGCACGGAATGGCTCAGCCGCAATATCACATGGCGGCCGATGGTCGCGCTCGCGCTGAGCGTCATTCCCGGCCTCGGCCATATTTACAAGCATCAGCAGCGCGCGGCGGTGGCGTGGTTCGTCGCGGTCGCGGCGACCTATTCGATGGCGGCGTCGCTGGGCTTCATGCTGCACGCGATCTGCGCGATGAACGCCACGCTCTCGGGCGCCGTGCGCGAGGAAGCGTTCACGCGGCGGCACAATCCGCGCGGACGGGCCGCGATGTCCGCGCCGGCGCGGCCCCAGCCATGAGCGGAACTCGCGAGCCGGGCGCATGATCGATCCCGGCACTATCGTCGGCGGCCGTTATCGCGTCGTCAAAGCGATCGGCGGCGGCGGCATGAAGCTGGTTTATCTGGCGGAGGACCTGCGCCTCGCCGATCGCCGCTGCGCGCTCGCCGAGATGGTGGACAGCTTCACCAGTCCCGACATGCAGCAGCAGGCGGTCGCGGCGTTCAATCGCGAGGCCGACATGCTCGCGCAGCTCGCCAACGAGCACATCCCGCGCATCTTCGATCGCTTCAGCGACGCGAACCATCACTTTCTCGTGATGGAGTACATCGAGGGCGACACGCTCGACGACGAGCTGCGCCGAACCGGCGGGAAATTGCCGGCGGCGCGAATGATCGACATCGCGATTCAAATCCTGGAAACGCTCGAATACCTGCATAATCTCGACCCGCCGGTGATTTACCGCGATCTGAAACCGTCGAACGTGATGCTCACCGCCGAAGGCAAGGCCAAGCTCATCGATTTCGGCATCGCGCGCCACTTCGCGCCGCTCAGCAACGCGACCATGATCGGCACGCAAGGCTACTCGCCGCCGGAGCAATATCGCGGCAAGGTGGAAATTCGCTCCGATCTTTACGCGCTCGGCGCGACGATGCATCAGGCGCTTTCCGGCCGCGACCCGGCCGCGGAGGCGCCGTTCAGCTTTCCGCCTTTGCGCAAACTTTGCCCCGATCTCGATCCGTCGCTAGCGGCGCTGGTCGATCAGGCGCTTGCCTACGACGTCGTCAATCGGATGCGCGACGCGGCCGAATTCAAAAACCGGCTGATCGCGATCCGGAATGGCGTTCCGGCCGCGGCGAATGGCGTATCCGCGGGCGCCGCGCGCGCGCAGTTGCCGCTGCCGCTCGCGGTTTCGTCGCAGGCGCCGCCGGGGCAGCAAAACTCCGATGCGGCGCCGAACAGCGACGCCACGGCGGCAACTCCTTCCAGCAGCGCGAGTCCGCCTTCGCCGGCGGCGGCCGCCGCGCCGACGGTGGTTGGCCTGACGAAAGATTTTCGCTGTCCGGGCTGCGCGCGGATGATCTCCGCGGATTCGCGTTTCTGTTCCTACTGCGCGGTGGAAGTCGGCGCGTTTAACCTCCCGTTCGAACTCGGCGCCGCCGACGCGATTACGCTGCCGCTGCCGAATCGCCAGCCTGCCGTCGCTCCGTCAGGAGCGCAAAGCCGCGGCCGCGCGCATCGCGATACCGCCGGCATCGGAGCACGCCGCCGCCGGCCGGCGCGGCATCGGCTGATCTGGATTGTGGCGATATTCGCGTTCGCGTATGGCGTCGCGAAGATTTTTCAGGCGATGGCTCCAGCGAACACCGGCGGCGGTGATTCCGGATATTACTCGCCGCCGCCTGACGCGATGGCTCCCGACCTGAGCGCGCCACGGCTCGCCGCGTTGCGCCAAGACCTCGATAATGCCGGCTATTCGCAGGTGCGGTTTCGCGTCGCGGGCGACAATCTGGAGCTTTACGGCGAGGTCAACAGCGAATTCGATCGGCTCGAAGTGGAAACGCTCGTAATCCGCTATACCGGCCTGGTCTTTCCGATCGATCACCTTCAGGTGCGCGACGAGTATGCCGCGCCCTGAGCCGCACGCTTTTCCCCGACCGGCGAGACGTGTGAAGATTGTCCGCGATGCTGGTTGACCTGCATGTCCATACGCGGCTTTCATCCGATTCCAACGCGCTTGCCGAACAATATCTGGAGGCGAACGCACGCGCCGCCGTGGGTCTCGGCGCGATTTGCCTGACCGAGCATCGGCTGTTTCCCATCGATGATGCGCTCGATTCGGAATACGCCCGGCTGGCGGATCGATTCGGAGTGCGGATCTTCAAGGGCGTCGAAGCGGATACGAAGCTCGGCCATTTGCTGATTTTCGGCGTCAACCGGCGCCTGCTCGAGCGGTTCGATTTCGCGGATCGGCTGTTGCGCGCCGAACCGCTGATCGAAGCGGTGCATGGCGAGGGCGGCGTCGCCATCCCAGCCCATCCGTTTCGCGATTCAGGCTACGGCGCCAGGCTTGACGACTTGATGGCCAAAGTCGGGACCGCGCTCGCGGCGATCGAGGCGATCAATGGCCAGAACACGCATGAGCAGGATCGCGACGCTCTGGCCGCGGCCGAAAAACTTGGCCTCGCCGCCGTGGCCGGCAGCGACGCGCATTTCGCGACAGCGCGATGGTTTCTCACCTGCGCGACCGAACTGACGAAAGAAGTCGGCACGGTCGCTGATTTGTGCGGCGAGTTGCGCGCCGGCCGGGCGCGTCCGTTCCGTTTCGGCCATGGAGCGCCACCCGCGGCCTGAGGCGCGCCGTCCCGACGAATGAACCGGCTCGCGATCGCATCGATAATTTTTTTCGCCGGCATGGCCGCGGCGCTCGGCGGATGCATCCCGCTTGGCGAAACCGGCGGCGTCGATGCGGCGACAGCGTCGCGCCTGGCGGCCGCAATTCCGATCTATCCATCATCCGATCCGCGAACTATCGGCTACAAGAATCTGGGCGCGGTGAGCGCATGGTCGTGCGACGACACCTTGCTCGGCGGAGGCGGCGGCCGCGATCAGTTGGTCGCGAAGCTTCGCCAAGAGGCCGCGAAGGTCGACGCTGACGCGCTGATCGATCTATCGTGCGGCAAGAACGTCGGCGCGGCCGGCTGCCTGAAATCGCTCAAGTGCACGGCGACGGCGGCCCGCCTCAAGGACTCCGCCGCGCGTTGAACCGCGATATCCGGACGGCGCGGCTGCCGATATCGCAAAATCGGAGGCGCGTATGAATTTCGGAACCTTCATCACTAGCGTCAAACCGGAACGAATTTCGATCCATGTGCGGCGCGCCGAGGAGCTTGGCTACGAATCGGCATGGATTGGCGAACATTTGATCATGCCGGTCAAGTCGCAATCGAAATACCCGTACTCGGCCGACGGAAGTTTTCCCGCCCCGCTCGACGTGCCCTTCAACGACCCGATGCTGACGCTCGCCTACGCCGCCGCGCATACCAGCAAAATCCGGCTGGCGACGGGAATTTACGTCGTGCCAATGCGCAACGCGATATCGACGGCGAAGGCGGTCGCGACGCTGGACGTGTTGAGTTCCGGGCGCGCGATTTTCGGCGTCGGCGTTGGATGGTGGGCGGAAGAATTCGCGCTCGCCGGCGCGAGTTTCGGCGATCGCGCGCTGCGCACGCGCGAATCTATCGAATTGATGAAGGAATTGTGGACCAGCGACGAGCCCGCCTATCACGGCAAGACCATCAGCCTCGAAGGCGCCCGGTTCAATCCCAAGCCCGTGCAGAAACCGCATCCGCCGATCGTCGTCGGCGGCACTACGGAACTCGCGCTCAAGCGCGCCGTTCGCTATGGCGACGGATGGTACGGAATCGCCAAAACCCACGACGACGCTGAGGTGCTGATCGGCCGTTTGCGCGCGCTGGAACGCGACGCGGGCCGCTCCCGGCCAGTCGAAATCACACTCAGCCTGCGCACCGGAAAGCCGCTCACTATCGATGACATGCGCCGGCTGAAAACGGCGGGCGTTGATCGCGCGCTGGTTGGTTCGCCGGTCAAAGCCCTGACGGAAGACGAACTCGCGCGTTTCCGCGAAGAAGTAATCGAGCGGATCTGAACCTCGGGTTCGAGCGCGGGTTTTCGCCAACCGGGGAGTGTTATTCGGCTTCGGCCGCGGAATTGCGCTCAATCCCGGCCAGCTCGCGTTCGAATCGGCGCAGGTCGGCCGGACGGCCCGCCGCGATTATGAGGTCGCCGCTCTTGAGCGCGCGGTCGGGAGCGATCGGAGCGAATCCCGCCACGGGATCGCTCGCGTCCTGAACCGCGAGGACGCTGACGCCGAAACCGGCGCGAGGGTCGAGCTGGCGGATGGTTCTGCCAGCCGCCGACTCCGGTATCTTAAGCCGCGCCACACGATATCCGGTCGCCCAAAAAATGCCGCGATCGCCGCCCTCGTTCGCCGACAGCGACACCGTCACACGGTTGAACGCCTGCGCGATGCTGCGGCGCGCGACGAGGCCCAAAAACAGGCTACCGTGCGGATTTTCAACCACCGGCAATTCGTCCAGGGCCTCGTATTCCATCATCTGCGCGGCCTGATCGAGGTTCGATTCCGGCGTCACCACCGGCGGATTGCGCCGGCAGATATCGAAGGCGTTCACCAGCGGACCCAATTCGCCGCCGCCCGCCAGCAGCGCGAGCAAATCCCGCGTCACGACCACGCCGACCAGTTCGTTCTTGCTGTTGACGACCGGCAGCGTCGCCTGAGCGGTTTCGCCGGCGGCGCGCAACACGTCGTGCAACGGCGCGTTAATCGGCAAAACGTCCACTTCCCGGTTCATCACCGACGATACAGGCAACTGTGTGAGCAGCAGGCGCTCGCGCCCGATCGCCAGCGTTTTGCCCTCGCGCGCGAGCGTGTACATATCGATCGATTCGCTTTCGATCGAACGCGCGACGACCAACGCCGTGATAACCGCGATCATCGCCGGCAACCCGACCGAATAGTTGAGCTCGGTCATCTCGAACAGCAGAAACAGCGCCGTCAGGGGCGCATGGGTAACGCCGCCCAGGAACGCGCCGAGGCCGATCAACGAATACGAACCGCGCGGACCGAGCATCCGCGGCATGAAAAAGCTCATAAGTTGCCGGAACGCACCGCCGCTCATCGCGCCAATAAAGAAGATCGGACCGAAAACGCCGCCCGGCGCGCCGCAATCGAGCGAAACGGCGCTGGTAAAAAATTTCGCCACCGCCAGCGCCAGCAGCGTCTCCGCCGCGAGCTTTCCCTGCATCGCCTGATCGATCGCCGGATAACCGTCCGAAAGATTTCGCGGCAGAAAAATCGCGACCGCGCCGACCAGAAACAGGCCGGCCATCAGCTTGACCCATTGCGGCTGCTTGATCGATCGCACACGGCGCCCGAGTCCGTGGAAAAACCGGATATATCCGGCGCCGATCGCGCCAAGCATCGCGCCCAGCAATCCGTAGCTGAGCAGCTCCCAATAGCTCACCAGATGGAATTGCACCGGATGGAACACGGCGCCAGCTTCGCCCATCAGCGTGCGCGAGGTTACGACCGCGGTGAACGTTGCGACGATCATCAGCACGAGATTGGCGAGCTCCGTCTGCCCCATCAGGACGATTTCCTGCGCGAACATCAGGCCGCCCATCGGCGCATTGAACGTCGTGGCGATTCCGGCGCCGGCGCCGGCGGCGACCAGAACCTTGGCGCGCTCGACGCCCAGCCGGCGCACTTGCGCGACGGCCGATCCGATCGCGCCGCCGATTTGCGCGATCGGTCCTTCGCGCCCGACCGAGGCGCCCGCGCCGAGCGAGAGTCCCGCGCCCAGCGCTTTCAGGACGATCCAGCGGCGCTTGATGCGCGCGTTGCCGAGATTGACCATCTCGAGAAAGTTCGGAAAGCCGTAGCCAAGCACGTCGCCGGGAAAAAAATAGTTCAGAATCAGCATCCCGACGCCGCCGCTCAGCAGGATCAGCGGAATCAGCGCCATCGTCCACGCATGATGGTGGATGCCGAGCGCGCGCCATTCCCAGCCGCGGAAAATCCACGAAAAAAAATCGATGACGCGCCGAAACCCGAGATTGCCGAGCGCCGCAAGCACGCCCACCGCGACCGCCAGCAAAATCGTTTCCAGATATTCGAGCTGATCGACCCGCAACGAGACCGATTCCGGATGCACCAGCGGCTGGGGCGGCGCCGCGGCTCCGGCCGCTGAAGGTTTGCCCGCCATCAGGATAAGCCCAGAAATCGATGTATCACGGCGAGAAATTCCGCAAGTTGATCGTGATGCACCCAGTGGCCGGCGTTTTTGATCGTCACCAGTTCGGCCGCCCGGAACGCGTCCAGCCGCCCGTCGCGCTCCCAATCGCCCGCCCACGACGAATCGCCGCGCACCAGCAGGGCGGGACACTGGATGCGCGACCAGATTTCCATCGCATCTTTCAAATTGAACAAAAACGGCGACGTGGCGCGCGTATAATTGTCGTACTTCCACGAAAACGTGCCGTTTTCGTTGCGTCTGACGCTGTAAATCGTAAGATGGCGCGCCATCTCGGCGCTCAGATGCGGATTCGCTTCGCGCATCCGCTCCATCGCCTGCTCGATCGTCTGGTATTCGCGCGGCTTGCGCTGCGCCAGCGCGAGCATGTCGGTCACCCAATGCTCCATGCGTTCGTGCGCGGGCGTCTCGCGGATCATCGCGCCCGGCGGTCCAAGCCCTTCGATCGCGACGATCGCTTTGACGGCGGCCGGAAACACGCCCGCGCGCTGCAGCACCACTCCGGCGCCCAGCGAATGGCCAATCAGGGTCACGGGGCCTTGCGGCTCGAGCGCATTCATCAACTGGCCCAAATCGAGCACGTGATCGGTGATCGAATAGGCTCCGCCGATCGCCCAGTCCGAATCGCCGTGGCCGCGCAGGTCCGGCGCGACGATATGAAAATGCCGCCGCAGATCGAGCGCGACGAAATCCCAGTTCCGCGAATGGTCGCGTCCGCCGTGCACCAGAATCGCCAGGGGCAGATGATGATTGCCCCAATCGACATAATGCAGTTTAAGCCTCTGCGAGTAGAAAAAATGAGAAGTCGGACCGATTATGTCAGCCATCGCCGCTCCCTTTACGCCCGAAACGCTGATGAAAAATTTATCCGACGAACGCCGCGAGTTATAGAGCTATCATAACCCGCGGCGGGAAAACCGGGGATATTTTTCGGCTGCAGGCGCGGCAACCACGGCCTGGGTTCGACGGCGCGAGATTCTCTCACTGCGCGCCGGGATGCGTCTCGTCGAGCGCCGTCCGCAGATTCCGCACGATATAGTCCACCTCGGCGTTTCCGATCGCGAAGGGCGGCGTAACCATCACGCCGTCGCCGCCTGCTTCTCCCGCCATGCCGACCGTTGGATAGACGAACAATCCGTGCTTGAGCGCCGCGCCGATCACCTGCGACGTGATCTTCCGTGACGGCGGATAAGGCGTCCGCGATGCGCGATCGCGCACCAGCTCGACGCCCCAGAACAGGCCCGTGCCGCGGATGTCGCCGACCATCGGATGGCCCGACAGATTTTCCTTGAGCTGCGCCCCGAGCCGGGCGCCGATTTCGGCCGCATGCTCGATCAGCCGTTCGCGCTCCATGATTTCGAGCACCTTGTCCGCGACGGCACAGGCCAGCGGATGGCAGCTATAGGTGTAAAACATGAAGTCCGCGTGCAGCCTTTCGCATTCGGCGACAAGCTTTTCGTCCACCGCGATCATGCCCATCGGCATATAGCCGCCGGTCAGCCCCTTGCCACCGACGAGAACGTCGGGCGCCAGGTTCCAATGCTCAACCGCGAAACGCCGTCCGGTACGGCCGAAACCGGTCATCACTTCGTCCGCGATCAGCAAAATTTCATGCTTGCGGCAGATTTCGGCGATACGCGGCCAGTATTCCCTGACGGGCGGAACGGCGCCGCCTGTCGCTCCCATCATCGGCTCGGCGATAAACGCCGCGATCGAATCGACGCCCTGCCGTTCGATTTCGGCTTCCAGCGCCTCGGCGCAGTCGAGACCGCATCCAGGATACGTTTTCCCCCACGGGCAGCGGTAGCAAAACGATGGCGGAATATGCGGCCAATCGAAAAGGACTTGT
This sequence comes from Deltaproteobacteria bacterium, assembly GCA_021799495.1. Taxonomy (GTDB): domain Bacteria; phylum Desulfobacterota; class Binatia; order Binatales; family Binataceae; genus JADMIL01. The sequence continues at coordinate 61,905 of JAJZAI010000003.1, forward strand.
TCGTAGTCCTTGCGCCGGTTGCGGTTTCCTCCGACGGAGAGCGCCGCGAGGGTATTGCCGTGATACGAGGTCCAGCGCGAAATGATTTTAGTGCGGCCCGTCCGGCCCTTCATCTTCTGGTACATCAGCGCGAATTTGATCGCGGCTTCGACCGCCTCCGAACCGCCGCTGGTGAAGAAAAAACGGTTCAGGCCGGGCGGCGTCCATCGCGCCAGGCGCGCGCACAGCCGTTCGCGGGCGGGAGTGTTCCAGATCGGAACGACATAATTGATTTTCGCGGCCTCCTCGGCCATCAGGCGCGCGATTTCTTCGCGTCCATGGCCGACATTCACGACCACCGCGCCGGCCGCCGCGTCGAGAATCCGCATCCCGTCGCTCGCATAGAGCCATGGGCCTTCCGCCCGCTCGATCATCAGCGGTTCGTATGGCCCTTCCATGAACATCGCGCTCTGCCGATCGTCCGCCATCGTCACTCTCCATGGTTCGCGCGCCGCCGCGCTCATCTCGGCATACCACCGCATTCCGACAACGGTTGTCGGATTCGCCGCCGCCTATTTGATCGCGCCCTCGGCGCGCCAGCGCTCGATATCCGCGGCGGCGTAGCCAAGTCCGCCGAGAATCTCCCCGGTATGCTGCCCCAGCTTCGGCGCGAGCGACCGGATCGATCCGGGCGTCTCCGACAGTTTGACCGAGATGCCCACCTGCTTGACCTTTTCGCCGGCCGGCGTCTCGACCTCCACGATCATGTTGCGGGCGCGAATCTGCGGCTCATCGGCCAGTTCGTCGAGCGTGAGCATCCGGCCCACGCAGATATCGGATTTGGAGAGATATTCGAACCATTCGTCGCGCGTGCGCGTCCTGAAGACGCGGGCGAAATGCTCGAGCATCTCGGTCCATTTCTGATGGTTGTGCTGGTCCGTGATGTATTGCTCGCAGCCGAGCGCACGGCACAGATTGGCGTAGAACCAGGGCTCGACCGATCCGATCGTGATGTACTTGCCGTCCTTGGTTTCGTACAAATTGTAGTAAGGCGCCGCGCCGTCGGTTGACGTATAGCCGCGCTTCGGAATCTTGCCGTTGGTGAAATAGGTCGACAGCGCCTGCGCGATCAGCAGCATCGTGCCGTCGAGCATCGCGATATCGACATACTGTCCGCGGCCGGTCTGGTTGCGCGCGACCAGCGCCGCGAGCACGCCGATAGCCGCGTGCATGCCGCCGCCGGCATAGTCGGCGAGCAGGTTCAGCGGAATCGACGGCGGCTGATCCTTGCGGCCGATCAGCGAGAGCGCGCCCGCGGTCGCGATATAGTTCAGGTCGTGGCCGACCTGGTCCTTGTACGGGCCGGTCTGGCCGAATCCGGTCACGGCGCAATAAATCAGTTTCGGATTGTCGGCCTTGAGCGTTTCGTAATCGATTCCAAGCCGCTTCGCCACGCCGGGCCGGAACTCCTCGACCACCACGTCCGCGTCGCGGACCAGCCGCAGATAGATTTCCCTGCCGATCGGGCTTTTCAGATTGATGCCGATCGATTTCTTGTTGCGCGCGAGCGCGTTGGTCGGCACGGAGCCAAAGCCCTCGACACGCCGCACTTTGCCGGTCGCACCGCCCTGCTCCGCGCGCCGTCCAGTGGGCGCGCCCGGCTCTTCGACCTTGATAATGTCGGCGCCGAGGTCGCCGAGGATCATCGTGCAGTGAGGTCCCGGCGCGAGCTTGGTCAAATCGATCAGTTTGACGCCTGTAAGCGGAGCGATTGCGGCCATGCTGGTTTCTCCCTTCGCGTGGAAAGCGGCATTCGGAGCCGGCGTGGTCGCCGATGCCGAACTTCCGGTTTGGTTACTAATTAGTCGGTCGCGGCGCCGTTCGGCAATCCGGCCGCGCGATTCATACCGACGCGGCGCGTACGCGCGCCAGCAGCGCCGCAAGCCGGTTGAGTCCGGGCGCCATATGCGCTCCGTACCAGTGCAGGTCGCGGCCGTCGATCAGCACCACGCGGCGGCTCAGCGCCGGCGGCAGCAGCGGCTTCAATTCGTCGGCGTCTTTCTGGCTGAATTCATACGGCTCGTTCGGCAGCAGCACGAAGTCGGGCCGCAGTGCGAGCGCCTCGTCGAGCGTCACGCGCGGATAACGCTCGCCCGCCGAGGCGAAAATATTGTTGAAACCGAGCATCCGCAACACGTCGTGCGCATATGTGTCGGCGTTGAAGGCCATCCAGGGGTTTTTCCAGATGGGACAGAAAACCCTGAACCGCAGGCGGTTCCATACGCCCAGCCCGGTTTCGATTACGCTCACTTCGCGCACCACTTCGCGCGCGATCGCGTCGGCCTCGGCCGGCCGGCCCACGACTTGGCCGAGTTTGAGTATCGCTTCGACCGCCGACGCCACCGTCCGCGAGTAGGTGGTGAAGACCGGTATGCCCGCGGCGCGCAGCTTCTCAATATCCTCGCGCCGGTTTTCCTCGGCGTTGGCGATCACAATATCCGGCCTGAGATCGACGATCGCCTTGATGTCCGGATTTTTGGTCCCGCCGATTTTCGGCACCTCGGCGACGCGATCCGCCGGTTCGACGCAGAATCGCGTCAGGCCGACGATCTCATCGCCGGATCCGAAAGCGAAAAGCGTCTCCGTCCAGCTCGGCACGAGCGAGACGATTCGAGCGGGCCGCTCGGCCAATTCCAGCCTGAAACCAAGATCGTCGGTCGTCTGAAGAAAAGCCATCGAACCCGGGCCGCGCGAATCCCGTGAAGCTCCGCCCACCTCTCCGCCGTCCCGCTGCGCCAGACGTTAATCGAGCTTCAGCAACCGCTCAAGCGTTCGCTGCGATTCCGGCGGTTTGGAGAAAAAAAGCGGCGGACGGCGCGTCATCACGCCGTCCGCCATGATGCAAATCGCGCGGTTGGCGCTACGCGCCTATCGTCGATTCCGCGATCAGGTCGGCCCGTCCGACCGCTTCGGCCTTGCCGTTGGAAAGCTGGCGCGAGCCCGGCTTTACCTGGAACGGGTCGGTAAGCCCCAGTTCCTTGCCGATCTCATGCATCGCCGGCAGCACTTCCTTGCCGAGCAGCTCGACACAGCGGCGGCGATCCTTCAGCGGCGCCGGACCGTCGAGCCAGAACGAGAAGATTCCGGGACGCAGCACTTCGAGCACGTGGCGAAGCTTCGGAACGATCGTCTTCGGCGTGCCTGTGATCATCTGCGACTGCCGCAGCCATTCCGGATAGGTGCCGTATAGCGACTTTTTCAACGCCTGCAGCTCGGCGTCGTTTTCCGGATCGTGGTCGAGCAGGCCGTGGCCCGGCAGGTTCGGATTCGCCGCCTGCGAGGCGAGCCGGCGGGTCGCTTCCTTGGAGTTGTATCCGGGAGGGAACATCCATTCCGGCCGCGCGAAATGCGAGAAGCCGCCGCCAAACAGAAAGTTCTTGCCAAGTTCTTCGGCTTTTTCCTCGGTGTCGGCGCAGAAAACCGGTTGCAGATAGCCGAAGTTCTCCGGCCCCGCCTGATAGCCGAGATCGCCCGCGATCTTCGCGTACATGTTGAACATCTCAAGCGTCGGCTTGAGCAGCGTCGCCAGCGCCACATACGGGTAGCGATGATGCGCGCACCATTTGACCGTCTCCGGGCTGATCAGGCCGGGAATCCAGATCGGCGGATGCGGTTTCTGCAAGGGCAACACCCACGGATTCACGAAACGGTAGTGGAAGTGCTTGCCTTCCCAGCGGAACGGACCGGGACGCGTCCACGCCGCCAGAATCAGATCGTGCGCCTCGTCGAAATATTCGCGGTTGTAGGCGGGATTGGCGTTGTTGGCGAGCTGCTCGCTGCCCGCGCCGCGCACCCATCCGGGCACCAGCCGCCCGCCCGAAATCATGTCGATCATCGCGAGCTCTTCCGCGAGCCGGAGCGGATTCGCCACGGTCGGAATCGGATTGCCGAGCAGCACGATCTTGGCGCGCTTGGTGGCGCGCGCGAGCACCGCCGCCTCGACGTCCATCACCGCGCCCATGCAGAACGGGGTGCCGTGATGCTCGTTCAGCATCAGGCCGTCGAAGCCCAGTTCGTCGCACATGATCTTCTCATCGATATATTCGTTGAGAAGCTGCGAACCCTTTTGCGCGTCGAAGAATTTGTTCGGCACGCCGAAGAAACTGCGGATCTTGAAGACCTCGTCTTCGGGCACCGCGTGGTACGCGCGCTCGGTGAAAAACATTACGTGCATAACAAGACCTCCCCAAAAGCCTCGGCCGCGTCAAAAGCCCCGAGCTTCACGCCGCGGCGGTTTCTTATTGGACCTTGAATTCAAGCCTTATCAGATGCGCTTTCCGCACGCGAAACAAAATCGCAGGCGCGCCGTGCCGCATCCCTAAATGGCCGCCAACGCCTCCGGCGAACCGACTCTTTCGGGTCGTCCGCTCGCCGCGAGCGGACGCGAGCCGGGCGCGACTTGAAACGGATCCGCAAGCCCGAGTTCCTTGCCGATTTCGCGCACTGCGGGCAGCACTTCGGTTCCGAGCAATTTAAGGCAGGTCAGCCGATCGGCGCGCGGCGATGGACCGTCAAGCCAGAACGAGAAGATTCCCGGCCGCAGCACTTCCAGCACTTTGCGCAGCTTCGGCATCACCGATTTCGGCGTGCCGGTGATTATCTGCAACGACTCCTTGGAGGACTCGTAGTTGTCATAAACCGCCTTTTTGATCGCGGCGATATCGTTCATCGAATGGAGATGCTGGGGCACGAGCGTTTTGCCGGGCAGATTCGGATTGGCGTAAAGGCTCGCGAGCCGGCGGGTCGCCTCCTTCGAGTTGTATCCGGGAGGAAACATCCATTCGGGCCGCGCGAAGTTGGCGAAGCCGCCGCCGAACAGGAAGTTTTTGCCCAGCTCGTCCGCTTTTTCCTCGGTCTCGTGGACGAAGATCGGCTGCAGATAGCCGAAATTCTCCGGCCCCGCCTGATAGCCGTGCGCCGCCGCTTCGGCGGTGTACAGGTCCCATATCTCCAGCGTCGGCTTGAGCATCGTCGCCAGCGCGACATACGGATACTTGTGCGCGGCGCACCATTTGACTGTTTCCGGGCTGATCAGGCCGGGAATCCAGATTGGCGGATGCGGCTTTTGCAGCGGCAACACCCACGGATTCACAAACCGGAAATGAAAATGTTTGCTCTCCCAGCGGAACGGACCGGGACGCGTCCATGCCGCCAGAATCAGATCGTGCGCTTCGTCGAAATATTCGCGGTTGTAAGCGGGATTGGCGTTGTTGGCGAGCTGTTCGCTGCCTGCGCCGCGCACCCATCCGGGCACCAGCCGCCCGCCCGAAATCATGTCGATCATCGCGAGTTCTTCCGCGAGCCGCAGTGGATTAGCGACCGTCGGAATCGGATTTCCCAGCAGCACGATTCGCACCCGCTTCGTGGCGCGCGCGAGCACCGCCGCCTCGACGTCCATCACCGCGCCCATGCAGAACGGGGTGCCGTGATGCTCGTTCAGCATCACGCCGTCAAATCCAAGCTCGTCCGAGTAGATCTTTTCGTCGAGATACTGGTTGAGGAGCTGCGAACCTTTCTCCGCGTCGAAAAAAGTGTTGGGCACGCCGAAGAAACTGCGCCGTTTCAGAACCTCCTCTTCGGGCAGGTAATGATAGGCGCGTTCGGTGAACCACATTATGTGCATGGCTGGACCTCCGGAATCGAATCAGCCCAGAAAGCTTTCGATCGCTTTGATAAAATCCGCCGGCTTTTCGACCGCCGGCATGTGGCCGCAATTGTCGAACGTCACCAGCTTCGAGCCGGCGATTTTCTGATGATACAGCTCGCCCGCGCTGAGCGGCGTGACCGGATCCTGTTTGCCCCACAGAATCAGCGTCGGCAGTCCAGCGACGTTGGCCAGCAGCTCAGGCATGCTCTGCGTGTACATGTACGGGGCCCACGCGATGCGGGCGGTTTCGGCGCGCGCATCCTCCCACGCCTCGAACTGCTCGGGCGTCTGCTCGCCGCCAAAGAGTTTTGCGAATTCGGGATTATTGCGGGAATCGATGACGTTGGCGTTGAGATAGCCGCGCGCGGTCATCGTGAACATATCCATGATTTCGCCGGAGGGCGGCTTCAGTCCGGCCGCGCCGACCAGCACCATCTTGCCGAACTGGCCGCTGTTCGCGACCGCCATCTCGGCCGCCAGCCATCCGCCGAGCGAAAACCCAATGACGTCAACCGGCGCGAGCTTCTGTTCGCGGATGAATCGCGCGTAGAAAGCGCCGAGATCGCGCATATTCATGATCCAGCTCGCCATCGGGGTTTTGCCGAAGCCCGGATGCAGCGGAATCCATAGAGTGCGCTTTTTGGCCAGCGCCTCGAGCCATTGCAGCCATCCCGGAAATCCCAGCTCGCCGTGAAAAACGAGCAGAGGCTTGCCCTGCCCGCCTTTAATTACGCGCAGTTCCGTCTCTCCAACACGGAACGTTTCTTCCTGGTGACTCGTCTCAGCCATCTGCTTTCGTCTCCACCCCGAAAATTGGTCGAATCGGCGCGCGATCGAGCCGGCGAATTCGGACATCCGCCGGATTACCGCCGGTCTCGATCCTGACGCGGCCCGAATATAACCCGAACGATCGGCAAAAGAAAACGATTGCTTGGCTGAATCCGGGCCTCGCCTCCGAGCGCGTAAGGAAGGAATGTCGGAATTTAGATAGAGAGCTGAAGTTGATCGGACAACGGTTGTCGGGGGGGGCGATGCTATGCTCGGCGGCGGTTGGCCGATCGGCTCGGCCAGGATGCGGAAGTTCCGCCCAGGAGACGGCGAAAATGACGGCGACCGCGATGGACTCGATATTGCTCGGAAATCTCTACAGCACGCCCGCGATGCGCGCCGTGTTCGCCGACGAAGCGCGCCTGCGGCGCTATCTCGATATCGAGGCGGCGCTCGCGCGCGTCGAAGCGCGCCTCGGCCTGATTCCGGCCGCCGCGGCCGAAGAGATCGCGCGGCAGGCGGTGGCGGCGAATTTCGATATGGCGGCGCTGCGCGAACGCACCGCGACGGTCGGCGCGCCGATCGCGCCCGTGGTCGATCAACTGATCGCGCGATGCGCTGCCGATTTCGGCCAATACTGTCATTGGGGCGCAACCACGCAGGATATCGCCGACACCGCGACGGTGCTGCAGATGCGCGACGGGTTCGCGCTGATTGGCGATGATCTCGGCGCGATCGCCGCGTCGCTCGCGGATTTGGCGCGGCGCTATCGAGACACGCCGATGGCCGGCCGGACCAATCTGCAGCAGGCGGCGCCGATCAGTTTCGGTTTCAAGGCCGCGGGATGGCTCGACGCGATCGAGCGTCATCGCGCGCGTCTCGCCGAAATCCGCCCGCGGGTGCTGGTGGGCCAATTCGGCGGCGCGGTCGGAACCTTCGCCGCGCTCGGCGAGCGCGGGCCGGAAGTCGCGGCGGCGTTGATGGCGGAGCTTGGACTGAACACGGCCGAAATCGCATGGCACAGCCATCGCGATCGCATCGCGGAGACCGGATGCTGGCTGGCGATGGCCGCCGGCACGCTCGCCAAGATCGCCACCGACGTCAAGCTGCTGATGCAGACCGAAGTCGCGGAAGTTTTCGAGCCATACGCTCCGGGACGCGGATCGAGCAGCACGATGCCGCAAAAGCGCAATCCCGTCGCATGCGATTTCGTCGTCGCCTGCGCGGCCCTCGCGCGCCATCAGGCGGCCGCGCTAATCGAAGCGATGGCCGCCGATCACGAACGTCCGAGCGGCGCGTGGCAAATCGAATGGGCGGCGCTTCCGGAGATATTTCTGCTGGCGTCCGGAGCGCTCGCGCATACCCGCATGATGGCCGCGGGATTGGTGGTCGATCCGGCGCGGATGCGCGCGAATCTGGAGGCCAACGGAGGACTAATCATGGCGGAAGCGGCGATGATGGGCCTTGCGCAGCATCTGGGGCGCGAGCATGCGCATCGTCTGATAACGGCGCGTTGCCGTCAGGCGCTGGACGAGCGCCGTACGCTTCTCGAGGTATTGGAGGCGGACGCGGAAATTGCCCGTTATTTCGATCGCGCCGCGCTTGAACGGCTGCTCGATCCGGCTAATTACCTCGGCGCCGCGCCCGCGATCGTCGATCGCATCTTGGTTCGCTTGGCGCGCCCGTAATCGGCTTTCCGAACGGTCAGGGCGCCGCTATCGACAGGTATCCGCAGACTCGACAACCAGTTATGCTTATTCTGCGGATAAGTCAGGTGGCGGGATGAGGCGGCGATGGATTTGAATGCGGCGCGCGAGCGGATGGTGTTGGAGCAGCTCGAACGGCGCGGCATCCACGACACGCGCGTGCTCGGCGCGATGCGCGCGGTTCAGCGCGACCGGTTTATCGCGCCGGAATTCGCGGAGCACGCCTACGACGACGGTCCGCTGCCGATCGGCTCGGACCAAACGATTTCGCAACCCTACATGGTCGCGCTGATTTGCGAAGTGGCGGCGCTGGCGGGTGGCGAGCGTGTGCTCGAAATCGGCACCGGCTCCGGCTATCAGACCGCCGTGCTGGCGCGGCTTTGCGCGCGGATCTATTCCGTCGAAACGATACCGGCGCTGCATCAGCGCGCCCGCGTCATTCTGGCGGCGCAACAGATCGACAACGTCGAACTTCGGCTCGGCGACGGCTCCTCGGGATGGTCCGAGCAGGCGCCATTCGACGCGATCGTCGTGACCGCGGCGATGCCGGGAATTCCGCGTCCGCTGCTCGATCAATTGACGCCGGAGGGCCGGCTGGTCGCGCCGATCGGCGAGGACGAACTGCAAACTCTCGTGCGCATCAGCCGAATCGGCGGCGCATGGCGCGAAGAATATTTCGGCGAATGCCGATTCGTGAAGATGACCGGCAAATACGGCTTCGGCGATTAGTGCCGGTTTGCGGCGCGCCCGCGGGGGCGGCCGGAGGGGCGGTGGTGACGTGGCGCATCAACGCGGATCGAGCGGCTCATTCCGGAAATTTCAGCTAAAGATTGCGCTTGTGGCGGCGTGCGCGATTTCAGGCTGCGCCGCGCGGACGCCCGCGCCGGGCGCCGCGTTCGGTCCCTCGTACAGTTCGTACGAAGCGCGCGGCGCGACGGTTCATATCGTCCGTCCGGGCGATACGCTTTACCGGATCGCGCAATCTTACGGCATCAGCGTCGAGCGTCTTGAGCGCGCCAACCAGATTTCCGATCCGAGAGAACTTCGGGTTGGCCAAAGGCTGACCATACCGGCCGGCGAATACGCCGGGCGCTATGCGTATGGCAACGCCTTCGCGGGCGCGAATCCATGGTCGGGCGTTCCACGCGGTCCGCGCGAGTTCGCATGGCCGGTCGCATCGGGAACCCTGTCGTCGCCGTTCGGGATGCGCCACGGAACGATGCACGAGGGCGTCGATATCGCGGCGCCCGAGGGCACACCCGTGCACGCGGCCGGGTCCGGCACGGTGATCTATTCGGGACGATTGCGCGGCTACGGCAACGTCGTGATTCTTCAGCACAGCGGCGGCTATACGACAGTTTATGCGCACAACGAACGCAACTTCGTGCGCGACGGACAGACGGTCGAACGCGGCCAAGAGATCGCCGAAATCGGCGAGACCGGGCGCGCCACCGGCCCCAACCTGCATTTCGAGGTGCGCTATCATAACGCCGCCGAAAATCCGATGGCGTTTCTGCCGGATCCCAATCAATCCGCGGGCATCAGCTTTGCCCGCGCGAGCGCCGATTAGTATGCTCAGCGGGCGCCGTCCGGAACGGACGCGCCCGTTTAGCGCATGAAAATCGAAGAAATCAAAAACCTGATCCGCGACATTCCCGATTTCCCCAAGCCCGGAATATTATTCCGGGACATCACTCCGCTGATCGCCGACGCGCGCGGCCTCGCGGCGGTGGTCGATCAGATCGCTGAGCCATGGCTTGGCCGCGTCGATTTGGTGCTCGGCATCGAATCGCGCGGCTTCATTATTGGCGCGCCCGTTGCCTATCGGCTGGGAGTGGGCCTGACGATCGCGCGCAAGCCCGGCAAATTGCCCTTTCGCACGATCGACGAAACATACGAACTCGAATACGGCAGCGCGACCCTGCAGATGCATGAAGACGGACTCGCGGGGCATCGCCGCGTCCTGATTGTCGATGATCTGCTCGCGACCGGCGGCACCGCGATGGCCGCGCTGCGGCTGGTGCAACGGCTGGGCAGCGAAGCGGTTGGCTGCGCATTCGTGATCGAGCTGAAAGCTCTCGGTGGCCGCGCCCGGCTGGAACCGGCGCCGTGCTCGGCGCTGGTCGAGTACGATTGAGGAACCACCGGGTCCGGTCCGCCGGCGGCTTCCGGCGTCCGCTAATTCCGCATTGAACGCGATGGCACAAGTCGATCATAACCGGGGGCTTGCGGTGGATCGCCGCCGCTTGCAAATCGTGCTCAGCGTGACCGCCGTATTTTTCGCGGTCGAACTGATCGGCGGATGGCGCGCCAACAGTCTCGCACTGATGACCGACGCGGTGCATATTCTGACCGATATCGCCGCGCTTTGCCTGGCGCTGTTCACGCTGTGGATTTCCGGCCGTCCCGCCAGCGCCGCGAAAACCTACGGCTATTTGCGCGCGGAGATTCTCGGCGCTTTGCTGAATGGCCTGTTCCTGTGGGCGATCGTGATTTTCGTCTGGATCGAGGCGGTCGAACGGATTCGCCATCCGCCGGCCGTTCACGCGCCGCTGATGATGGCGATCGCGTGCGTCGGAATCGCGATCAACGCGTTTTCCGCGTGGATGACCGCAGGCGGCAGCCGCGGGGACGGAAAATCGGGGCTTGCGGTGCGGGCGGTGTTCATCCACGTGCTTTCCGACTTGCTGGGATCGGCGGGCGTGCTCGCGGCCGGCGCCATCGTCTATTTCACTGGGTCGCGGATCGCCGATCCCACCGTCAGCATCCTGATTGGCGGATTGATCGTTTACGGATCGTGGGGCCTGGTGCGCGACGGCGTCGATATTTTGATGGAATCGGTGCCCGCGCATATCGATCTCGAGGAGCTGCGCCGCGATCTTCTGGCGGTCAACGGCGCCGAGGAAGTGCACGATCTTCACGTCTGGTGCATCACGCCGCACGAATTGGCGCTCTCGGCCCACGCCGTGATCATGCGGGAAGCCGACAACGATCGCGTGCTCTGCGACATGGCCGACGTGCTCGAACGGAAATTCAGCATCCGGCACATGACCGTGCAGCTTGAACGGGACAATCGGCGCGAGTCCGAGCCGGAACATTTCTAGCGGCGCAAATGTCCACTGACGCCTCGGGCGACGACGATGCCGCGCAATGCCGCAACCCGCGAACTCGAGCACAGCGGCGACGTTGGAATCGAGGTTGTCGCCGCGACCCGCGAGGAATTGTTCGCCGAAGCGATCGCCGCGCTTGGCCGGATCATGTACGACGCCGATCGCGTCGAGGATCGCGAGCGCCGCAAGTTGCCGGTATTGGCGGCGACCGACGCCGACCTGATGCATGACGCGCTCGCGCGCGCGCTGAACGTATTCCTGATCGATGCGTTCGTCTGGCGCGACGCCAACGTAATCGCGACTTCAGGCGGAATCGAGGCGGAACTGATCGGCGAACCGTTCGACCGGACGCGCCATTGGCTGCACGAGGAACTCAAGGCCGTCACCTATCATCGGCTGGCCGTCGAACGAACGCCGGCCGGATGGCGCGCCGTGGTGATATTCGACGCCTAACTTTTCATCGTTGCGATTTTATCCGCGCCGCCGCGGGATTAGGCTGGATCGCGACGGATCGCCGCCGCCATGGAGCTCAAGCAGGTCAACGAATTTCTTTGGGAAATTCCGCGCACGGGCGGAATGCGCGTGCCGGGCCGGATCTACGCGAGCAAGCGGATCATCGACGATATCCGCGACGATCCCTGTCTCGAACAAGTCGCCAACGTCGCCCATCTGCCGGGCATCGCGGGCTATTCGCTCGCGATGCCGGATATTCACTGGGGCTATGGTTTTCCGATCGGCGGCGTCGCCGCGACCGACGCTGAAGAAGGCGTGATATCGCCGGGCGGAGTCGGCTACGACATCAATTGCGGCGTTCGTTTGCTCCGTTCCAATCTGACCTATTCCGCGATCGCGAATCGCGCGGAGGCGCTGGCCGATGCGCTCTTCGCGGCGATTCCGGCGGGAGTCGGCTCGGAGGGCGCGATTCCGGCGCTCGACCTGACGGAAATGCGGCAGTTGGCGCGCGACGGCGCCGATTGGGCGCTGCGGCAGGGTTACGCCACTCGCGCCGATCTCGATCACACGGAAGAAAACGGCCGCCTAGCGATGGCTGATCCGGACGCCATCAGCGCCGAGGCCTACGCGCGCGGACGGCGGCAGCTCGGTACGCTGGGTTCGGGCAATCATTTTCTGGAGCTTGGCCGCGTCGATCAAATCTTCCTGCCCGCCGAGGCGGAACGGCTCGGACTCGGTCTTGATACGGTCACCGTGATCATTCATTCCGGCTCGCGCGGATTGGGCCATCAGACCTGCGACGACTATCTGCGAACGATCGGCAAGGCGATGGAACGCTACGCGATCAAGCTGCCGGATCGCCAGCTCGCGTGCGCCCCGATTCTTTCGCCTGAAGGCCAAGAGTATCTGGGCGCGATGGCGGCGGCGGCCAATTTCGCCTGGTGCAACCGCCAGATGATGACCCATCTGACGCGCCGCGTGTTCATGGAAACGCTCGGAATCAGCGAGCGCGACCTGGGCATGACGCTGGTTTACGACGTTTGCCACAATATCGCGAAGTTCGAGGATCACGTCGTCGGAGGCCGTCGCCGGCGCCTGTGCGTGCATCGCAAGGGCGCCACGCGCGCCTTCGCCGCCGGCCATCCCGCCCTGCCCGACGCGGTGCGCGCGATCGGACAGCCGGTGCTGATCCCCGGCGACATGGGCCGATATTCTTACGTGCTGATCGGCGCCCAAGGCGCGATGCGCGAGACGTTCGGCTCGACCTGTCACGGCGCGGGCCGCGTGATGAGCCGGGCGCGGGCGAAGAAGGAGGCGCGCGGCCGCGATTTGATCGAGGAACTGCGCGCCGCGGGTGTAACGATTCGCTATCAGGGACGCGCCACCGTCGCGGAAGAGATGCCCGCCGCATACAAGGACGTAGCCGACGTGGTCGCGGTGATGGAAGGCGCGGGCATAAGCCGGCGGGTTGCGCGGCTTAAGCCGTTCGCCGTAATCAAAGGCTAGATTCGCGAGAGGCTTTGCGATGCGCCCCGAAACCACGCTCTTTTACGACGTCGATACGCAGCGTGATTTTCTGTTGCCCGGCGGCCGATTGCACGTCGCGGGCGCGGAACGAATCATCCCGGCGCTGGCCAGGATGACAAAGCTGGCGCGGCGATTCAAAATTCAAATTTTTGCCACGACCGACAGCCATCGCCCCGGCGATCCGGAACTTGAGCGCAACGGCGGCGCTTATCCGGATCACTGCATGGAAGGCGCGCCCGGCCAGTTGAAAATCGACGCAACCGCGCCACTGGATCCCCTCATCGTTCCCGCGCGCGAGCTTCGCCCCGGCGAATTCGCGGCCGCCGTGACGCATCGCGGCGAGCTGGTGATCGAGAAGCGGGCGTTCGACGCGTTCGCGGGCAATCCCAACACCGGCGCGATCCTGCGCGAACTGCTTCGCGACCGCCCCGACGTGGTGGTTTACGGCGTCTATACAGAAGTCTGCGTGAACGACGCGGTGCGCGGTTTGACGGCGCTCGGATGCCGCATACATCTCGTCACCGACGCGACCGCGGATATCGGCGCCGACGGACCGGGCTATCGCGACCGCTGGGCCGCCGAGGGCGTCGATTTGACGACGGTCGCTAAATTGATGCGAGAGCTGGCTGCCGGCGCATCCGCATAACCGCGAGCGCCGACCGCGACGTTCAAACGAGTCCGCGCAGATATTCGGTGGCGTCAAGCATCGTCGCGCGCCAGCGCTCATCACCGTCGCGCGCCAGCGCCTGAAGCGATCCGAGTTCGATCGTCGGCGCCGCGCCCGCCAGTTCTTCCGTGACGATCCGGATGACGCCGCGATGCGCCACCAGCAGCGCGCAATCGCCGCCCGGCGGATCCGCCCATCCGTCGATCGCGGCGAGCATCGCGCGGACGCCCTCTTTTACTCGCGCCGCGAACGCCGCGCGGCTCTCGCCGCCCGGATAGGTGAAAGCCGGATCGAGACGGTCGCGGTTCCAGCGCGCGAAATCCTCGGGAAACCGCGCCGCGATTTCCTCCGCGGTCAGGCCCTCGAAGCGGCCGAAATCAACCTCAACGAATTGTTTAATTTCGATCGGCGCGAGATTTCCGGAAATAATCGCGGCGCCTTCGCGTGCGCGCCGCATCGGACTGCTCATCACCGGCGCGATTCGCGCCGTGCCGAAGCGTTGACCGATCCACGCGCGCGCCGCCGCCATCTGTGCGCGGCCCAGCGGCGACAATTCGAGGTCGGTGCGGCCGAAATAGCGGACCCGCGAATTTCCGACGGTCTCGCCATGCCGGACCAGCAGCAGGGTCGTCACGCGCCGGAATCCGATCAGGCGCCGCCGAGTTCGCCGTCTTCGAGCGGATTGATCAGCAGCCCGGTGGCGAGCTTGGGATGAAAGTACGTGGATTTTTCCGGCATCGTCGCGCCGGACGCGCAGACCCCTTCGACGTCCGCGACGGTCGGCGGCGCCATCAGAAAAGCGCCGTCCGCCGCGCCCGAACCCACCGCGGCGAGCGCGCCGCGCGCGTCGATCGTGTATTCGAGATTTCCGCCCGCCCGAATCGCGTCCGGCTTGAGTCCGAAGATGTGGTCGAACACCAGCGCGTGAAGTATCGAAACGTCCAGCTCGCGCACCGCCGGCGGCGAATCCGGCAACGCCGCGTTCAACGCCGCGCGATCGCGCAAACGGATCAGCCGGAATCCACCGTCCCGGAGCGCGACGCCGAGCGTGCCGCGCCCCGCTGCCGCGACGGCCGCGCGCAGCGCGTCGGCGTTGGCGGCTTTCTCGGCCGCGAAAACCACGCCCGCGCGCTCGTCGAAGGCGGCGGCCGCGGCGGAATCGAGCCGGCGGGCCACGCGATGCGTCGGCAAAATCACCAGTCCGGGATCGTCGAACCGGACCAGCGCGATCATCACGTAGTCGAAGGCGCGCGCGCCCGTGGCGCCGGGTTCGGCCGCGCGCCGGCGACGCCGGTATTCTAGGGCGGTTTCGTAGCGATGGTGTCCGTCGGCGATCAGAATCCGGGCGTCGGCGAGCGCGCGTTGAATAACGCCGATCGCGCCCGCGTCGTCGATCGCGCGGACCTCGTTGCGCACGCCAAGATCGTCGTTCGCGGAAATATCCGGAGCGCGGCGCGCGGTCTCGTTCAGCAAATCGCCGAGCGTGGCGTCGCCGGCCGGATACAGGCCGAAAATCGGACTGAGATTCGCGCGCGTCGCCTCGAGCAGGCGCAACCGATCCTCTTTCGCCTTCGGAAAGGTTCGTTCGTGCGGCAAGATCGTTCCGGCGTCGAACTCGTCGAGACGGATTCGCGCGAACAGCGCCGTGCGCGTCAGGCGGCGGCCGTCCAAATCGAAGGTTTGCGCATAATGATAAAGCGCGGGCCGCGGCGCCGACTTGAGGATTCCTTGCTCGCGCCATTCAGCCAGGGTCGCCGCCGCGTCCGCGTATGGATCGGCCGCGCGATTCAGCTCCAGCCGCACGACATTGTACGGATTGCGCGCGTACAGCTCGTCCTGACGGGCCTTGTCGATAAGATCGTACGGCGGCGCGATTAACGTCTCGAGACGGCCGGCGCGGGCGGCGTCGAAAGTCAGCGCGCGGAACGGCGCGATTCGCGGTGTAACCTTGACCATCGCTTAAACTTCATCCGCAAGCGCGGCGGCGATCGCGTCGCGCGAAATCGCGCCTTCGCGGAGAATTTCGTATCCATGGGCGCGGCAGGCGACAAGCGTGCTCGGCGCTCCGCCCGGCAGCCGGCCGCCATCAAGCATAATTTTAATTTTACCGCCAAAGGCCTGCCGAACCGGAGCGAGCGTGACCGCGGGCGGCGCGCCCGAAAGATTGGCGCTGGTCGCCGTAATCGACGCGCCTAAAGCCAGCGCCAGCGCGGAGGCGATCGGATCGGGCGAGACGCGCACGCCGACGCCGCCGTCCGGTCCGATCAAAGCCTTGGGCAGATCGTGGCGCGCCGGCATCACCAGCGTGAGCGGCCCGGGCCAAAACTTCCGCGCGAGCCGGCGGGCGCGATGCGGAACTTCGCGCGCGATCGAAAATGCCATTGTCGCATCGGCGGCGATCAGCGCGATCGTCTTCGCGGCGTCGCGGCCTTTCAGCTCGAAAATCTTTTCCAGCGATCCGGGCAGGCGCGAATCGGCCGCCAGCGCATAAAAAGTTTCGGTGGGACAGACCACCACCTCGCCGGCGCGGAGCGCCGCGACCGCCTCCGCGATTCGCGCACTCTCCATGTCGGGATTAATCAAATCCTCGGCGCGCTGCCCGGCGGTTTTCATTTCAAATTCGCCAGCGCCCGCCGTCCGATATCGCGCCGGAAGTACATCCCCTCGAACCGCACCAGGCCGGCGGCTTCGTATGCCGCCGTGACCGCCCGATCGAGGCCGTCGGCCAGCGCGGTGACCGCCAGCACGCGCCCGCCGTCCGTCACCAGCGTCGCCTCGCGCACGGCGGTCGCGGCGTGAAAGACTTTGATGCGCACTTTATCCAGCGCCCATTTGACTTTCGCCGGCGACGGCTCCGCGCCTTCGAGCCGTTCGAGTCCGGTGATACGCATCCCTTTGCGATAATCTCCCGGATAACCTTCGGCGGCGAGGACGATCGTGACCGCGGATTGCGGCGCGAGCCTGAAGTTCGCCTCGTGCGCCTTGCCCTGCGCAACAGCGCGCAGGGTTTCCGCAAGGTCGCCCTCGAAGCGCATCATCAGCGCTTCGCATTCCGGATCGCCGAAACGCACGTTGTATTCGAGAACGTTGATGCGATCGCCGTCAACCATCAGGCCGGCGAAAAGCACGCCGCGATACGGAGCGCCCTTCGCCGCCATCACGCGCAGCGTCGGGCGAACGATTTCGTCCATCACGCGCGCGGCGAATTGGTCATTGCCGCGCGGCGCCGGCGAATAGGCGCCCATCCCGCCCGTATTCGGTCCGCGGTCGCCGTCGAAGAGCGCCTTATGATCCTGCGCGAATCCGAGCGGGACCGCGTCATTGCCGTCGCACAGCGCGAAGAACGAAAGCTCCTCGCCGGAAAGCCGCTCCTCGACGATCACCGATTCGCCGGCAAGGCCGAAGCGCCGCTTGACCATCGCCTCGTCGATCGCCGCGAGCGCCTGTTCGGGGCCGGCGCATACGGTCACGCCCTTGCCGAAAGCGAGTCCGTCGGCCTTGACGACGCACGGCCGGCCGAGCGTGCGCACGTGCCGCGCGGCCGCGTCCGCGTCTGTGAACGCCGCATAATCCGCGGTCGGCACGCCCGCCTCGCGCATCACGGACTTCGCGAAAATCTTGCTCGCTTCAAGCTGCGCCGCTTCGCGCGATGGTCCGAAGAGCGTCAAACCCACGTTCGCGAATTCGTCGGCGATTCCGATCGCCAGCGGCGCCTCGGGCCCAATCACCGTCAGATCGATTCGCTCGGCGATCGCGAAGCGTCGGAGTTCCTCGATATCTTCAGGTTCGATCGGCACCGGCCGCGCAATCTGATTGATGCCCGGATTGCCGCCGGTACAGTACAGGCCCCATACCGACGGGCTTTGACTCAAACGCCAGCAGAGGGCGTGCTCGCGGGCGCCGTGGCCAACGACGAGGACTTTCATCGCTAATTATTCTAACCGAATTTCAGGCGCCGCGCGCTTAGTGGCGGAAATGGCGCACGCCCGTGAACACCATCGCCATCCCGAGCTTGTCGGCGGCGGCGATAACGTCGGCGTCGCGCACGGCGCCGCCCGGCTGCGCGATCGCCGTCGCGCCCGCCTCCGCAGCCAGCGTCGGTCCGTCCGGGAACGGAAAGAGCGCTTCGGACACGAGCACGGAGCCTTTCAGCCCGACTCCGAGCCGCGCCGCCTTTTCCCGCGCCGC
Organism: Deltaproteobacteria bacterium; assembly: GCA_021799495.1. Classification (GTDB taxonomy): domain Bacteria; phylum Desulfobacterota; class Binatia; order Binatales; family Binataceae; genus JADMIL01. The sequence continues at coordinate 80,010 of JAJZAI010000003.1, forward strand.
GTACACCGGATCGATGCGCGAGGTCGCACCGCCGCCGACCGCCAGCGTGCGATCTTCGGCGACAAAAGCGATCGCATTGGATTTGACGTGCTTGCAGACGCGAATCCCGAACGCAAGCGCGCGCAGCTCGGCGTCCGTGGGCGGCCGTTTCGTGACCACCTTCGCCGCGCGCGGATCTTCGATTGCAAGATCGGGCGTTTGCACCAGCAATCCGCCGACGACCTTTTTGATATCCAGTTCCGAGCGGTCGAGCGCCTCCGGATGGAACCGCATCACGCGGCGGTTCTTCTTTTTGCGCAGGAACTCGATCACTTCGGCCGGATATTCAGGAGCGATCAGCACCTCGGTGAACAGTTCATCTACCGCGCGCGCGAATTCTAGGTTCCACGGGCGGTTGCTGATTATGATTCCGCCGAAGGGCGAGTCGGGATCGGTCGCGAAGGCCTTGTCCCACGCGGCGAGCAGCGTCGGACCCACGCCGACGCCGCACGGCGTGTTGTGCTTCAGAATCGCGACCACCGCGTCGGAATAATCTTGGAACTCGGCGATCAGGTTTACGGCGGAGCTGATGTCGAAAACGTTGTTGAACGACAGCTCCTTGCCGTGAAGCTGCTCGGCGATCTTCGGAAAATCGCCGTAAAGCGCGCCCGTCTGATGAGGATTCTCGCCGTAGCGCAGCATCTGCGCGCGCGGCAGCGAAAGGCTGAAGCTGTCGCCCAGCGCGCCGGACTCGCCGCCCGCATAGCGGCTGAGGTAGTTCGAGATCGCGCAATCGTAGGCGGTGACGCGCGCGAACGCCTTGCGCGCCAGGCGCCAGCGCATTTCCGCCGAGATATGGCCGTCGTTCGCGTCAAGCTCGCCGATGATTTCCGCATAATCGGCTGGGTCTACGACCACCGCCACGTCGGCGTGGTTCTTGGCCGCGGCACGCACCAGCGTCGGTCCGCCGATATCGATATTTTCGATCGCGTCCTCCAACGTGACGCCGGGCCGCGCGATGGCCTTTTCGAACGGATAAAAATTCACCACCACAAGGTCGATCGGCTCGATCGAATGGTAGCCCATCTGCCGCTGATGCGACGGTTCGTCGCGGCGCGCGAGGATGCCACCGTGGATTTTCGGATGGAGCGTCTTGACGCGGCCGTCGAGGATTTCGGGAAATTCCGTGTAGTCCTCGACCGCGCGCACTTCGAATCCTTCGTCGCGCAGCGCGGCCCGCGTGCCGCCGGTCGAAAGAATTTCAATCTGATGGCGCTCCAGCGCTTCGGCCAGCGCCTTGAGGCCCTGTTTGTCCGAAACGCCGATTAGCGCGCGGGTGATTTTCGTGTCTTTGCCGTTCATCGGGGATTATCCTCGGTAGATGCGCGGCACGCGCCGGCCCACCGTACAGAGCATTTCGTACGAAATGGTCTGCGCCAACCGCGCTACATCGTTCACGCTGATTATGCCTTCGCCGATTCCTCCCCACAGCACCGCCTCGTCGCCGATCGCCGCATTCGGAACGTCGGTCAAATCAACCATCGTCAGGTCCATGCACACAGCGCCGACCACCGGCGCCCGGCGCCCGCGGACCATCACTTCGCCGCCCTGCTGCATGCCGCGCCGATAGCCGTCGGCATAGCCCACCGGCAACACGCCGATCACGCTTTCGCGCGGGGTGACGAACGTATGGCCGTAGCTGACGCCGCTGCCCGCCGGCACGCGCTTTACCTGCATCACGCGCGTCTTGAAGGTCATCACGGGCCTGAGCGCCACCTGTTCGCGCACGGCGGGCACGGGCGGCAATCCGTACAGCGCCAGTCCCGGACGCATCAGATTGAAATGCGCGTCCGGCCGCAATACGGTCGCCGCCGAATTCGCCACGTGATTGACCGAAAGCCCGAATCCGGCGGCGCGCAGCGCGTCAACTCCAGCGCGAAACGCCGCAAGCTGGCGGTCGGTGATCGGACTCGCGGGATCGCCCGCATTGGCGAGCAGCGTGCTCACGCCCTCGAATCTGAGCGCGTCCGCATTGCGCATCCGCTCGATCGCCGCGCCGAGATCTTCCGGAGCGACGCCGAGCCGCGTCGCGCCGGTGTCGATTTCGAGGAACGTGTCAGTCGGAATCCGGCCGCGCGCGCGCGCCGCGCGGTTGAGCGGCTCGATCAGGGAAATATCGAAAATGGGAGCCGTCAGGTTGAGCGCGACGATCTCGTCCGCCTCTTCCGCGAAATAACCGGCCAACAGATAGATCTTTTCGGCGACGCCGGCGGCGCGCAGTTCGCGTCCTTCCGCGACCGTCGCCACTCCAAAACTGGCGCAGCCCGCGTCTCTGAGCGCCCGGCTGATTTCGACGGCCCCGTGACCGTATGCGTCGGCCTTCACCACCGCCATGATCGAGGCGCCGTTGGCGAACGCTCGCAGCGCGCGATAATTGTCGCGTAGCGCGGTCAGATCGATTTCCGCCACGGTCGGGCGCATGGCCGAAGTCATCTTTGCGTCTGGCCGTGAAGCGGCGTCACCGGAAGAAGATCGGCCCGCTCAAGCGAGCCTCGTCTGAATCATCCGCCGCTCGGACGCCTTACGCAATCAAACGCAAGCCGGCTCATCCCGTTTCATCCACAGGATTCGGAATTTTTGACAGAATCGAACCTACGGTGATATAGATTGAATCGGCTGGGGGCGTGCGCAAGCACTGAGAGCTCAAGCGAGCACCCCTTGAACCTGATCCGGGTAATGCCGGCGGAGGGAAGCCAGGTCCTTCACACCGACAGGGCGGAACGATCGCGGTTCCGCAAATGGGCCGCTTCCCCGGCGTCAATCGGAAGCGGCCCTTCGATGTCCACCGTTTTTCAAATCGAACTGAACGGCGAACCGCACCAAATCGAGGGCGACCCGCGGCTGGCGTCTCTGATCGAGCGCCTGAAGCTGAAGCGCGGTCGGATCGCGATAGAAATCAATCTAGCGATAGTGCCGCGCGCCGAATGGGACGGGACCGACTTGAAGGCCGGCGACGTGGTTGAAATTGTCAATTTTGTCGGCGGCGGCTGATTTGGGACGTATCGCGCCAATTCGCGCGCCGCGGCGGAGCACCCAATGAAAGACGATTCTTTCGAGCTTGCGGGCAAACGCTACCAATCCCGGCTGATAGTCGGAACCGGGAAATACCGGGATTTCACCGAGACGCGCGCGGCGATCGAGGCCAGCGGCGCAGAAATCGTCACGGTCGCGGTGCGCCGCGTCAATATCACCGATCGCAACCGGGAAAACCTGCTGGATTACATCGATCCGAAGCGCTGGCAGATTCTGCCCAACACCGCCGGATGCTTTACGGCTGAAGAGGCGGTCCGCACCTGCCGCCTGGCGCGCGAGGCCGGCGTCGGCGATTTGGTCAAGCTCGAGGTCATCGGCGATCAGCAAACGCTGTTCCCCGACGTCTCCGCGACCCTGGAGGCCGCGCGCATCCTGGTTAAAGAAGGCTTCAAGGTTCTTCCTTACATCACCGACGATCCGGTCGCCTGCCTGAAACTCGCCGAAATCGGATGCGCCGCGGTGATGCCGCTGGCCGCGCCGATCGGTTCCGGAATGGGCGTAAGGAACCCGTACAATCTGCGCATCATCCTCGAGCAGGCGAAGCTGCCGGTGATCGTCGATGCGGGGGTCGGCACGGCGTCCGACGCGGCGTTCGCGATGGAATTGGGGTGCGACGCGCTGCTCGTAAACTCCGCGATCGCCGGAGCGCGCGACCCGCTCGCGATGGCGCAAGCGATTCGGATGGGCGTCGAGGCGGGCCGTATCGCCTACCTGGCGGGCCGGATCGAACGAAAACTTTATGCGACCGCATCCAGCCCGCTTGACGGTTTAATCCGCTAACAGATGCGGCCGCGACCGGCTTTTCGACTCTATCTGATCACGGACCGGCGTCTGGCCGCGGCCAACGGTGGAATCCTTGACGTCGTCGCGCGCGCGCTGCGCGGCGCGGCTGAAGTCGCCCCGCCCGGCGCCGTCGCCGTGCAGTTGCGGGAAAAAGACCTCGACGCCCGCGCATTGGTGGAGTTGGGCGCGGCGATGCAACGCATCTGCGCCCAGTATCGCGCGCCGCTGCTGATAAACGATCGGATCGACGTTGCGCTCGCGATCGGCGCCGACGGCGTGCATCTGCCAGCGAATTCATTCGATCCCGCCGACGCCCGCGCGCTGCTCGGCCCATCGCGTCTGATCGGCGTGTCAACTCATTCCGTCGCGGAAGCGGCCAACGCTTCGTCCGCCGCCGATTTCGTGGTCTTCGGACCGGTCTTCGATCCGATTTCCAAAGCGGCGTACGCGCCAGCGGCGGGATCGTCCAGACTTGCCGAAGCTGCCGCGCGCGCCTCTCTTCCTCTTTACGCGCTCGGCGGCGTAACGGCCGAGCGCATCGGCCAGCTCAGCCAAGAGCTGAATTTCGCATACCTGACGAAGCTGGCGGGCGTGGCCGCTATCGGCGCCGTGATTGGCGCGCAAGATCCGGGAACGGGCGCGCGTAACCTCCTGATCGCGCTCGACTCCGCGCAATGAATCTCTTTCAAAACGTGAATGTTCAGCAAAATCTGAAGTAATACATCAAGTTCGCCGCAATACCGCGAACCATCGCCCGAGACAATTGTCAAGCGGCCGATCGAAAGACAGATCGGGGTACGCCGCTAGCATCGTGAAGCAACCCGAGGCGCGCGCCAGCAGGTCCATCGTCGGCGGCGTCGTGTAGCGCACCGGAATCAGATCGCGCGTGCGCGCGGGATTGTCCGGAAAACGGATGGTGCATTTCAGCTCGTAGATCGAATGCATCGCATCGTGCCATGCGATCGGCCGATGGAATTCGCGCACATCGATTCGCAACGCGCCGATTTTAACCCGTCGCGAGCGCCAGAGACGCCGGCGTTTCACCAGCGCAATCCCGTCGTGCCGATCGATATCGATCACGTAGATCGCGCCGCGTTTGAGCGCACGGCCCACCGAACGCAGATGCGCGATCAAATCCGCGTTGTTCCTGATCGCCGGGAACGTCTCGGACATCAGGATCGCGGCGTCGAAGGGCCGTTCGGGAAGCGAAAAATTTATGATATTCCGGCGATAAAATCGCAGATTTGCATGCTTTAGCTCGCGCCGTCCGGCCGCGATCATCGAAGGCGAGCGGTCAATCCCGACAACCCTTGTCCCCTCGCGTGCGAGAATCTGCCCATGCGGCGAATTGCCCGACGCGATATCCAGCATCCGCCGCACCGGCGCCCGGCGATGGCGTCGCCAGATTTCTTTGATAAATCGCGCCTCCGCTGGAATCTCGCCCGGCCGTTCCATGTGAACGCGCCGGAAAATCTCGGGATACTGGTAGATGCTCGGCTCCATGGCGGCGCAGTTTATCCCTCGCGAAATCGCCCGGCTAATCGCTTGCCGCGGAATCCCTTTGCCATCTTCCGCGATCCTCCCGGTTCACTTGAGGATTGACCGCGAGCGCGTGATAATGCGCGCGATTCGATGGTGGCGTCGCGCATCGTGCATGAACCGCCATCCAATGTTCAGAGGTAACTGAAAATGAGCAAGCCGCTCGCCGGCATCAAGGTAATCGAAATCGCGCAGGAGATTCAGGGGCCGTTCGCCGCCCTCTTTCTCTCCGACCTCGGCGCCGAAATCACCAAGGTCGAGAACCGCGAAACCGGCGATTTGAGCCGCTGGCTGTTGGCCGGGATGCTCGGCGGACCGAACGTCAAAAATGCCCAGATTTCGCATTATTTCATCGCGATGAACCGCGGCAAACGCAGCATCACGGTGGACCTGAAGAAACCGCAGGGCATCGAAGTGATCCGCCGTCTTGCCAGAACGCATGACGTCATCCTGACCAACTATCGGCCCGGCGTGCTGGATCGTCTCGGACTCGGCTACGACGAAATTCGCAAGATAAATCCGCGCATCATTTACGCCCAGGCGAGTTCGTGGGGTCCGCGTGGACCGTGGGTGTCGCGCCCGAGCCGCGATACGCTGGCGCAGGCCGCCAGCGGCCTGATGTCGAAAACGGGGATGCCGTCCGATCCGCCACTGGCGGCGGGCGCGGCGATCGCCGATCAGGCCGGCGCGCTGACTCTGGCCGGCGGCGTGCTGGCCGCGCTCTTCGCCCGCGAGCGGACCGGCGAAGGCCAGCGCGTGGACGCCTCGATTTACGGCACGATGATCGCCGCGCAGGGCTTCGAGCTGAATTACACCTCGATGACCGGCACGGAGCCGCCCAAGGCCGGCCGCGGGCATCCTTTTCTGCACGGCGTATGGGGCGCCTACAGGACCAGAGACGGTTACATCTGCATCGCCGGCGTCGACGACAAGCGCTGGGCCGACTTTTGCCGCGTGATGGGAATCGAAGGGATGCAGAACGATCCGGAGTTCGAGAACGTCACACGCAATTTCCACGGCGATAAAATCGAAAAGGTACTGGACGAAATCTTCCCGAAGCGCACCACCCGCGAATGGCTCGACGACCTGACCGCCGTCGATATCCTCGCCACCGAAGTCGCCGGCCATAAAGACGTGCTGGCGAGCGAGCAGGCGCGGATAAACGGCTACGTCATGCAGTTGGACCATCCGGTGGTTGGCAAGATGGCGGTCACGGGATGCCCGGTGTCGCTGAACGGCGAAATCACGACTGAAGCGGGACCGGTATCCGAGCACGGCCAGCACACCGAGGAAATCCTGCTCGAAGCCGGCTATACGTGGGAGGAGATTGCGGCGCTGCGCGAGGTTGAAGCGGTTTAGGCGCGAACGCCGCCGGCCGGCGCATCGTCTGGAACCGTCGCATACGGCGTATTTCAGTCGCCGGACGGCGCGTGTTATATTGCCGCTCTCGCCGTATCACGCCCCGGTAGTGAAAAGGACATCACGGAGGTCTCCGGAACCTCAAGTCCGGGTTCGACTCCCGGCCGGGGCACTTCAGTCGCGAAAAACCCTTGAACCATCCGGCTTTTTTCAGCCGTCAGGCCCCGCTCACGCAAGCCCTCAGCGACCAGCGATGGGAGCACGTCCACATGCTGTTAGATAAGGCGGTCGTCGAGAAGCCGTCCGATCGCCTCGCCATCTTTGCGGAGTCCTTCGAGATGACAGCGCAGCGCGTCTCGCGCCATCGCCGGCGCCTCCTCCAGCGTCCGCCCGAAGGTCACGATCTCGGGGAAGGCCGGAAACGCCACCGCGAAGCTGCCATCGGTCTGAGGCTCAAAATAAACCGTATAGTGGTAGGAGCCTTGTTCCGCTGTCGTTGGGTCCCGCTTTTCACCCTTCAAATTCATCGGTTTAGAAATACCACGCCTTGCCGCTATCCAACAGGCGCCCTTACCCCGCGTATACGCTGAGAACTTGCGGTTGGTGCGGACTGGATGTTTGGCATCGGCCGCGGCATGATTCAAGGATATTTTCTATATCAGTCTTGCCGGGACAGTGAACTTTTCGGATTGAGGTTCTGGATATGGCCACTCTCGGTTCCCGCCGCCGGATCGATCGCGCAATTGATTAATGCGGGCTTGCCCGACGCCAAAGCGTCCGTGAGCGCCGTTTGAAAACTTGCCGGATCGGTCACGTGATAGCCGGCGCCGCCGAAGGCTTCGATCAGTTTGTCGTAACGCGCATTGCCCATCAGCACGGTCGGCGCGGGGTCCGATCCTCCGCCTCGGTTGACCTCGTCGCCGCGATAGATGCCGCCGTTGTTGAAAACAGCAATGACTATCGGAAGCCGGTAGCGGCAGATGGTCTCGATTTCCATGCCGCTGAAGCCGAACGCGCTGTCGCCCTCGATCGCCAGCACCGGTTTGCCGCTGACCGTGGCGGCGCCGATCGCGTATCCCATGCCGATACCCATCACGCCCCACGTGCCGCTGTCGAGGCGCTTGCGCGGCGCATACATATCGACGATGTTGCGACCAAAATCGAGGGTATTGGCGCCTTCGTTCACCACGTAAATATCGGGCCGTTCGGCGATGACGCCGCGAATCACGCGCAGCGCGCCATAGAAATTCATCGCCGCAGCGTTGGCTTCGAGATTCGCCCGCATCCGTTCGAGATTCTGGCGTTTGCGCGCCGCGACCGCGTCGAGCCACGCGGCGCGCGGCTCGACGCGGCCTAGCTGGTTGGCCTCGAGTAGGCAGGACAGCGCCGAGCCGATATCGCCGACGATCGGCGCGGCGATCGGACGATTGCTATCGATTTCCGTTGGCGCGATATCGATCTGTACGAATTTGGCCGCCGGCGACCACTGCGATCCTTTGCCGTGCGCGAGCAGCCAGTTCAGGCGCGCGCCGATCAGCATCACCACATCGGCCTGGCCGAACACGAATGAGCGCGCGGCCGACGCCGATTGGGGATGGTTGTCGGGCAGCAAGCCCTTCGCCATCGACATCGGCAGGTATGGAATCCGCGTGGTTTCAATCCACGCGCGCACGGATTCGTCGGCCTGCGCGTAGGCCGCGCCCTTGCCCAGAATGATAAGCGGGCGCTCGGCCGCAGCCAGCACTTCGATCGCGCGCTGGATCGATTCGGGCGAAGGAATATGCCGCGGGGCCGGATCGATCGCCTTCATCAGCGATTGTTCCGCAGCCGCGGTATCCAGGGTGGCGCTCAGGACGCCGGCGGGCAGGTCGAGATATACTCCGCCCGGCCGGCCAGAGAGCGCTGCGTGGATCGCGCGAACGACTCCGACGCCGATATCCTGAGGACGATTCACCCGGTAGGCCGCTTTCGCATACGGCCTGGCGGCGTTCATCTGATCGAGCTCTTCGTAATCTCCTTGCTGAAGATCGACGATCGCACGGTCGCTTGAACCGCTGATCTGGATCATCGGGAAGCCGTTGACCGTCGCGTTGGCGAGCGCGACCATCCCGTTGAGGAAGCCGGGCGCGGAGACCGTCAGGCATATCCCGGGCTTCCTGGTCAGAAACCCGGCGATCGCGGCAGCGTTCCCCGCCGATTGCTCATGGCGGAAACCCACGTAGCGGAGGCCTTCCGCCTGCGCCAGACGCGCCAGATCCGTGATCGGGATGCCGGCGACGCCATAGATGGTCTCAAGCCCGTTGAGCTTGAGCGCGTCGATCACCAGATGGAATCCGTCGGTGACGCCTGATCGGGCCATGCCGCCCTCTCCCTAGTTTTCCGGCTTGAAGAGCGCGGCGACCTGCCGCCGATCGATCTTGCCCGTCGCGTTGCGCGGCAGTTCCGAAACGAATCGAATCACTTTCGGCGTCTTGAAATCCGCGATTCGTTCGCGGCAAAAATCGCGCAGGCGATCGGGTTCGGCCGCGCCCTTCAGCACCACCGCCGCCCACACTTCCTCTCCGTATTTGGCGTCCGGCACGCCGAAGGCGGCCGCTTCGGCCACCGCGGAATTTTCCAGCAGAGCGGCTTCGACCTCGGTGGGTGAAATTTTCTCGCCGCCGCGATTGATGAGTTCCTTGATACGGCCGGTCAGCGAGAGATATCCGTCGTTATCTACAACGCCAACGTCGCCGCTGCGGAACCATCCGTCGAGAAACGCCTCCGCGTTCGCTTGAGGATTGTTCCAGTATCCCTTCATCACCTTGGCGCCGCGCATGATTACTTCGCCGGATTGGTTCGCCGGCAGGCGATTTCCGGCGGCGTCGATAATCGCCAGCTCGACTCCCGTGCCGATTCCAACCGATCCGGCCTTGTGCGGCCGCGGCGGCAGCGGATTGGAAGCGGCCTGATGGGCGGTCTCGGTCATGCCGTAAGCCTCGATTACCGGAGCGCCGAAGCGGCTTTCGAGGTTCTTCAGAACCGCGGGAGCGAGCGGTGCGGAGCAGGAGCGAATGAAGCGCGGACCGCTATTCGGCGCTCCGTCGTCGTCCGCCCGCGCCAGCAGCACGCTGTGAATAGTGGGCACGGCGGTGTACCAGGTCGCGCGATAGTCCACGAACGTGCCCCAGAAGGTCGAAGCCGAAAAGCGCGGCGGAACTATCAGCGTTCCCCCCGACGACAGCGTTGACAGGGCCGCGCCGATCAAGCCGTGGCCATGAAACAGCGGCATCACCAGCAGGCACCGATCATTCGGCGTCAGACCATAATGAGCCGCGATGATACGCGCGGACGAAGCCAGATTCGCATGCGTCAGCGGGACTAATTTCGGCCGTCCGGTGCTGCCGCTGGTATTGGAAAACAAGGCGATGTCGTCAGGATCGGCGGGCGAATGATCGCCACGCGCCATCAGAGACGGCCCCGAAAGCGAAACGACACCGGAGCCGTTGGCCTCAGCTTGCCATACGGGTATTCCAACCGTCGCCGCGACTTGCCGCACGATCTCATCGCCGGCCTGCGCGATGATCGCTCGCGCTCCGTTTTGCTCCAGGGAAGCGCGCAACTCATTTTCTTTAAGGGCGGGATTCAGGGGCGCGGCGATCGCCCGCGCGTGCGTCAGCGCAAGAAACAATTCGATAAATTCGATCCCGTTCGGCAGGAACATCGCGACGCAGTCGCCGGGCTTGATTCCACAGCCGGAGATCTGTCGCGCGGTTTGCTCGATTCGTTCGGCCAGATCGCGATACGAAACGGCAGCCGCGGGACTGAGCGAAATAATCGCGGGATCGGAAGACTTCGAATCCTCAAAGAGGTCAGGCAGATTTGATCGCGACATGCTGATACTCAAAACGGCTTCAAACTAACCGATGTTTCTCTACAAATCCACGCGAAACACCCACACCCGGTTCGGCGGGCGGCGGCAAGCAATCTGGCGGAGAAGCAACGCTCAACGCTCCCCGGCGTGCCACTTGCTCATGTGGTTGCGATGCGTGTTCAGGTAAAAGTTCGGGCCGAAGTGCTGGTCATAAAAGCCGGGGTCAAGATGATGCGCCTGCGTATAGACACGCATGTAAAAGGTCGGGACGGTCGCCGGAAACCGTCCATAGGTGTCGTATAGATATTGCGCGGTTTCGCCCAACATATCGACAAATTCCGGCGTATAGCGCTCGATTCTCGCCTTGACCGCGGCGTTCTCCCGGAAAGGTCCGGGGCGGGCCGGATCGAAAGCGCCGCCGGGCCCGAATTTCCGCTCGCTGAACCGCACCGCCGCTTCCCTCATATCGGCGCAATAGGGTGGGCAAAGACCTTCGAACTGTCCGTCGATTCCAATCGGATTCGGCGCTGGCAGCGATCCGCCGCGCACAAAGCGGAAGCCAAGGCCTTTGATTCCGTCAGGCGCGAACGCGCCCATCAGGCTGGGCGGATTGATTCCCGTAAAGAGCCATCCGCCGAGTCCCATGGCTTGCAGCATCAACGTCATGTTGTGGCAGATTAGCGACAGCTCCATCGCTCCGGTCGCAAGGCAGTACTGATCGAAATCGACCATCGAAAATCGTTTTGCCGGATCGATGAGTCCGCGCTCGATCCAGGGACGGAGGTCCCCGCAAATCCTGTCAAATTTCGGGTCGTAGGGCGTGAATCCCATCCCCATGTAAACCGCCAGAAGGTCGAACATCTGCTCGGACAAATCGATTACCGGCGCAAAGACCGTGGTCCCGGGCTTATTCGCGTTCCAGAGATTGTGGGCGCTGATATGGGGAATCCGCACCGGCGCCTCGGTCCGGCCATCGGCAAGCTTGACGCAATTCCGCTTGACGAAATCGATAAGCTGCGCCGGCTCGCCGTCGCCCAAACGATCGAACTCAGCCGGATCGAGGTCGCGCAACCGGGTGAGGAAAGTTCCGCTGTCGTCGGTAAAAATGAGCTCCGTCGCGTAAATTCCGGCTCCGCTTGGATAAGTGCGGCCCAATAAACGCACGGGATAGTTGCATCCGGTATCAGGCACTCCCGCCGCCGTATGTTCCATCCCAGTGTTCCAGCCGCTGATTCCGGCGCCGCAAAGCACCAGCAACGCACGTTCTAGATCGTTGAGCGGAACCGGAGCGAGTTTGGATTCGTAAGCAAGCGGCCCATCCGGGATCGTCATGCCCATGCCAAAACGCCGCGCACGCCGGCCGAACAGCGCTCCGAGCAGCGGGAATTGGGCCACTTCTTCGATGAGTTTTCGATCGGCGTCACGCCGGTCTTTCGTATCCATTGAAATTCCTTGATTGGCCGCGGCGATGATCGCGGCGCGCGGTCATCCACGCCGCGATTGCGCGGCCGATCGGCGCGGCGGATGATTTTCGCGATTCGGCCGTGGCTGATTCTTTCGATGCGCTTTGCTGAAGCGAGCGGGTCTCAATCAGTTTCGATCGGCAGCGCTTCATCTCGCGCCCATTCGCTCATTGAAGCGTCATAAAGGCTGAGATTCTGGTAGCCCAATTGATGCAGCACAAACAGGTCCAGACTGGCCGCTATTCCACCGCCGCAATAGCAAATGACGTTCTTTGCCTGCTCGACGCCGGCCGCCCGGAACCTTGCGGCGGCTTCGTCCAGCGACGCCAACCCTTTCGTGTTGCGATCGACGAGCGTGGCCGCCGGAACATTGACGCTTCCCGGAATGCGTCCGGGTCGGCCGTAGCGGCTTGGGCCTTTGCCGCTATGCAGGTCCGGCGAGAGCGCATTGACGACGACCGTGCCGGGATCGGCGATCGCCGCGCGCACCCGCTCTTTGCCGACGAAAATTCCTTTCGGCTGCCGCGCTTGAAAGACCGCTGGCGCGTAGCGGCATGCTTCGGATGACGTGGGCCGGCCCTCGGATTTCCATTTTTCCCATCCGCCATCCAGAATCGCGGCATTCACGAAACCGAACTCGCGCAGCATCCACCATACGCGCGTCGCCCACATCATGCCGCCCGCGCTGTACAAAACGACGCGAACGCCGCCGCCGACGCCGTGGCGCGACATCGCTGCGGCGAAATCCTCGGCGCGCGGCAGCATGAAGCGCAATTTCACGGCGTTATCGGACAGTTCGCCCTGCAGGTCGAGAAATCCAGCGCCGGGGATATGCGCGACGTCATAATCCGCCCGTCCGCTGACGATCTGGTACGGCGCGCCGGAGCCTGATTCGGCCTGACGCAGATAAGTTGTGCAATCGAAGATGCGAAGGCTCGGATCATCCAGATGCGCCGCGAGCCATTCGGTCGTGACCAGCGAATCGGGGTCGCTATTGGTTAAGTTTGTCTGCGCCATCTTGCCTCTCCCGCAAATTCCGCGTTTTGTATCTCGCCATTAACGATTACGAACGAATCTAGACCATCGCGGTCCATCCGGGGACCGTCAGAAAACATAGCGCTTGCCGACCACGGACGGATCGAGTACGCCTGCCCCGCAGGCGTTGGTCAGCGCGACGATCGCGCGCCATCCGGTGCAATGTCCGGCGGCGATCGTATGGGGATTCAGCTCCAGCAAGGCCGCGATTGTCTCGGGAATAATCTTCTCGTTGGGGCCCGCGAGATGAAACCCTCCGACAACGGCATGGATCGGCGCGCCCCCAGCAACTTCGCGCGCGTGCTTGAGAACGTTGACCACCCCGGCGTGCGAACATGCCGTAAATACGACCAGCCCCTTGCCTTCGACCTGGGCCATCAGAAACCGTTCGTCGATTATCAACGGGTCAGGCGCCCAGCTTCCGTCGTTGGCTTGTTGAAAATGGCCGGGCAGTCCGCGCTCGAAAGGGGTGACCCGCGGGATTTCGCCGCTGAGAGCGAACATCCCGTCGCAGAGCATCTGCGGCTCCCGCGTCACGATCGTGTGCGCGCCGCGCGCCGTCAGCGCATCAACCGACGGAACGTCCTTCATCGGCCTGAGTTCTCCGCCCGGAAGCCGTCGCGAGCGCGAGCGAAACATTCCGGGATGCGCATAATAGGGTACCGGACGCGCGCCATTGCCCGCGCGCACCATCCCGACCGCCTTGAGCATCCCGCCCGCATGATCCCAATGGCCGTGCGACAAAACGATGCTCTCGACGACGCCGAGGTCGAGACTCAGCCGATTCGCATTGCGCTCGAAGGCGTATTCTTCCGGTCCGCTGTCGAAAAGGACGGTATGTTTCCGGTCGCCGCGCGTGGCCGTAATCAGCAGCGAAAGGCCGTGACAGGCGCAACACAATGCGTCGCCCGACAGCTCGCTCATCCCGTGCCGATCGAGATAGGAGAATTCCGATTCCGCGTGCGCCGGGATGCTCGACAGGCTGTCAGTCGCATTGTCGACGAGAACCTGAATTTCGACTTTGTCCACCAGGGACGGACCGATCGTGTTCGTCATCGCTTTTTCCAAATCGAATTTACGCTCAGCCGAAACGTAGAGCATTGGCAATCGTCACCGCAAGCGCCGTCAGTAAAGCCATTCGAGCAAGCGGTCGCGCGCGGCATGATTTCAACCGGCGATTTGTAACGGATTCGGATGTCGCGGAGTGCGCATCGATTCGTTTGCGAAGGCGGCGCGGAAAACGTTAAGTTTTCGCGATGCAAATCGGATATTTCACCGAGCGCCCGTACCGCTGGCTGCCCGAAGAAGAGTTGCTCAGGAACCAGGCGTTTTTCGCCGTCTCAAACAAATACTACGACCGCGAAAAAGCTTCCGAAGACTACAACTATTATCTCGACGAGTACTGCTACGCCGAAGATCTGGGCTTCGACGTGCTCGCCCTTAACGAGCATCACGGCAACCCGATCTGCATGGGGTCGGTGATGAACGTCGAGGCCGCGGTGCTCGCCTATCGGACCAGACGCGCGCGTCTTGTGCTGATCGGCAATCCCCTGCCGGTGATCAAGCATCCGCTGCGCATGGCCGAGGAGCTGGCGGAAATCGACCTGATTTCGCGCGGGCGGCTGGTCACGGGATGGGTGCGCGGCGCCGGCTCCGAACAGATCTTCAACAACGCGAATCCGGCTTACAACCGCGAGATGTTCAACGAGGCGCACGATTTCATCGTGCAGGCCTGGACCCGTCCCGGACCGTGGCGCTACGAGGGCAAACATTTCCACTACCGGCACGTCAATCCGTGGGCCCTGCCCTACCAGCGGCCTCATCCGCCGATGTGGATTCCGGGCACGCTCAGTCCTGAAACCGTGCAATGGTGCGCCGAGCACAGCTATCCGTATATCGGCCTTGGCACCCAGTTGGCGCCAACCTGCGATCTTTGGGATTTCTATGCGGACGAGGCGGCGAAGCACGGCTACCAGGCCGGGCCGGAAAATTTCGGCTACATGATCGCGACCGCGGTCGGCGAGACCGAGGAAAAGGCGCAGGAAGCGGCGGCGGGTTTCGTGTACGGAGGCGGACAGAACGCATTTTCCGCGCCGCAGTTCACGATGCCGCCCGGCTACAACTCAAAAGCCGCGATTCGCGTGCTCGCCAAGCAGCAGACCAGCGCATGGCTGGGGCTGAGCGGCGAAAAGATGAAGCAGCAATTGCAGGACGCCGAGACCGGCGATATCGATTACGCCGAAATCCGGCGCAAGCTGCACGCCGCGTTGCTGCGCGGGCAGCAGAACCTGCAAGTGATCGTCGGCACGCCGAAAACAGTGATCCCGAAGCTCAAAACCATTATCAGCGTGCTGCGCACCGGAATTTTCATCATCTTGAGCCTGCAGGGACCGGCCGCCAACGATCAGCGCCGCACCAGCATGCGCCTGTTCGCGGAGGAGGTAATTCCGGCGCTCAAGGAGCACGCCAAAGCGATCGGTATTCTCGATCCGTTCGAACGCAAACCTGGATCGGTCAAGCTCTCGCCCGGAGTCAGGCGCGAGGCGGTGGTCGATCGGGGGCCGCTCGCACATCTGGAGTTTTAGAGAAGCTCTGCAAAGATCCATCTCATCATTCTGAGCGGAGTGAAGAATCCCGGGATTCTTCACTCCGCTGCGCTTCGTTCAGAATGACAAACTGGCTTGCGCGGAGTTTCCCCAGGCGGGACCGACCTGCCAATTCATTTTGTCCAGGCGTCCGTCGCTTTCCGGATTACCGGCGCATCCCGCCGGTAATCCGGAAATTTATCGGGCCGCCGCCCAGCCCTTGTCGTAAGGCGCGACAATCCGGATATTCGCGCGCAGATGCTGATACTTCCACACGCCGTCGATCTTCACGTAGTCGTCGTCGTAGCGGCACGCGATCCATCGCGCCTTGTTGTCGGCCCGAAACGTGAACGGTCCGAGCAGATACCACGAACCGGTCGCACGATCTCCGTTAACCATGATGCGCGGGTTGAAGACGTTATGCTGGGAAAAGCTGATTAGCTTCTGAAATCCCTTGAACAGCTCCCGGATCGCGGTGTGGCCCTGGGCTTTGCCGAAATCGCCACCCTCCCAGACGCCGTCCCCGGCGAAGATCGTGGTGATGCGGTCGGGATTGTGATCATCGTCGCAGATTTCGCAATAAAGCGCTTTTAGCTGTTTTATCGCTTCGATATCGGCGAGTTGCGTGACCATCTTTTCGAGTTCGCTGCTGGTCATGGCGGTTTCCTCACGATTTGATTTACGCTCGCAGCTTAGGGCCGCCCGGCGATTCGCGTCAACGGAAGTGCAAGCGCACGAAGGCTAATTTCACGTCCGCCTTTTCCGCCGCGTCACATATAATGGCGCAGGAGGACCATGCAGCATGAATCGCGACGCGCAACGAGAGAAAGCCGAAACGTTTCGCCGGATGCATCACGGCGGCAAAATCCTGCTGCTGCCGAACGCTTGGGACGCGATGAGCGCGAAAATCTTCGAAGCCGCCGGCTTCAGCGCGGTCGCGACGACCAGCGCGGGCGTGTCGTATTCGCTCGGATGGCCCGACGGAGAGTTGGTTCCGCGTGACGAAATGATCGCCGCGATCCGCCGGATCGCGGACGCCGTCGCGATTCCGGTCACGGCGGATATCGAATCAGGATTCGGCGCGAGCGCGAGCGACGTTGCGGACACTGTAAATCAGACGATTCAGGCAGGCGCGGTCGGCGTCAACCTCGAAGACGCCGTGCAGGGCGCGGGACGCGCGCTCTACGACTTGCCACGAGCGATCGAACGAATCGTCGCGGCGCGTGATGCGGCACGATCCGCTGGCGTTCCGATCGTAATCAATGCCCGGACCGACGTTTACCTGCTCGGCATCGGCGAAAAATCCGGCCGCTTCGACGAAGCGACACGGCGGTTGAACGCCTATCGCGAGGCGGGCACCGATTGCCTTTATGCGATGGGTTATTTCGACGCGGAGACGATCGGCCGGTTGGTTCGAGCGGTGGATGGGCCGTTGAACGTGATGGGATTGCCGGGGACGCCGCCGGTCGCCGAATTGCAGCGGCTTGGAGTCGCCCGCGTCAGCACCGCGTCGGGACCGACGCGGCTTGCGATGACCGCGACGCGCAACGCCGCTCAGGCGTTGCTCGAAAATGGCGATTTTGGCATTTACGACGGCGCGATTTCGCATCCCGACGCCAACGCGCTGATGACGCGCCGGGGTTGAACGATCGCTTGGGCGCGTTTTCGATAAAACGAGGCGAATTTCTCGTTGACCTGCCGCCTGAGATCGATCCGGCTGGGTCGCTCGAAATGTTCCGCCGTTCGGGCGACGACCTGCTCGATCGCTGGGACGGCAGCACCTTTATCCGCACGGTATTCGCGGAAGGAAAGCCGCTCGCCTTCGCGACGTCTTTTGAACAGGGCCGCGACGGACTCTCGGCGCGTGTCGTACTGGAACGTCCGCGCGATCGCGAGGCCGTTGAGCCGGTTGTGCGTGCGATGTTCGTCACGCCGCCCACCGAATATCTGGAATTGCGCCGGCGCGATCCGCTCGTGGACACGCTGGAACTCGAATACCCCGGCGTTCGTTCGGTCCGACAGGCGAATCTGTTCGGAGCGCTGGTTCGATGCGTGACGACCCAGCAGGTCAATCTGCGCTGGGCGGCGACCTGCCGCCGCCGGATGGCCGAGACCTTCGGACGGCTTCATCGCGTGGGCGGCGCGGAGGTTTACAGCCTCGAACCTGAACGAATCGCGGAGCTCGATCCGGCGCAAATCCGCGCGCTGCAAATCACCACCCGCAAGGCCGAGTATATAGTGAACCTCGCGCGGATAATCGCGCGCGGCGATCTGACGATGGAAGCTCTGGCGCAAGCCTCGGACGAAGATGTAATCGCACGGCTTTCCGCGATTCGCGGAATCGGACTCTGGACGGCGGAATGGATTCTGGCGCGTTCGCTCGGGCGTCCGCGCGTCGTCGCCGGCGATCTCGGCGTGCGCAAAGCGATCGGAATCGGATATATGGGCGGCGCACGGCCCTCCGAAGAAGAAACCCGGCGCGCCACCGTCCATTGGGGCGCGTCGGC
Source organism: Deltaproteobacteria bacterium (assembly GCA_021799495.1). GTDB lineage: Bacteria > Desulfobacterota > Binatia > Binatales > Binataceae > JADMIL01. The sequence goes on from JAJZAI010000003.1 coordinate 98,206, forward strand.
CGGCGTGGCGCAGGCCCTTATCCTGCACGCGCTCGCCGAGAAACGGCTCGCAAGCCTTGCCGCACAGGCGGGCGCACGCCGTCATGCGCCCGCCGAAGCCTGATTATTCGCCGCCGGAACGAACGAAATCCGGCTTGCGCTTTTCGACGAAAGCCTTGACCGCTTCTTTGTGATCGCCGGTCTTGAAGGTCATCATCTCGTAGGCCAGCGACGCGTCCATGATCAGGTTCGCCTGCTGCTTGAGCCACTTGTTGACCGAGAGCTTGCTCCAGCGAATCGCCCAGGTCGGACCATCGGCCAGTTCCTGCGCCAGTTCGCGCGCCTTCGGCATCACCTGCTCCGCCGGCAGGGCGTAATTCACCATCCCGATCCGTCCGGCTTCCGCGCCGTTGATGAAATTCCCGCGCATCAGAAATTCCTTCGCGCGATGCGGTCCGATCAGGACGGGCCAGATCACGGCGCCGCCGTCGCCGGCGACCACGCCAACCTTCACATGCGTATCGGCGAAACGCGCTTTCTCGGAAACGACCGTGATATCGCACAGCAGCGCAAGCGTGGCGCCCAAGCCCACCGCGTCGCCGTTGATCGCGCCGATAATCGGCTGCTCGACGTCGAGGATATTTTCCACCAGCCGCCGTCCATTGGCCGCGCCGATTGGGCCGCGATCGAACCGGCTGCCGCTTTGCCCGCCGCCGACCAGCGTTCCCGCGGCCATCCCTTTAACGTCGCCGCCCGCGCAAAACGCGCGCCCCGCTCCGGTCAGGATGATGGCGTTGACTTCGCGATCGGCCGCGAGATCGATCCAGACCTGCTCCAATTCATGATGCATCCGGCTGTTCACCGCGTTGAGCGAATCCGGCCGATTGATCGTGACTGTGGCCACGCGCTCGGCAACTTCGACCTTAAGAAACTGATAATCACTGTAATTCATGGCGCCTCCTCTCGATAAGCCGAGATATATAACGCGCGACGCCGCGATTGCCATCGTTAACGCCGGGCGTGAAGACGAAGGCGCTAACGGATCGGCGCGGCGATGCGCTATGGTTGCGGCGATCTGGCGCGCGGTTGAAGGTTCGATCGAGCGGGACAAATTGACCTGGCCCGAAAAGTTCCGATATTTCGCGGCCGATGCGCGGTTGTGATTGGTAACGCAACGCAGGAGCGGGTAATAAATGGCCTCGGGAATAACACGGCTGAAAGACAAGACGGCGATCGTGACGGGCGCGGCCCAGGGAATCGGCCGCGCGATCGCGACGCGGCTCGCGGCCGAGGGCGCGAAAGTCGCCGTATGCGATATTCAGACGGATGTGGCGAAACGAACCGCTGACGAGATTAAAGGCGCCGGAGGCGCCGCGATCGCGGTGCGGCTCGACGTCACCAGCCTCGAAAGCGCCGCGGCCGCGGTGGCGCAGGTCGAACGCGAATTGGGTCCGCTCGCGATTCTGGTCAACAACGCCGGATGGGACAAGCTCGAGCCGTTTATCGAAAGCACGCCCGAGACCTGGGACAAAGTGATCGCGATCAATTTCAGAGGCGTGCTGAACTGCTGCAAGGCCGCGGTGCCGCGGATGATCGAACATGGGAGCGGGAAAATCGTTTCGATCGCGTCCGACGCCGGCCGCGTGGGATCGCTGGGCGAGGCGGTATATTCCGGATGCAAAGGCGGCATTATCGCCTTCTCGAAAACGCTCGCGCGCGAACTGGCTCGCAACAAAATCAACGTCAACGTGGTTTGCCCCGGTCCGACCGATACCGCCCTGCTGCGCGGGGTGATGGAAGATCGGCCGAAAGTGCTCGAAGCGATGCAGCGCGGAATCCCGCTGCGCCGCCTCGGCAAGCCCGAAGACCTCGCCGGCGCCGTCGCGTTCTTCGTCTCCCCGGATGCGGATTACGCGACGGGACAGGTGATCAGCATCAGCGGCGGCCTGACCATGGCGGGCTGAACGAGCAAAGCCGCGGCGGAGACCGACGTCACCAACTACCTCGGAATTGGAGCGGGAAAAGATGGCCAGCGAGCGTCCAAAACTGGATATGGAACGCGCCAAAAACGCCGCGCAGAACATAATCGGCGACGTCGCATCGATGGTTCACGGCGCGATGAGCTTTATCGGCGACCGGTTGGGAATCTTCAAGGCGATGGCCGGCGCCGGTCCGCTGACGATCGAGGCGCTGGCCGCCAAAACCGGCCTTGCTCCGCGTTATATCCGCGAGTGGCTCAACGCGATGACGGCCGGTCAGTACGTCGAGTACGATCCGGAGGCAAAGACCTACCTGCTCACGCCCGAATACGCCGCGGCGCTGGCGGACGACGATTCGCCGTTCTTCGTCGGCAGCTATTTCCAGATGGCGCAGGCGGCCGTCAGCGTCGCGCCAAAGGTCGCCGAGGCCTTTCGGAACGGCAAAGGGGTGACTCAGGCCGAATACCCCGCGTCGTTCTTCGAGGCCGCCGAACGCAACTCTCTCACGCGTTACAAGCATAAACTGCTGCGCAAATGGATTGCGGCCGTGCCGCACGTGGTCGAGGCGCTCAATGCCGGCGGCGCGGCGGCGGACGTCGGATGCGGCGGCGGGCGCGCCGCGATCATGATCGCGCAGGCGTTTCCCAAAACCCGCGTGACCGGATTCGATATCCACGCCGAGTCGGTCGAACGCGCGCGCCGCAACGCCGCGGCCGCTGGCGTCGCCGATCGCGTTACTTTCGCCGTCGCCAACGGTTCGGAACTGCCGGAAAGCCGGTTCGATCTGGTAACCACGTTCGACGTGGTGCATGACGCTATCGATCCGGTCGGCCTGATGCGCGGCGTGCGCCGCGCGCTCAAGCCCGGCGGCAGCTACCTGGTGCAGGAAGTGAACGTGTCGGACGACGTCAAGGACAATATCCGCACACTCGGCAAAATGATCTATTCGGTGAGCACGCTTTACTGCATGACGACGTCGCTATCCCACGGCGGCGCGGGAATCGGCGCGGCGATGGGTGAAGCCAAGACGCGCGAATTGGCCGAAGCGGCGGGGTTCAAACAATTCGCGCGCCTGCCGATCAAGGACGACTTCGCCGTGCTTTACGAATTGCGTCCGTAACGGCCGATTCACGCAATGCGTCCGGCGCCAGCGGCGCTCCGCGATTGAGCGATTGCCTCCAGCGGTTCGAGGGGGCAAAGTGTTTGATCGATCGGAGTCGCTCGCATGGAAATAATCGCCCACGACAAAACCCGCTCGGCTGAAATCCGCGAACGCGTTGGCCATCCGATAATCGATTCGGATGGGCACGTGGTTGAATTTGAACCCGCCCTGCTCGATTACATCCGCGACGTTGGCGGCAATTCTATTCTCGAGCGGTACAAAACCGCCTTCGACACCGCCTTTTATTTTCGCTGGAACCACATGACGCCCGCCGAGCGGCGCGAATTCCGCGTGCCGCGGCCGGTCTGGTGGCCGTATCCCACAAAAAACACCTACGATCGCGCCACCGCCGCGCTGCCCAAACTGCTCTACCAGCGTCTCGACGAGATGGGTCTGGACTTCACGGTCCTCAACCCGAGCCAGGGGCTGTTCGCGTCTCATATCGAAGACCGAGACTTGCGCCGCGCGGTATGCCGCGCCTTCAACAACTATCACGCCGATATTTTTCGCGAATATTCGGATCGCATCACGCCCGCAGCCTGCGTTCCGATGCATACTCCGGCCGAGGCGATCGAGGAGCTCGAGCACGTGGCGCAACTGGGCCTCAAGGTCGTGATGATGGCCGGATTCGTCCGCCGGCCGATTCCCGGACTCGCGAAGCAGGCGCCCGATTTCGCTCGTTACCTGACCTGGATGGACAATCTTTGCCTGGACAGCGAATACGATTACGACCCGGTCTGGGCCAAATGCGTCGAACTCGGAATCGCGCCGACGTTTCATTCCTTCGGCTTGAACTGGGGAATGCGCATCTCGATTTCAAATTTCATTTACAACCAGATTGGCCATTTCGCGGCCGCCGCCGAGGGCATTTGCAAAGCGCTCTTTCTGGGCGGAGTGACGCGGCGTTTTCCCACGCTCAAGTTCGCGTTCAAAGAGGGCGGCGTCGCCTGGGCTACGACCTTGTATTGCGCTCTGTACGAGCGCTGGCACAAGCGCAGCCTCGCGATGATGGAGAACTGCGATCCAGCAAATCTCGACCGGAAATTGTATCGCGAGCTATGCGAAAAATTCGGCGACGGTTTTACCCGCGGCCGACTCGAAGGCGACCTCGCGCCCTCGGAACTCGAAGGCGGAGGCGGCGGCGCGCCGCATGAACGCGACGAATGGGTGAACTGCGGGATCGCGTGCGCCGAGGATATCCGCGACCGCTTCGTGCCGAATTTTTTCTTCGGATGCGAAGGGGACGATCGCATGACCTCGCTCGCTTTCGACACGCGCCGCAATCCGCTCGGAGCAAGGCTGAACGCGATATATGGTTCCGATCTCGGCCACTACGATCTGACCGACTTCAAGCTCGCGGCGGCCGAAGCGTATGAAGGCGTCGAGGACGGCCTGATGACCGAAACCGACTTCCGCGATTTTGTCTTCATGAATCCGGTCAAGCTGCACGCCGGAATGAATCCAGACTTCTTCAAAGGCACAATTCTGGAACACGCGGCCGAAAAGGCGCTGGTCGAGTTGCGCGCGAAAGGCGAATTGCCCAAAGCCACAGAAGCGGTAACCGCTGCGGCCCGATGACAGTCGTATCCGTATAGTTCATTCCGCTTGATAGCGATGCGTAACTGAAGCCGGACCGGATTTTCGATCCGGCCCGGCTCTCTTTATGGAATCGCAAATTTATCGCCGCGATCGAAATTCCCGCCCGGCGGCGACTCTTCGGCCACTCAGCGCGGCACGTGCGGAATGACTTCTTTAACGAATCGTTCCAGCGAACGCATGATCTCCCGATGCGGCATGCCGCCGAAATTCGTGATCAGCGAAATCTGCGTCGCGCCCATCGCGCGGTAATACTCGATCCGCGCAAGGCACTGTTCGGGGTCGCCGAATATCACCTGGTTCGGATACATGAAGTCGTAGTTCTCGTGGATATGCTGGAAAATTTTGCCGATGCCAGCATAGCCTTTGTATTGTTCCGAATCGGCGTCCGCGCGATTCGCCTCCGCCGCCAGCTCGAAATAATTGGTCAGATAAGGCCGCGGGAAGTCACGCGCATGTTCGGCCGAGTCGCCGCAAAACGCATGCAGGCACATCATGACTTCGCGGCTCGCCGGATCGAAACCGGAACCCTCCAACGTCGTTCGATAATGGCGCACGCGGGCCACGCCGTCCTCCGGACTGCCGACGTACGGCACGTACATCAGGTGATAGCCGTTGCGCGCCGTGAACTCGAATGATTCCGGCGTCATGATGCAGGCGACGTAAATCGGCGGACGCGGCCGTTGCACCGGTTTCGGCAGCACGTTCACGTCTTTCAGCGTGCGATATTTGCCCGCGTAGTTGATTCGTTCGTCGCGCCATGCACGCAGGATCAGTTCGTGCGCCTCGTCGAAACGCGCGCGGCTTTCACTCATGGGCACGTTGAAAGCGTCGTATTCCGCGCGCTGAAAAGCGCGTCCGATTCCAAAATCGACCCGCCCGCCCGAAAGATTGTCGAGCATCGCGAATTCCTCGGCGACGCGGATCGGATCATTCAATCCGATCAACGCGACGCCCGAGCCGATGCGAATGCGACGGGTGCGCTGCGCCGCCGCCGCCGCAATCACGGGAACGGAAGGAATCACGCCGCCGTAGCCGAAAAAATGATGTTCCGCGAACCAGACGGCCTCCAGACCGCTTTGATCGGCGAATTCGATCTCTTCAAGAATGTCTTCGTAGAGGTTACCGACCGCGCCGTTAAGCGGCTGCCAGAAGGTCGGCAGATAAAACAGCGAAAATTTCATTCGTTCCTCGCGCCGGCGGCGTCCACGATGGCACGCCGCTAATCTCCGTAATTGAAACGCTCAGGCGCGCCAAAAGGATAACGCGAAGATCGACCCCTCGCTATCTCGCCCCATCCTCTATGGATTAGCGCGCGAACCGCTCTTTCGCGCGGAGACGTTGCGCGGATTCGATTGCGTTTCAATGGCGGCGTGTCATCCTGATTACCGGCGCTTGCGCGCAACGAGTTCTGGGGAGGAACCGGGAGTGGCAGACGGGGTTTCGATTTACAGGAGCGGTCCGGCGGCCGGATTCGCCGGCGCGCTGGCGCTGATCGTGGCGATCGCGTTCGGCGCGATTCCGGCGCGCGCGCAGGATTATCCGGACGTTTACCATCCTGCCAGCGAGGATCATCCGGCCAGCGGCAAGCAGGATTTCATGAAGCATTGCGCGCCTTGTCATGGAACCAACGGCCGCGGACACGGACCCGAAGTCAACCTGATCCCCGACATCCATCCGCCCGATCTCACGGTTCTCAGCATGAAAAACGGCGGCATTTTCCCCGCCAAAGAGGTCGCCGATACGATCGACGGCCGCAAATCGATCCCATCCCACAAACGGTTCGACATGCCGTTTTGGGGCGTCAACTTCCAGGAGTCGGGCAAGGAGTTTTCGCCGGCAAGCGAGGCGCGCGCGAAGGCGCGAATCAACGCGCTGGTCGATTACATCCGCACGATCCAGCGCCAGTGACGTTCGAGCGTCACTACGGGCGCTTCAAATCCTGCACGATCTCGCGCAACACGCCGCGATCGTGATCGTTGTGGACTGGAATCTCGAAGGCGACGCGATTAACCCCGGCGAAGCGCTTTTTGATCACGCCGGCGATTTCGTCGTAGGTTCCGACCGCCGCGAATGCGTGCACCATCTCTTCGCTGACCACCTTCGGCATCTCGCCCCATTTTTGCTGGATCGACAGGCGATGCAGCTCGTCGGCCTGGCGCGACCATCCGTCTAATTCGAAGCTCGAGCGATAGGAGCGCGTCGATCCATAAAACGCGATTGTCGACTTCATTTTCTCGACCGCTTTCGCCAGTTCGCCGCGATCGCGCGCCACGCACAGGAAACCCCCGCCGCCAATTTCGAAATCTTTCCACGCCGCCTGGGGCCGGCCCGATCGCGCGAAGCCCTTTTTCAGATTCGGGAACGCGATTTCGTCCAGATACCTGCGCGTGACGATTCCGTGCAGCCGCACGCCGTCGCAAACCTCGCCCGCCACTTGCAGCATCCGCTCTTGCACCGCCGCGATCAGCACCGGAATATGCGGCTTCTCGATCGGCGGCGGTGAAAAATTCGGCGTCATCAGCGAAATATTGTAGTGCTCGCTCTGGAAATTCAGCGGCGCGCCGGTTTGCCACGAATGCCAGCACGCGCGCATCGCGCCGACATAATCTTTCATTCGCTGCGCCGGTTTCGACCACGGCATCCCGAACCGCCGCGTCACGTGCCCTTTGACTTGCGAGCCGAGTCCGAGCACCAGCCGGCCGCCGCTCATCGTCTGCAAATCCCACGCGATATACGCCGTCGCCACCGGACTCTTCGTGAACGCCAGCGCGATTCCGGTGCCCAGCTCGATCGGCGACGGTTCCTGCGCCGCCACCGCCAGCGCCAGAAACGGATCGTGTTGCGTCTCGACCGAGACCGCCGTGTCATACCCGAGCGCGGTCGCCTCGCGCACCTGCTCGCGCAGCGTGTCCCAGCGGGGCGCGGGACGCTTGCCGCCAGCGTCCATTTCCGGCGTATATGCGGTGCCCCAATTCAGGTATCGTTCGATTTTCATCGTCGCCATGGCGCGGTTATCCCGTTGATCTCCAATGCTGTCAACCCCGCGCCGTTTGCTTCGCCGCCGCCTCCTTGCGATGATCTCAGCGATGCGCCGGCCGGGGTTCACTATAGCCGCGCTTGCCGCATTGATGCTGCTCGGCGCGTGGATGCTCGAGGGACCGTTCATGCGGCCCGCCTGCACCGCCGTGACCGGCGGCGCGAACGTCAGCATCGCCGTCGCCAATCTCCCGCGGAACACCGCGAAATTCTTCTGTTACCGCGCCTCTGCCGGACGGCGCCTGCGCTTCATCCTCGCGCGTGACAGCGACGGAAAAGTGCATGCGGTGTTCGATGCGTGCAGTCAGTGCTACCGGTTTCACAAGGGGTACGCCGTCTCCCACGGCTACCTGATCTGCCGACTGTGCGGAAACCGCTACAAGCTCGACCATCTCGATCGCGGAATCGCCTCCTGCGTGCCCGTACGACTGAACACGGCCGATCGGGGCGCGCGGGTTGAAATCAAAGTCGCCGACCTCGTCAAAGGACGCACGCTGTTCTGATGGCGCGATGGCTCAATTCCGACCGCGGATGGGCGCTTGCGCTCATGCTGATCGTCGCCATCCTGCTTGCCGGGATCCCCGTCGTCGCCGACGCCCCGCTTGCCGGCGGCCCGCCAACGCTTACTGTCAATATCTGCCATCCGCTGCCCGGAATGAACGTCTCGACAACTCCATGCGCGGCAGCGCTGCGCCGCATCGTTCGGATTCCGGCGCACATCGATCACGATTCCGGCGCCGTCGCGCGCTTTGCGCCGCCGCGCTTCGATCGCCTACCCGACGCGCCCGACCCTCCTCCGCCTCGCGCCTCGATCTAATTCTCCGATAGTCAACATTTTTGACTTCGCGCGGCCGAAGCGTCTGGATTCGTCCGCGCGTCAGCCGCCGGCCGTCCAACGACGGCCACACGGCCGTAGATGAGGTTGAAGTGAGGAATTTTACCTGCGCAATTGCGCTGCTGTTGATGCTCGCGCCGGCGCGGCTTGCCTACGCCCACGGCGTGGTCGGCGATTACATATTTCTTGAGCCGCTCATCGCCGAAGATCCGACCCCGGCGAACGAACTCGATATCGTCGAGCCGCAATGGACCAAAACCAGCGCAGGCCGCACTTTTTCGCTTGGCTCTTCGATCGAGAAAGTGCTCGCGATCGACTCTAACGAGATGCCGCGGCTGAGCGTCGGCGCCGGCAGTTCGTGGATCTACCAGTCTCCCAGGCACGGCCCGAATCTGAACGGCTACGACGATCTCGATCTCTTCGTCAAATATGCCTTTCTCGTCGTTCCGGAACACGAATTCCTGATGGGCGCGATGCTCGACTTGCAGGCGCCCACCGGCGATCCGCGCGTCCAGACGCAGAACCATGCGAGCCTCGGCCCCGAACTGGTATGGGAAAAGGGTCTCGGCGATCTGCCGAATTGGCCGTTCGTGAAATACTTTCGCCCGCTGGGTTTTCAGGGCGATTTCGGTTACCTGCCCGCGCTCGGCGGACACGCCAGCCATCTGATGTTCGCCGATCAGGTGGTCGAATACTCGCTCCCCTATCTGAGCAATTCCGTCAAAGACTTCGGGTTGCCATGGCCCCTGCGCAACCTGTTCCTGTTCAACGAGTTCAACTACTCCCAACTGATTACCGGCCCGCCCGGCCAGACTTTTCCGAACCTGGTCGCCACGCCCGGAATCGCATACGTCGGCTATCGCTTTGAGTTGAGTTTCGGTACGCAGTTTGCCCTCAATAACGCGAGCGTTCCGGGAACCCACGCATCGGTGATCGGACTGCTCGATATTTTTTACGATTCCATCATTCCGCAGGGAAATTGGACGCCATTTGGAGGTTGAACGCGATGCCGCACCGCAAAACCATTCTGACCCTCGCCGCGCTGTGCGCCGCGATCATGCTGGCGCCGCGCGCCGCCCGCGCGCATGCATTCCCTGAACATGAAAATCCCGCGGCGGGCGCGACCGTCAAATCGCCACCCGCGCGCGTCACCATAAAATTCGACGCGCCGATCGAGAAGCTTTTCGCCAATCTCAGGGTGCTCGATTCCTCGGGCCGCAATCTAGCCTCGAAGCCGGTTGTCAACACCGCCCAGAAAAGCCTCTCGGCCGCCGTGCCGCCGTTAAAGCCCGGCGACTACAAAGTTGCGTGGAGCGTCGTTTGCGCCGACAGCCATCGCACCGAGGGTTCGTATCAATTCACCGTGGCCGGCCCGGCGCAATGACGCCGATCGGGGCGAACGCGCTCGCGCAATGGCCGATCGTCGCCGCACAGGCGATCCTGTTCGGCACATCCGCTTTCGAGCTTGTGCTGGCGCCGCACGATCCGCGCGCGCGTTCGCCTCTCGTCCGCGAGCTTGCTCCTTTCTGGATCGGCCTCGCCGTCGTCCTGCTGCTTGCCGCTCCGATCGCTTTGCTTGCGGAGGTCTCCGCGATGGCCGCGGCGCCGTGGCGCGCCGCGCTCGCTTATGTCCCGGAGGTCTTGCGCGAAACTCATGGCGGACGGCTATGGATCGTGCGGCTGATTGCGATCGCCGCCATCGCCGCCGTCGCCTTCCGCTTCGCCAGGCATGATCGCACGCCCGCGGCGCTCTGCGCGCTGGCGGCGATTCTGATCCTGGCCGGCGCGCTTTCAGGCCATGCCGATGACTGGGGCGGCGCGATGGTCGCGGTTAATTTTCTTCATCAGGCCGCCGCGGGCCTGTGGGCCGGCGCGTTGCTGGCGCTCTGTTACGGCGAATTCTTCGGCGATCGCGATCCGGCCGCGCACTGGATCCACGAAATCGCGCGTCGGGTGTCGGCGGCCGCCGGATGGTCCGTCGGCGTCCTGTTCGCCACCGGCGTCGTGCTCGCCGTGCGCGCGCTCGGCTTCGATTCGAGCCGCCTGCTTTACTCCGCGTATGGCCGCGCGTTGATCCTCAAAATCGCGGTCTTCGCCGCCGTGATCGCGATCGGCGGCTACAACCGCTATTGGCTGGTGCCGCACGTTCACGACCGCTCGTCGCGACGAATGCTGCTGCGCCTGGTCGCCGTCGAATGCGTCTTTATCCTCGGCGTGTTCGGACTGGCCGCGATGCTGGCGAACACGCCGCCCGCCCATTGACCGCACCGGAGATGCGCGGCATAACGTCGCGCTCAAAAAAAACGGCGCGATATGCTTGAAAAGATGTCCGTCGTTGGCCGACCGCCTATCCGAGCAGGCATCCGGGCGCCGGAAAGCCCCGGCAGAATTCGCGCACTTCCGCGCCGACGCGATCGATCGCCGCTTCGTCATCGACGTTGCGCACGACCTCGTCGATCCACGCCGCCACCCGCGTCATGTCGCCTTCGCCCATCCCGCGCGACGTCACCGCCGGCGATCCCATCCGCACGCCGCTTGGACTGAACGGCTTGCGCGGATCGTATGGCACCGTGTTGTAGTTGCAGATGATGCCGGCGCGGTCGAGCGCTCGCGCGGCCTTCTTGCCAATCACTTTCTTGTTGGTCAGATCGACCAGCACCAGATGGTTGTCGGTGCCGCCCGACACCAGATTGAAGCCCCGCTTCATCAACTCGGCCGCAAGCGCCTGCGCGTTGCGCACCACCTGCCGTCCGTATTCTTTGAATTCCGGCGTCGCCGCCTCCTTGAGCGCGACCGCGATCGCCGCCGTCGTATGATTGTGCGGGCCGCCCTGCAACCCCGGAAAAACCGCCTTGTCGATTTTTTCCGCCAGCTCCTTGCGGCACATGATCATCGCGCCGCGCGGCCCTCTGAGCGTCTTGTGCGTGGTCGTCATCACCACGTCCGCGTATGGAACCGGGTCCGGATGGACGCCGGCGACGATCAACCCCGCAATGTGCGAGATGTCGGCGAGCAGGCAGGCCCCGACCTCTTTCGCGATTTCGCTGAAAATCCTGAAATCGAACTGGCGCGGATAGGCCGTCGCGCCGGTCACGATGATTTTCGGCCGCTCCTTGCGCGCGAGCTCCCGCACCGCGTCGTAATCGATGCGCTGGGTCTCGCGATCGACCATATAGTGCACGGGACGCCAGAACGAACCCGTGATGCTGACGTTCCAGCCATGCGTCAGATGGCCGCCATGCGGCAGCGCAAGGCCCATCAGCGTGTCGCCCGGCTTGAGCAGCGCGAAATAGACCGCTAGATTCGCAGGCGATCCCGAATAGGGCTGCACGTTGACGTGCTCGGCGCCGAACAGCGCTTTCGCCCGTTCGATCGCCAGCGTCTCGATCTCGTCGATATAACGCTGGCCCTCGTAGTAGCGCTTGTGCGCGTACCCCTCGGAATATTTGTTGGTCAAAACCGAGCCGGTCGCCTCGAGCACCGCCTGGGAAACGTAATTCTCCGACGGGATCAGCCGCACCGACTCGATTTGATAGCGTTCTTCTTCTTTGATCAGCCGATAGATTTCCGGATCGTGTTGCCGCAATTGATCCACTCGTGTACTCCGTCGCGGGACTATCCGAAAAGGCTACCGTCCGGCTCGGGCCAAGGCAAAACCGTTCCTACTTAAGATCCGCCGGCGTCATCTTTTTTATCCATCCGCGATAGTCGCCTTCATAGCCCACCGCGCGCTGGCGTTCGCCCACCCGCGCCAGAATTTTCGCCACTTTTTCGCCCGAAATCAGCTCGCGCGCCTCGATGCTGGCCGCCATGCGCAGGCCCTCCTGATGCGCCCGTTCGCGCGCCGCGTCGGTGAACGGCACGCCCGGCCCCTCCGGCTTCAATCCGAGGTAGGTCTCCGCGATATGCGTGCCGATCTGCGTTCCGCTGACCAGCGAATCCTTGATATTGCCCTTGCCGGTCAGCACATTGCCCGCGGCGTAAATCGCCGTGCGTCCTTCGAGCAGCAGGCCGATATCGGCGTTGACGTACTGATAGACCTCCCCTTTGGTCGGGATGCCCGGCAACGCTTCCGGAATGCTGCCGATCGAGCTGATCGTCATCGGCGCGGTCACCGGGCGCGCCGAATCCGGCACGGTCCGGACCTTGCCGTCGGCGACTTCCGTCCGGCTCATCTGTATTCCGGTCATCCGTCCGTTTTCGACGATCAAACCGGTGGGTACGCTCAATTCCCGGAACTCGAAGAGAAACTTGCGCTGCGCTTTTTCCAGAATCTTGGCCCGGGCCATCCGCATCGCCTCGGCCCGCTTCGGCGGAGCGTCAGGCGCAATGTCCGAGAGCGGCATGTCGAGCACGCGCCGCCGGTAATAAAGCGTGCAGGGCGCCATTCCCAAATCGCTCCACGCCAGGTTGTGGCTCTTCAGCACCGGCTCGATTCCTTCGCGTTCGAGCTTGAGCATGTCCTCCTGGATTCCGCGCGCTGCGAGCCCCTTCAACGCCATCTCGATTTGCAGGACTTTGACCACGTCGATCGACGCCAGTCCGCCGCCGACCACGGTCGTGCCGGGCTGCAACTCGTAACGCGGCCCGTTATAGGACGCCTCCGGATAGTGGTTGAACCAGTAAATCAGCGGATTCTGATAGACCAGCCCCTTGTCAATCCACTCGTCCGCGCCATCGACCGGAAACGGCCGATCCCGCCATGCGCCGTTGGTCAGCACCACCGCGCTCAAGCCCCAACCCTCGCGTAACTCGTTGAAATCGAGGTCGCGGCCAAGGCGGGTCAGCGGCAGGTAATGGATATTCGGATGGTCGAGCCGCTTGTTGATCTCCTCGTATTCGTCGCGCCGCTGCTTCACATGCCAGCGCGGCAATCCGTCTTCGATCTTTCCGTAGGGACGCGAATTCTGCTCGACGACGATCACCATCGTCTTCCGCTCGGCGAGGATGCGGGCGATTTCAGAGCCTGCGGTCGCGCCGCCGATTACAGCGACCACGTGTGCCGGATTCGGTTGAACGCTTTCAGCCATAATGATGCGCATTCTCCACGCCGCTCTTGCCGGGGCGTGATCTCGGGCAATTGGTTGATCTTATGCGCCGCGCCGCCTTTCGGAAACGCCGCGCCGGCGTGCGCGGTGCGCGCGCAATCTCGCTGCGGATTTCTCTAGCACAACGCGCCGCCGCTGATTAACCGCGCGCGCTCGCCCATCGGCGCGCTCGGCTTGCGCATGAATCCCGCGCATGTTTTTCTGATCCCGCGATGTATGGCCCTTCAAAGTCCACGCGCAAGTGGATTTTCACCGCGATCGTATGCGCCCTGATGGCATTCGCCGGATGCTATCTGCGCTATCAGCATCAGACCGAACATGCCGCCTTCAACGAAACCGCCCTGGGCGAGGAGCACGTCGTCAATTTCGCTCCGGCCGATGCGCGCCAGCTTACCGAGGCGGCGTTGCGCGGCGACGGATTGCTGTTCGAGGTTCAGCCTGACAACTCGATCGTGACGTTTTGGCGCAACGCCGATTTTCAGAGCCCGAAGGAATTTATTCCGCTGATCATCAACGTGCCACCCCGCTATCGCTACGAAATCTCTTTCGTCCAGACCGCTCCGAAACAGACGAAAATCATCGTCAACGTCCATACCCAAAATATTCCCGACAAGCAGCTTGCCGACTATAAAGCCAGCAATCGGTTCGAATTATTCAAGGAAATCGACGAGCTTGCGCTCAAGTCGCCGCCCTCGCCCACCACGCCCGCGACCGGCGGCGTGAATTTTACCGTGCTGCCCAACGAAGACCTCAAGGCCCTCGCGCAGCGGGTCACCGGCAATGCGGACAACTGGCAGGTAATCGCCAAAGACAACGGCTTGAAATCCGACAGTGACGTGAAGCCGTTCGAGAACGTTTGGGTTCGCAACAGCTTGCTCAAGCAACCGGCCGCGCAATGACGCCGCCTCCGGCGCCGATCGGTCGGCGCGAATGCGGGAGCCGCCCCGCCGGTGCCGCTCGATGCGACGCGGCGCGGCCTGGACGCGATTCAGTTATCGATCCCGGAAAACTATTCGCTGACGACAATCGAGCCCGAGTCGTCGTATTCCGGGCACAAGCCGGACGGGCTGACGGCGGCCACCACCGCCAAAAACTGCTCGAACGTCATCTGCAGGTTCAAAAACCCGCCCTGACAGAAGACCCATCCGTAGTAGTCGAGAATCTCGTCAGGGATCATCACCGGCAGGCGCGGCAGCGTCGATACCATCGGAAACCGGCGCGGCTCGCTCAACCGGCCGACATCCGCGGCGGACGGCGGCGAAAGTTCTTCGCCGATCACACTGCTGTCACGCAACGGCACCACTTTCTGCTTGGAATTTCGAGCCATGAATCGAATGGCCTCCCGAATGACCGGCCGCTTCTGCCGTTTGATCTTATTGAACTTCGGCGAATATGCCAAGGCTCTAACGACTGGCAATTAAGTGGTTTTTAATATTTTAAGATGCATATTTAAGTCGCAAAGGCGAACCAATCGCGATTTCAACCAGCAAACACCAACTTGCAAAGGAAATTTATGGCCTCCGCCTCTGGACTCGAAGCGATCGTTCTCGGCGCGATTCAGGGTTTGACGGAATTTCTTCCCGTCTCCAGCTCCGCTCATCTGGTGCTTACGCCATGGCTGATGAAATGGGACGATCCCGGCCTCGCCTTCGACGTTGCGCTGCATCTCGGCACGCTCGTCGCCTTGATTATCTATTATTGGAAAGAATGGCTCACCCTGGCGGCATCGCTCTTCTCCGCCGATCGCAAGAGCCGCCATCTTCTGACCATGCTGATAGTCGCGTCGGTTCCTGGCGCGATTATCGGGTTGCTGTTCGAAAAAGAAGCCGAAACCATCTTCCGCGCGCCCGCGCTGATTGCCGTCGCGCTGGCCGCGCTGGGCGTCGTGCTATGGTTCAGCGATCGCGCGATGCCGCAAAGCCGCTCGATGACCGAAATCACGTTCGGCGACGCTCTTTTGATTGGCCTCAGTCAGGCCTTCGCAATCTTTCCCGGCGTATCGCGGTCTGGGGCGACAATCACGATGGCGCGCCTGCTGCGTATCAAGCGCGAGGACGCGGCCAATTTCTCGTTCCTGATGGCCGCGCCGATTATCGCCGGCGCCGGGATGGTCGAAGGCCGTCATCTCGTGCACAGCATCGACTATGCCGTCGTGCTCGGCTTTGTAGCGGCGGCGATTTTCGGCTTGATCGCCATCGCCGGCCTGGTTCGCTACGTCCGCACCCGCACCTACGAACCCTTCGCATGGTATCGCGTGGTGGCGGCGGCTTTTGTGATCGCGGTCGTGATTCTGCGCGGCTAGCGCACGCGGCGGCGTACGCTCCGATCCGCCGATGGCGTGGGAAATGGCGCCGCGGGACGCATCGGGACGCGGACGGCCAACGCAAGTTGAATTGGCCGTCCGCGGCGCATCGTTTAGTATTCCGTGCCGACTTTTACCCGCCCGTGTTCGTCGTAAACGTACACCTCGCCGGGATTTTCGTCGCGGGTCTTCTTATGCGTTCCATCGCAAAACGGCTTGTTCTTCGACAATCCGCATCCGCAAATCCAGGCCGGCAGTTCCGTGCCCTCGGGCACCTCGTACGGACCGTTCTTGTCATGCTTGACCATTCGCGCCATCGTTCTGTTCGCTCCTTGGAAGGTCGCGTCCGGCGTACCGACGCCGCGCCCGGCGCAATCAAAGATCACCCGCCGCGTCCGAGTCAATCGCGAGCGATTTTGTCAGCAATTCATTGCGTTTTTCTTACGGATATTCGCGCCCGCGCCGCCGATGCAACCGCGCGCCGGGACGGCTATTCTGTTGCGTGACTCGATGAATCCCGACGCCACGACCGCTCCCGAACAATCCGCAGCCACATCCGCGCCCGGCGTGGCCGGCGGCGCCATTTCGCCACCCGACGCGGCCCCTGCCGGACCGTCCGCGACCGCCGCCACGAATGTTCCGCGATGGCTCGAACGGCTCAGCCAGCCCGCGCTCGCGATCCCGCTGCTGCTCGCAACCGGGCTGGCTCTGTTCATCCTGAACCTCGGCTCAGCGCCGCTTTACACCAAGGGCGAACCGCGCGAGGCTGTCACCGTCTTCGACATCGTTCACGGCGGCGGAATTATCCTGCCGCTTCGCGCGGGCGTGGAGATTCCCTCGAAACCGCTCCTGATGCACTGGCTGGCCGCGCTGATCTCGCTTGCCGCAGGCGGCGTGTCCGCGTGGACGGTACGGCTGCCCTCCGCGACATTGGCGGTCGCCGGGATGCTTGCGACGTATCTTTATGTCCGCCGCCTCTTTGACGACCGCGCCGGGTTGCTCGCCGCGATCATCATCGCAACCTCGTTCGAATACCTGCAAGCCGGCACGGGTTCGCGCGTCGATATGACGCTCACGTTCTTCACTACGATCGCGTTCTTCGAATTCCTGATGATCGCCGAAGGACTGCGCGACACGACCATTCCGCTCTACCTGGCCGCTGCCCTCGCCACGCTGACCAAAGGCCCGATCGGCGTCGCCCTGCCGACGATGGTCGCGGTGTTGTGGCTGGTTCTGACCCGCCGCTTCGACGTGATTGCGCGGCTCCGCTTCGCGCGCGGCGCCGCGCTGGTCGCGATCATCGGCGGCGGATGGTATCTCGCGGCGGCGATCGTTGGCGGACCGGCTTTCATTCACAAACAGATTCTTGACGAAAATCTCTACCGGCTGATCGGCCATCGCGGCGTCAACGTCGGCCATGCGCATCCATTTTATTACGAAGACCTCGCGCTGCTGGCCGGTTTCATGCCATGGACGCCGCTGGCCCTGCTGGCGGGATTGCAGGCGTTCAGCCGCCCGCGTCCGCTCGATTCGCGCCTCGGCTATCTCGTCGTATGGACTCTGGCGGTGCTGATTTTTTACAACCTGCCGGCCAGCAAGCGCGGCGTTTACCTGCTCGCGATCTATCCGGCGCTCGCGGCGCTGGTCGCGATTTTTCTTGTCGACGCAATCGCGAATCCGCCGGATTTCGTGCGCCGGGGCGCCCGGATGCTCGCGATCGCGACCGGCGGTTTTTTCGTCATCGCCGCCGCCGCATCGGCGTGCGGCTTGTTTCTGCTTTTTCTTGCGCCGGCCGGATTGCTCTGGATTCTCGGCCGCTTCGATATTCTGCTCGCGCGGTTGCCGGCCAACCTGCGTCTTGAATTCGTCAAATGGCTGCCGCTCGGCATCGCGATTCCGCTGTTCGTCGCGGGCCTCGGATGGCAGCTCTGCCGGACGCGCACGACCGTCGCCAAAGTTTTTTTCGCGACCGCGCTCGGCTTCGCGGCGATCGCGATCGCGGTCAACTGCGTCGTCGAACCCGCCGTGGCCGACACGCTGACGCTGCGCGGATTCGCGCGGCAGGCGCTCGCGACGGCCGGAGCGAATCCCATCGGCTACATCGGCAGCCTCGATTACGATTTCGCCTTCTATAGCGGCCGAAACGTCCACTTTGTCACGAAGCTGGCCGCGCCCTACCAATACGCCGTCTGCTCGGAAGACAATTTTCACCTGCTTGGACCGCGGATGCGGGCGGCATACGAACAGGTCGCGATCAGCAATCCGACCGCGTTCGACGGAACCAGCCGGATGCTCCTGTTGCGGCGGGTTTCCGGCCCGGAATCGCCGCCGGCGGCGCCGAACGCGACTCGACCGGAAAGTTCCGCGCCGCCGCCGACTCATGCGGGTGCGGCGCCGAAAAGCGGCGTTTAGGAATATCGCGCGCGGCGAATATCGCTTATCGCCGCGACCAGTCTCGGCAGAATCTCGCCGGTCGGTCCGCGCAGGCTGAAATCGCAAATCGCCGTGATTTCCGACTCGTACAAATTCGCCTCGACCAGCACGCCGCCGCGCTGTTTCACTTCCAGCGCGAAGCCGGCGGCCGGATAGACCGTGGCCGACGTTCCCGCGACGATCACGAGATCGGCCAGCGCTGCGTGTTCAATACAATGCCCGAGCACGTCGCGGGGAATCGGCTCGCCGAACGCGACCGTGTCGCTCTTGATCAGCCCTTCGCATTTCGGGCACGGTGGCGGCAGCGTATCGAGCCGGATATCCTCGGCGCGGAACCGCGCGCCGCAATCGATACATCGCACCAGCCGCCAGTTGCCGTGGATTTCCGCGAGGCCGTTTTGGCCCGACTGCCGATGCAGGTCGTCAACGTTCTGCGTGATCAAAAACCTGAGCACACCCATCGCTTCAAGGTCGGCGAGCGCGCGATGGCCGGGGTTCGGTTGGGCGACCTTGAGCGGTCCCCAGAGTTCGTCGTTTTGACGGCGGATCCGATCCTCCCAGGCTTTTTTCGGATTCTCGAGAAAGATCTGATAGCCGTTCATCGGCGGCTCGCCGTATTTGGTCCACAGCCCGCCGGGACCGCGAAACGGCGGAATGCCGCTTTCGACCGACAATCCGGCGCCGGTCAATGAGATTACATATTCGGCCCCGGCGATCGCGCGCGCGGCGGCGATTATCTGAGCGTCGGATGCGCGCTCAACTTTCTTTTCCATCAGCGCCCTCCCCGGCGACCACGCACGAAATGAAGGTAAAGGCATAGGCGGTCACGCCCGCATCCAGCGCGCGCAGCGTCAAACCGCCCGCCGCGACGGAATCATTGGTCGCGAGCGCGTACATCCGCGCGCGATCGACGTCGATCGCCATCCGGCCATCTTCAATTTTCACGTCGGCGCCAGGCCGATGAGTTCCCCTCAGCTCCATCGCGACGCGCGCCGCGCCGCCGGCCGGCGGCTCCATCACCAGATTCACGTCCCTGGCGGTAAAACGCAACGAAATCGCCGCGCCCGAAGCCCCGGCGCGCGCGCCCTCGCGGCCGACCGTCCATCGTCCGGACAGATAGATCGCGCCTTCGGCGTGGCGGCCGGGATCGGCATATTCCGCCTCGCGCTCCTGAATCACGCCCGCCGGATTTCCGAACTGGCCGCGTTCGTAGCCAAAATAAAGCTCCGGCGTAACCCGATAGCAGAGCGCGCCCGGATGGTCGCTCGGCCGCACCGGATCCATCGGCGGCGGAAAGGCGGTGGCGGGATTCAGCTCCGCCAGCAAAGCCTGAATTCGCGTCTCGGTCTCGGCGTACATCCCTTCGCCGAAATGGTAGTAACGCAGCCGCCCCTCGGCGTCGATCAGATATTTGGCCGGCCAGTACCGATTCGAGTAGGCGCGCCAGATTCGATAATCGCCGTCCAGCACCACCGGATATTCAAGCTTCAAGTCGCCGATCGCCGCCGCCACACGCTGGCGATCGCGGGCGAAACTGAATTCCGGCGCATGGACGCCCGCAATAATCAAGCCCGCGTTCGCGTAGCGGCGATGCCATTCCGCGACGTAGGGAAGCGTCCGCAGGCAATTCACGCAGGTGTAGTCCCAGAAATCGACCATCACGACCGCTTTGCCGCGCACCCGTTGCAAATCGACGGGTCCGTGCTGAAGCCATTCGCCGCCTTCAAGCGGCGGCGCGAAAATCGTCTCTTTGATTTGGGGCATTGCGACCTGCCGTCACCGTTGGCCATGCGCGCGCCGGAAATCGAACAAACGCCAGCTTGAGCGCAACCTACCACAGCGCCGGCCGAGTCGTAACTGAATTGCAACGATCCGTCCGCGCGCGGTTCATCCAAGCCGCTCGATGAACCCGGTGACGGCGGCCGCCAGCAGATCCGGCCGTTCGAGCGGCAGATGATGATGCGTCGCCGGAATCTCGACCAGCTCGACCAGCGGATTCGACGCGGCGGCGCGCGCGGCCGCATCCGAAGTCATGATCCGGCTCATTCCGGCGCGCACCAGCAAGGTTGGAATCCGTAGCGACGCGAGCGCCGCGGCCGCGTCCAGCCCGTCGCTGCCGAAGAAGCTCTCGCGATCGAACTTCATCGTATAGCGGCCGTCGGCGAGCTGCGTGAGGCTGCGCTCGGCGATTTCTGCGATCACTTCAGGCGGAATTCCGCCCTCGTCCGGCATCAGGCGAAATCGCGCCCGCGCGGTTTCGAGGTCGGGATAGACGACGATCGGAAGCGCCTTCAGCCGCGCCAGATAGCGATTGCGCCGCGGCGATGAGGTCACCGCGATATCGACCGCGACGGCGGCGCGCGCCGCCTCTGGATAACGAGCGGCGAACGCCACCGTCGCGATTCCGCCCATGCTGTGGCCGACCACAACCGGCCGCCGCAGACGCAGCGCCGCCAGCGCGCGCGCCGCGTCGGCGGCGTAATCTTCGGGCGCATAGGAGGCCGGCCGGACCCATCCGCTGTCGCCGTGACCGCGCAAATCTAGCGCGATCACGCGGTAGCGCCGCGGATCGAGCCGCCCGGCGAAGCCGCGCCACCACCATGCGTTGGCCGAATTGCCATGCAGCAGGACGATCGCGGCCGGCGCCGCGGAATTCCATTGGAGATAATGGAGCCGCGGCTCGCCTTCGATAAAGCCGCTCGCCGGCTCGCTCATGCGAATACGTCGTCCAGGAACGGACGCAGCGCGGCGGCAAGGCCGCGCGGATTATCCAGCGGCACGTGATGGTGCGACGCGGGCACGGTCGCGATCCGGCCGCGCCCCATCTGCTCGACCATCTTTTCCGCAACGCCCGGCGGCAGCACGCTCTTTTCGGGTTTCACGAACAGGGCGGGACAGCGGATCTCCTTGAGCCCGTCCCACGCGCGAATCGGATCGCGAATCATCGTGCGCCGGTCGGATTTATAGTCCCATTTGCCGTCATCGCCCTGGCGGAACGAGAGCGCGGCCACGTGCGCGAGGACTTCCGGCGCCGCGATCGTATCGGCCGGAATCGTGCGGAAACCGGCGATCGCCTCTTCGAGCGAATCGAAGCGGCGCCCCGGTTTGGCCGCCAACTCGCGCAGCGCCGCGACCGCGTCCGCGGGATAATTGGGCGGACTGTCGATCACCGCGATCGCGCGCAGGCTCGCGCTGTGGCGAATCGCATGGCACATCACGTTATGGCCGCCCATCGAATGGCCGACCAGCGCCGGCGCGCCCAAATCCAACTGTTCGATCACGGCCTGGAGATCGGCGACATAGTGGCGGGTGCCGTAGCTCCATTCCGCGCTCCATGCGCTGTCGCCGTGGCCGCGCTGATCGAGCGCGAGCACGTGATAGCGATCGATCAAATCGGCGGCGACGAAGTCCCACCATCGCGCATGCGCCGCGCCGCCGTGAATCAGGAGCACCGGCGGATTGCCGCTTCCGCCGAAATCGACGCAATTGAGTTTGATTCCGCCGGCAACCCCGAATTCGCAGGTCTTCATCGGCGGACCTTTACCGGCGGGCGCCGCGCACGCGGCGATTGGTTTGCGGCGGCTTTGCAACCGGCCTCAATCGTGCAACCATTTTGCTCAGGACCTCTCCATCCGAAACCTATGTTCGAGCGCCCATCCCACGCCTGGATTCTGGCCGGACTGCTGCTAATCGTTCCGCTCGCGCCGCGCGCCGCGGCGGCGGGCAATTCGCCCACGGGAATCGCCGAATCGGCCGGCGGCTCGGCGCCGCTGCCCGGCGCTCCCGGCGGGCCACCGCCGGCGAACGCGCCGCCGCCCGACGCCGCCGACAACGAATCGAACGCGGCCAAGGCGCGCGCGCTGGTCGCGGCGGCGATCAACATGACCGACAGCGCGCAGGCGGTTAAGCTGTTGTGGCAGGCGACCGACCTGGATCCAACCTACGACGACGCCTACATCTACCTCGCGCTGTTTTACAATTCGCGCTCAAACTTCGGCAAGGTGATCGAAGTCTATCAGAAACTGCTCAAATATCAGCCGCACCAGGCGAGCGTCTATCTCAATATGGGCGAAGCCTACATGTCGTTCGCGCCGCCGCGGATGAACGAGGCGCTGCCGAATTACCAAAAGGCCCTGCAGATCGATCCGACTTCCTCGTTCGCGGAACTGCGCATCGGGCAGATTTACGCGGCCCAGGGAAATCGCGATGCGGCGCTGCGCTATCTCAAGCTGGCGAGCGGCGACCGCGCCAAAAATCCGGATATCGCGAATCAGGCGGATCGGCTGATTCGCGACATCATGGGTTCCTGACGGATTGGCGAATAATTTCCGGAGTCAGGGCGCCGGCGCCGAAATCGGCATCCCGGCCGCTTTCGGCGGCACGATACGCACGGACGAATCGGGCGCGTTCCCGGCGGCGGACGCCGCCGGCGGGTTGGCTGAAGCCGCGGGCGCATCGAAACTGCGGCCCATCTTGAGCGCCTCGTCGCGAAACCGCGGCGGCACGAATTCGCGATCGAAGCGCGCGCGCTGGTCGGGAGAGAGGACCGCCGAGATTTTCAGGTAGGCGTCGAGCAGCAGATGGCGGCGCTGATGCTGAAAATCGGCGCGCATCCGCGTGATCTGATCATGCGTGCCACGCATCACTTCGCCGACCTGCTCGCGCTGCGACGGAGTAAGCGCAAGCGCGTCGCTCATGCGATCGATCAGGTTCTGTCCGGGCGCTTCGAGCCAGTGCATCCGGTACGCGAGCGAGGTGCTGGCGAATCCGATCGCCGATCCGGCCAGCAGCGCGGCGGCCAATACCAGTAAACCGTACTTACCCTGTAAGGCCATTATCCTTCATCGGGCTGGCCAAGTCCGGCGCGATCGATTCGAACAGCGCGGGCTCTTCCGCCGGATTCTCGATCGCCGCGCCATCGGGGAAATAAGCGGCGGGCGCGGCGCGCAGATCGTCGGCCGCGAAAGTGTCCGGAAAATTGCGCGGCGGAATCCGCTGCACCGACCAGACCGAGGCGCCGCCAACCATCAGCAGCGCCGCCGCCATCGCCATCGCCCGCCATGGCGCAGGCGCGGCGGCAACGCGCCGCGGCCGCGCCGGCCGGCGCGCGACGGCGATACGCGGGCGCGGCGGCGGAGAATACAGCCGCGGCGCCGCTTCGGGTTCGCGATCCGAATGAAACACCGGAGCGCCCAGCGCGAAGAGCCTGAAAGATCGGTCGCAGCGGTCGCAATGCTCCAGATGGTCGGCGAAATCGGTGCGCCGCGCCGGATCCAGCGTCCGCCGCCAGAACGAAACGAATTCCTTGCGCGTTTCAAAACAGTTCATCGCGCCGCCCGTCCTCGCTTCACGGTTAACATCCGTTCGGCCTGCTTGCGTAACATCTGCCGTGCCCGAAACGCGCGGATTTTTACCTTGGCCTCGCTCCATCCCATGATCCGCGCAATTTCGCCGACGCTGAGGTCTTCCGATTCCTTGAGCACCATCACCATCCGATCTTCGGGGCGCAGGGAATCGAGCAGTTGATGGGCGAGATCGTGCGCCTCGCGCCGCTGCTCGGCCGCTTCGACGATTTCCTCAGGCGTGGTCTCGTTGACCAACTGCACCCACAAATGTTCGGCGACGGTGAAATCCGCGACCAACTCCTCGGGACGGCGCTGCCGGCGGCGCAGCTCGTCATAGCAGACGTTGGCGACGATCGCCCGCAGCCATCCGAGAAACGGCATGTCCGCCCGATAGCCCGACAAGCCGGCGAAAGAACGGATGATGCTTTCCTGCGCCAAGTCGCGAACCAGCTCGCGATCGGAAAAGAATCGGGCGCACAACCGCTCGACCTTTTCGCGATAACGCGAGGCCAGTTCCGCGAACGCCGCCGTCTGTCCGGCCAAGACTTCGGCGATCAGTTCCTCATCGGTTCTGACGGCAGGCATCCCCCGAAGACGATCGATTGCATGCACGGCAGACATCTCTGCCTTTAATTACGCCGAAGACCATGTTTCGGTTACAATATATGCACACGGCCATCGCGATTGACCATCCTAATCATGCCCAGTCGCGCAGTGAATCCCAATAGGTTACGAATGCGGCTCCAAACCAGCTCTGACCAAATCGTCCGGCGTGTCGAGATCGAGCACCACGCCCGCGTCGTCAACGTCAAGATAGGCGACTCGCGCGGGATCGGCGTTGACGACCACGCGCGCGCCCTGATCCTCGGGCGCGTCCAGCAACTCGTCGAAGACCGCGGCGTCAAAGAGCGCCGGATGGCCTCTACGGCCACAATAACGTGCGATAACTATCGGCTGCGACAGCCGATCATGCGCGTCAATCAGCGCGCGGAACGTCGCCGCGGCGACCCTTGGATGATCCGCGAGGTGCACCACCACAGCGCGCGCATGTTCCGCGATTGCGAAACGCAATCCGACCTTCAGCGACGAAAGCTGGCCGCGGGCGTAAGCGGGATTGTCGAGGACCGCGATCCGGCTGTCGCGGGGTATCGCAGGACGCACGCGGCTGGCATGCGCGCCCAAAACAATTACAAGCTTTGGGATGATTTGGAGAATTTCAGATGCCGTATGCGCGATAAAAGTTTCGTCGCCGATCTTGAGCAGCGGCTTCGGATATCCCATCCGGCGCGATTCGCCCGCGGCCAGCAGGATCGCGCAAATGCC
>JAJZAI010000076.1 GCA_021799495.1 Deltaproteobacteria bacterium
GCGCGCTTGCCGAACGCATGCCCGAACTGCACACCTTCTTCATCTCCGGCAGCATCATCGACGCCGTGCTCAACTTCGGCGCCGCCGCCCCGATCGACGTCCAGTTGAGCGGGCCGATGACCGAGCCTTTCCCCAAAATGTTCGCCTTCGCCCGGCGCATCGAGAGGCGGCTCGCGCGGCTGTCCCAAGTGCGCCAGTCGGAGATTCGTGAAATCGCGGATTATCCCACTCTGGACGTGAATGTCGATCGCGCCCGCGCGGCGCGGCTCGGCGTGACGGAACGCCAGGTCGTGACCAACCTCATCACGGCGATCGACAACAACGAAATGATCAAGCCGTCCATCTGGATCGATCCGATCTCCGGCGACGACTATTACCTGAGCGCCCAATATTTCGAGAAAAACATCGACTCGCTCGAAGCCCTGCGCGACGTTCCGGTGGCGCGGCGGGTCGATCCGGCGTCGATCTATAACTCCAGCTTTGCGCCCAATCCCGGCAGTCCGTCCACCGGCGAGGGCCATGAGCAGTCGGTTCTTTTGCGCGACGTCGCCACCCTCTCTCGCGCCGCCTATCCTTCTGAGGCCGACCATTACAACATTCAGCGCGTGGTCGACGTGATGGTCGCGCCGCGCACCTCGGACCTGGGCGGAACACTCGAGGCCGTGCGCCGCGTCGTGCAACAGCTTCACACGCCCCGCAACATCAAAATCTACTATCGCGGCTCGGTCGAAATGATGGAAAAGACCTTCGCCAGCTTCAAAAGCGGCTTCGTCCTCGCCATCGTGGTCGTCTATCTGGTGGGAGTCGCCCAGGGCCGCTCCTGGCTCGACCCGTTCATCTTCCTGTTCTCCGTGCCGATGGGGCTGATCGGAGTCGTCTGGATGCTCTGGGCCACCGGCACCACCATCAATATCGAATCCATGATGGGCGTCATCGTGATGATCGGGATCGTCATCTCCAACGCCATTCTGCTGATCGATTTCGCCAACGCCCGGCGCGAACAGGGCATGCAGTTGCGCGAGGCCGCGGTCGAAGCCGCGCGCATCCGCATGCGACCGATTCTGATGACCGCGCTGGCGACGGTCGCCGGCCTGCTGCCGGTGGCGATGAAGCTCGAAACGGGTTCCGAGGCCTCGGCGCCGCTCGCGCGTTCGGTGATCGGAGGCCTGTCCGTATCGACCGTGATGACGCTCTTTCTGGTCCCGGCCCTGTGGGAGCTGTTTTATTCGTGGAAGGACAAAACTAAAAGCGCAGAGACATTGTAACCCGGCGCTTTCGCCGCGATGCTGACCACACTGATGTTCCGCAACACCGTGGGAGCGCGCGAGCGCGATACGAATTCCGCCAGCACGCGCGCGTCTCGCGGGACCTCAAAATGACCGAGGAAGAAATTCTTGGCGGGCGCGATCCGGATTCCTGCAAAGCGTACAGCGACATCGATCGCGCGCTGTTCCGGATGGCCGACGAGATGCATGAGCGGGCCGAGGTTTCGCCCGCCACCTGGGCGATCCTCAAGCGCGCCTATTCCGAATCGGACCTGGTCGAATTCCTGCTGATCGCCGATTTCTGGCGGATGGCGGCCGGCTATCTCAAGAGCGCGAAGGTTCCGCTCGACGCCGGCGTGCCAAGCTGGCCCGAGGGCAAAGCGCCCGCCCGATTCGCGATTACGGCGTAGCCGAGACCGGCGGCGGCGCCGTCGCGCCCGCGCCGGGGGATGCTCCGCCCGCGGCGCCCGTCACCCACGGATGGTTGGACGGCAGGCAAACCATCGGCGCCACGTTCGAGGCTTGACTTGATGAACCGGACGCCGCGCCCAACGCGCCGCTCGCCCATCCGGCGATTCCGCTGACCACCGAGCCGGCGGCCAGTTTCTCGCCGATCGCCGCGACGCAATCGGTCGCGCTCGTGTAACTTCCCGACGGTTGCCAATTGGGCTGATTGGGGCTGCTGCCCGCGGCGGCGGTGAGCAATACCCAGTTGAGCAACACTACTTTCCAGATTCTTCCGCGCATCATCAGGGCGACCCCTGTTGCAAAATATCGTTAACGCAAATCCTGAACTGGTTCGCTCCGGCGAAGCGAATAGTCATTCGCCGGCCGACGAAATTCGCATCTTCCGATCGGCCAGCATCGCTATTTTGGCGCCGCCGCACTATCCGGCCCGGACGGAGCGGGCGCGCCGGGCTGCGCTTCGATCAAGGCGCGGATCCGCTGCGCAAGGAGTTCGCCGGCCAGCCGATGACCGGTTTCATTCCAATGGCCCACGCCGGGCGACGTGTTCGGAAATCCGTGCAGGGACACGTTGTGCGCCTGCGCATACGCCTGCATCGGTTCAGGCAGATTGAGCACGTCGAAGCCGTCCTTTTCGCCCAGCGCCTTGAGATGATCGTCCGGATAGAAAATATCCGTCGCGCCGACGTATTTCATATACTTTTCGCGCATATTGGCGCTCGGATCGTCCTGAATTCCCGTGCCCGCGGTGGCAACGATGAAAATCGCGCCGTGCCGTTTCACATTCTCGTTCATCATTTCGACTTCCGCGTCGGTGACGCGCCATGCGTCGGTCCATACCGGCGTCTTCGGCGGCGCGAAAATAACGTCGTTGAGGCCGAGTTCAACGCCGTGCGGCGTATGTTGCATTTTTTTCGGCGTCAGCACATGGTCGTAGGGCTGGCGGATGAGATGGACCAGCACCTTCTTGCCCGAGCCGATCAGATCGAGCAGGCGCGAGTGGCGCGACTCGAAACGCATCATGCAATGCGCGCGAAACAGCCAGTCGTCCTCGAATGGCCCGCCCAGAACGAATTTGCCGTCGTGATAGACATAAAAGGGCCGGCACTTGTCGCCCTCGAGCACGACGGAATTATTTCGCATGTCGTTCCCGTTGAAGAACATCAGCACCACGATGTCCGGCGAATATTTCCACGCCCAGCGCTTGAGCGTGATCAACTCCTGCGCGGTGCCGTAACCGTCGCATCCGAAATTCATCACCTCGACCCGGTCGATGACGTGCGGCTTGCCGTCCTTGCCGATAAATTGAAACGGGCAGCGCGCCTGCAGGATTTTTTGCGCGACCATGCAGAAGGTGTCGTCGAAAGACACCTGCTGGCCTTCGGTGAACGAATCGCCGACGACGGCGATGCGCAAGGTTGCGGGCGGTTTCTGAATTGAATAATCGGGACCGCGGAATCCGTCGCCGTTGATCGAAACGAACGCGCGCCCTTCGTGCGTTTGCCATCCTGAAGCGTTGGGCTTCAGTTTCCAGCCGACGTAAGGGTCGTAGGTATACAGCTCCGATGGCGCGAACCCCAGCACACGCACGCCAATTTCGCCGATTATGAAGGCGAACAAGACTCCCAGCAGAATCAATCCGATCCGCTGCGCTATCGCTTTAAGCATAATTCCATCGCAAATCCGCAATCCGGCCGGCGGCTGCCGCGGTCAATTCCGGCGCGCGCGATTCGCCGCGCCGCCGCGTCCGATTGTCGCCCGCCGGATCGGCGGAAAACCCCAGGCCTAAAAAAGCGTGTAGATGAACGGCGCAACCGCCGAATATTGGGCCAGCGCGACCAGGATACTCAGCAGCACGAGCGTGCCGACCAGCGGCACCAGCCAGTATTTCTTGCGCTCACGCGCGAAACCCCAAAGGTCTTTGAGCAATTCGAGCATCAGAACGGCTTCTCCATATCTTTTTCTGCCCGATTTCGCGAGCTTACGCGATAGCTCTCACATGCCGGATCGAGCCGCCGCGCCATCCGATCCCGCCCGAAGATCCGCATTATGCCGCCAATCGGAACAATAACCAGCGCGTAAAGCGCAGTCAGGATAATCCGCGTATTTATCCATCCGAGCGCCTGGCCGAGCCGCGTCCAGCCGCGATATACCGGCGTCAGGCCGCGCGGCCACGCCAGCGCGAACGTCCACAGGATCGCCGCGGCAAGCCACGGCCAGAGATGCGCCGGATGGCGCCGCAAGAGCGGCATCAGGCCGAAAACGGCAGCGAACAGCGCTCCGACAATCAGGCCGAACTCGCGCAATTCGCGCGTCCGCCGCGCTCCGTTCGGATGCTCCACGCGGGTCAATCCAGCTCGAACTGCTGACGCCACGAGTCGTCGCGCGGACGCTCGGGCTGCGCGGTTTTCGCAAGCAGGAAGTTGCCGACGGCCAGATAATCCATCTCGGTCCGCATGAAGCAGCGGTAGGCGTCGGCCGGCGTGCAAACGATCGGCTCGCCGCGCACGTTGAAAGAGGTGTTCACGATCGTCGCGCATCCGGTGCGCGCCGCGAAGCGGCGAATCAGCTCGTGATAGCGCGGATTCGTCTCGCGATGAACCGTCTGGATTCGCGCCGAATAATCGACGTGGGTCACGGCTGGAATCGTCGAGCGCGGAACGTTCAGCTTGTCGATACCGAACAGCGCCTGCTGCTCCGCGGTCATCGGGATGCGCAATTCTTCGCGCACCGGCGCGACCATCGCCATGTACGGACTGGGGCGGTCCAGCTCGAAGTACTCGCCCACGCGTTCGCCCAACACCGACGGCGCAAACGGCCGGAACGATTCGCGATACTTGATTTTAAGGTTCATCACCGACTGCATGCGGCGATCGCGCGCGTCGCCGATAATGGAGCGGTTGCCCAACGCGCGCGGTCCGAACTCCATTCGCCCCTGCACCCAACCGACGACGGCGCCGCGGCTCATCGCCTCGGCGATACGATCGAGCAGCGTCTCCTCGTCAAGCCGTTCGTAAACCGCGCCGGCGGCGTCGAGCGCGGCCCGCGTCTCCGCATCATCGAATTGCGGGCCCAGAAATCCGCCGCGCATCCGGTCGCTTTCACTCGCGACGCGCGGCCGATCGCGGTAAATATGCCATCCGGCGAGCGCGGCGCCGAGCGCGCCGCCGGCGTCGCCCGCGGCCGGTTGCACCCAGATATCGCGGAAAATCTTCTCTCTCAGGAGCTTGCCGTTGGCGACGCAGTTGAGCGCTACGCCCCCCGCCAGACAGATATATTCGGCCTCCAATTCGCGCCGGGCGGTGCGCGCGAGCCGGCTTACAACCTCCTCGGTCACCTGCTGGATCGACGCCGCAAGGTCCATCTCGCGCTGGGTCAACGCGGCTTCCGGCCGGCGCGGCGGACCGCCAAAAAGATCGTGAAATTTCGGCCCGGTCATGGTCAGACCGGTAGCGTAGTTGAAATAGTTTATGTTCAGCCTGAAAGTGCCGTCGGGCTTCAAATCCAGCAGATGGTCGAGTATCTGATTGACGTATCTGGGCGCGCCATACGGCGCGAGGCCCATCAGCTTGTATTCGCCCGAATTGACTTTGAATCCCGTGTAATAGGTAAAAGCCGAATAAAGCAGGCCGAGCGAATGCGGAAAGTCGATCTGCCAGCGCGCGGTCAGCCGGTTCCCCTCCCCCAGCCATAGCGAGGTCGTCGCCCATTCGCCGACGCCGTCGAGGCACAGGACGGCGGCGCGCTCGAACGGACTTGGGAAAAAGGCCGACGCGGCGTGGGCCTGATGGTGTTCGGTGAAAAGCAGCGGCGGCAGTTCGCCCGGCTTGCAGCCGCCCGCCGCGGCCAATTCCTTGCGCAACAGCGATTTAAGGTTGAGCTTCTCCTTGAGCCATAAAGGCATCGAGGTCAAAAACGAGCTCAGGCCCTTTGGAGCGAAACCAAGATAAGTTTCGAGCATCCGCTCGAACTTGATCCAGGGCTTGTCGTAAAAGACGACGGCTTCCAGTTCGCCGAGCCGGCATCCGGCGGCCGCGAGGCAATAGGCGACCGCATTGCGAGGGAAACCGGCGTCATGCTTTTTCCGCGTGAAACGTTCTTCCTGCGCCGCAGCGATAATCTCTCCGTCTTCGACGATCGCGGCCGCGCTGTCATGATAATAGGCGGAAATTCCAAGGATTTTCATCGAACCCGCATCATTTATAGCACAGATTCAAAAGGCTCGGGCGAGCGGCGCCGAGTGTCCGCGCGATGCGCCGGGAGCGGCGCGCGCCAGCGATGGAAGCGCGCGCGGTTGCGGAATCGAGGATGCATACGTAGATTAAAGGGGTAACCGAGCCGATCAAATCTTCTCCGAAGTCCGAAATGCCGGGGGCGAACCGGGTTCGACGGAGGCTAGGGGATTACGGTCGCACGCCGGGGTTCTGTTGGCCCGTAAAACAAACAGACTGCGAAATTTACCCGCAGACAATAACGGTTACGCTCTGGCGGCCTAAGGGCCGCTAGCGTCTCGCCGCTGTTCGCCCGTGACAGCGGGTCGAGGCGTCATTTAGCGGGCTGGAGCGCCGTGGTTCATCGATTGCACGGTGGCTTGAGAGCTCAATCGGTTGGCTGGCGGAGAGCCCGTCCGTGGGCGGGTCGCCAGCGAGATCAATTCGCGGAATAAGCGTGTAGTGGCCGCAGTCTGAAGGTCTTCGGACGGGGGTTCAATTCCCCCCGCCTCCACCATTCCAAGTGCTTGATTTTGTTCGATTTTCGGCTCCGGAAACTCGCTCAGGGACGTTTTCAGGGACACTTTTTGGTCATCCGGCGGTCCGATAATGGACGCAAGCGCGGCGTTGATTCTACCGCCGGCGCCGGTCTGAAGACCCGGAATCCAATTCCGATAATGGCGGAAAATCATCTGCTCCGAGGTGCCGCACACCTGCGCGACCCAGCCCGGGTCCTCTCCAGCAGAGAGCGCCAGCGTGATAAACGTATCGCGGATACAGTACTGCCCACGCTCGCGAATCCCGGCCCGCCGGAGCGCGGGCTTCCAAATGCGCTTGTTCAGCCATTCTTGGGACAGCGGACGCCCCCGGCGGTCGACGAAAACGAAATCGTCGATATCGAACTTGCCACGGGAGCAACGCATCCGCTCAAGGGTCTGAAAGATCTCTGGCGCATATGAGCAGTCAACCATGCGTCGACCGGTTTTGGGCTCCGCTTCGACGCCGCCCCAGCGCGGAATCCTTGCGCGCTGAAGCACGATAGTCCTGCGGGCAAAGTCGAGCCATCTGAAACGCAACGCAACGATCTCTGACGAGCGCCATCCGACCCGGAACCATATCGAATACAAATCCCGGAACTCTTCCGCGACGTTTGCAAGAAAGCCTCGGATTTCCTCAGGGGTTAATGGGTCGGCCGTCAACCGCTGCCGACGGCTGGCGCGCAACTTTCGGCTCGACGCTCGAAGCACAGGGTTGCGCTCAATCAGCCCCTCCTCGACTGCGTCGTTGAACGCCTTGTGGAGAAGACCCACGATGTTTCCAATCGTCTTTCCGCCCAGGCCGGCGTCAATCAGGGAGCGCCGAAACTCCCGGCATCGCGTTACATCAATTTCGTCAAGCCGCAATGGCCCGAACGCCGGAATGAAGTGCCGGCGAATCACGCTCTCGTCGTGAATCCACGTCGAGGGATGAAGCTCCGCATCCTCGCCCACGGTCCCATCGCTTAAAAACGGCGACCGCCGCTTATGCCACTGCGTGATGTAATCGGCGAATTTAGTCGCTGCGCCTTCGTGAATTCGATTGTCTGAAAAGAAGAGATGCAACCGGCTCCCTCGTGGAAAGTGCTGCCGGTAATCGAAGGTTCCGCGCGCGATCGCGCGCCTCACCGCCTCCATTTTCTGTTCGCAGCGGCGCCGGCTCTCCGGCGTATCGGGCAACCCCGTGTATTCCTTGCAGCGCACGCCGCGCCACGAGAAATCAAAGAACAGCTTCCCGTCCTTTACGCGTACGGGCATGATGCACCGGATAAAATGGGGCTTCGCCCTCGTCGCAGGTTTCATTCTCATTCAGCCAAAGCTGAATCGCCGACCATTTGAAGATCACCCGCCGGCGGCGCTTGCAATAATGCACGCCTTCCTTGAACTCCCCGGCGCTGATCAGATTGCGGATAGTCTGCTCTCGATAAGGGATGAGCTCGGCAAGCTGCTTGACTGAAAGATATTCTCGAGCGGCAGCCTTCTGGTTCGACTCTTCATCCCGCTCGCCAACCTTAAGCTCCGTTACGGTTCTGGCGAGTTCGTTTACGACACGCTCAAGACGTTCCAGCGTCGCCGAATTCATGACCGTCTCTCCAAGCAGGATCGCGCGCGCCAATTGTTCCATCGGTTTCCCGCTATCGCCGGTTACGTTTGCAGCGCAAACACGCACGCTTCGCAGTAATTCGATGGGCCCGCTTGAACACAAGCTTAATCGAGCGCCGCGTGCTTGTCAAATTCCAGTATTTACCAATGAAGATTCGCCGGTGAAATTCATCCCCCGACGATAAGCCGCAGCTTGCTCAGCCTGACCTGCGCCGCCAGTATTGATACGTCGCACTCCTCTGCGACGCGATTAATCATCGCGCTGGCCGCGGGCGAAGTCGCCGCAAACGGCGGGTTCGCGCCAAATTTCAGCGCATGCTCCTCGGCCCAGTGGCGCAGCGCGCTCGCCGGCATGAGAATCGCGCCGCTCACCCATCCGGCTTGCCATTCAACCCAGTCGGTTTTCGGAGCGCTGACAATATTCTCTCGATGGCAGGTCCAAACCGCGCCGCCGCCATGCTTGCCGGCGCCCGTAGCCAGCCTGGCGCCGGCTTCGCGCCATAACGGAGCATGCAGCCAGACGTGCCCGAACTCGTGCGCCGCGGTGGTCCGCACGCGATGGTCGCTGCGCGTCCGATAGATGCTCTCCGCGATGCGAACAATCGGACGACGATCGTAAAACAACAACGTCTGCCCGTGAATCCCGTCGGGCAGGTCCGCGTAGGTGTCGACTTTCTCCGCGCGCTCTTCAAGCAGTCGGATCAGCTCGTCGGTCGGAATCGGCAACCGATAGCCGCCCGACCGGCGGTTCATGAACTCGCGCATGATCCCTTCGCAACGCCGATCCAGCACCTCCGTCTTCAGAAAAGGCCAGCGGATCGGGCGGCCAAGCGGATCGCGATAACTCCTCATCCTTTCTTTTTGCCGGACTTTCCGCCTTCGATCGCCTTGCGAAAGGCCTGGTAGGCCGCCTCGACCTGCTCATGCTCGATGTCGCCCTCGTCATCGCCCGGCATACGTCGCGCGTGATAGAAAAGCACGTCTTCCGAGATCCCGATGATTTTGGCGAGCTGCCCGATCAGGTAATCCGGCGGCGGCCGGCGCCGGTCGTGCTCGACCGCGTTCAGGTACGGCGCATCGACCGGCCTTCCGTCTTCGCGCCTCAGACGCTCGGCAACCTCCTTTTGCGTTAAACCCGCCCGTTTGCGGGCCTCTGTAAGTACCTGGCCGAAAGTCTTCTTCTTCATACGCTCGGGCCGGTGCTGCTCATTCCGCCTGCTCCTTTGCGGTGGAAAACGTCGCGACTATGCGTGCAATCTGGTCATGCCAACGGTCTAACATAAATTCCATAAGCTCATAAGGAACCTCTATTCGGCACGAGTTTCAATCTCTGACAGAGACGCGGCGGCCGACCGCAAGGCCGGCCGCCGCGCGCCAACTTCATTCTGTGGAGCCCTTGCCCAGCACGTAGTCCACGGCTTTCTGCGCTTGGGCGGCGGCATGGACGATGAACTTGCGATCGCCGCGCAGGCGGGACAACCAGCCCTGAATGTAGGCGGCGGAGTTGTCGAGCGTGCGGTTCGCGATGCCGGCGACTCCGCACAGATAGGCCGCCG
>JAJZAI010000037.1 GCA_021799495.1 Deltaproteobacteria bacterium
CGCCGGAGCGATACAGCTCGCGCTGCGCGAGCGAGAAAATCTCTTCCATCCGCGGTTCGATGATTTCGCCGAGCAGCCGGCGCGGAATCACCCGCGGCTCGCGTCCGCCGACGCCCGGAACCTGCACCGTTTCTTCCCGCCCGACGATCAGATTCGTGGCCGCGCCGTGGCTCATTTTGAGCCGTTCGGCGTCGGTCAGCGGCGTGCGCAGCCCGGCGGCGACGTCGCTGGTGATATGGCTGCCGCCGATCGGCAACACCGCCGTATGCATCACGGCGCCGTTCAGATAAACGACCACGTCGGTCGTGCCGCCGCCGATATCGATCAGCGCGACGCCCAATTCACGCTCTTCGGGAAACAACGCGGCGTCCGCCGACGCGAGCGGCTCGAAGACCATCGCGGACGACGTGACGTTGGCGCGCTCGCAGCACTTGGCGAGATTCTGTCCGTAGCTCTGCGCCGCGGTCACGATATGAATCCGCGCTTCCAGCCGCACCCCCGCCATGCCCACCGGATCGCGCACGCCCTCCTGCTCGTCCACCGCGAATTGCTGCGGCAAAATATGCAGCACTTGGCGATCGAGCGGGATCGCGACCGCGCGCGCCGCGTCGATTACCCGTTCGACGTCGCGCCCACCCACTTCGCCGCCGCGCACCGCGACGATTCCGTGGCTGTTGAGGCCGCGCACATGCGCCCCGGAGACGCCCACGACCGCCGTCCCGATCCGGGCGCCGGCGGCGGCCTCGGCCTGATCGATCGCCGCGCGGATCGCTTCGACCGTCGCCTCGATATTGACCACGACGCCCTTGCGCAATCCGGCGCACGGCGCTACGCCGTAGCCGATAACTTCAATGCCGCCGTCCGCTCCCGTATCGGCGAGCAGCGCGCAAACCTTGCTCGTGCCGACGTCGAGTCCCGCCAGAGCGTTCCTCATCGGCTGGCCCCCGTACGCGGCGTTTGCCGTTCCGGCGCGACATACGCGACCCGGCGCGCGTCCGCAAGCCGGCGCGCGCCGTCCGTTCCGCCGCGCCGGATCCGCACCACCGCGGCGTCGTCTTCGGTCAAATCGATCGCCGCGAGCATCCGTTCGTGGCCGCGCCACAGGCCGATAATCCGCACCGCGCGGCGGAGCTCGACGCCGGTCCGGTCAAAGTCGAACGAAATCTCCATCGGCTCGCGTTCGAGATAAAGCGTCGCCACGCCGTCGCCATCGACGCGCATCTCGGAAACGACTTCGTTCAGATCGGCCTCGGCCCGCACCAGCATCGCGGCGTCTTCCAGCAAGGCGTCCGGAGCGGCGCCAGCGACTCCAGGGCCGGAAAGAATCGGCAGGTCGCCTTGCGCGGCCGGCGCGACCGGGCCGCGCAGGGCGCCGCGGCCGTCGAGCACGTAAAATCCATCGGCGCGCCGCGCCAGAGCGATCGGATTCGCCGGCCCGAGCGGCGCCACGGCCGCCGGCGGCGCGACCATCGCGCCATGCGCGAACAGCGCCGGCAAAATTCCCGATCGCCCGAGTAGGGAATGCGGCTCAAACCATCCCTCGACGCGCGCCGCGAGCGCGCGGCCGGGCTTGCTCAGGCCGGTCATCACGCCGAGCGCGAAAAACAGGCACAACGCCACGCCCGCAAGCCGCATCCCCCAATGGCTCGCCGGCGCCTTGCCGGTTCGTTTTCGTTTTGCCGCCGCCACCGCCATCCCCACCCGTCACCACTCGCCGACGAATCTGACCTCCGGCTCCAACCAGACGCCGCTGTTTTCCCTGACGCGATTTCGCGCCATCTCGATCAAGGCCCGCACCTCGTCCGCGCGCGCGCCGCCCAGGTTCACGATGAAGTTCGCATGCTGGCCGGAGAACGCCGCGCCGCCCATCCGCGCTCCCTTGAGTCCGGCGCTTTCCAGCAACCGCCCCGCGAATGCGCCGGGCGGGTTTTTGAAGATCGATCCGGCGTTGGGCAAGCCGCGCGGCTGACGCGCGGCGCGCTTCGCACGCAGCTCGGCGACGCGCCCGCGCAGAGCGTCGCGATCGCCCCATTCGAGATCAAAATCGACGCGCGTAATCACGAATCCCGCCGGGAGCCTGGTGCGCCGATAGGCGAAGCCAACTTCGTCCTTCGAGAACGCGCGGATTTCGCCGACTCCGGTGACGCCGTGCACGGCGGTCACGACGCGCGCCATCTCGCCGCCGAAAGCGCCCGCGTTCATCACCAATCCGCCGCCAACGCTGCCGGGTATGCCTTCGCCGAATTCGAGACCCGCAAGCCCGCGCTCGACCACTGATTCAACCAGCGCGCCAAACGCCATCGCCGCGCCCGCCTCGACCCTGGTCCGCTCGATTCGGCAGTAATTGAAGCTTTCGCCCAGCTTGACCACGAGTCCCCGCACGCCGCGATCGCTGATCAGAAGATTCGTGCCCGCGCCTAGGCACATCGCGGGCGCGCGATTGCGCGCCGCCGCGGCGAGCGCCGCCGCCAGCTCTTCCGCGGTCGCGACAGTCACGAACAGATCGGCCGGCCCGCCGATCTGAAACGACGTTAAATCGGCCAGCGTCCGGCCGCGCCCGACGCGATCGCCAAAACGCGCCGTCAATTCCTGTTCAAGCGCGCTCATCGGAACTCGCCGCCTCGCCCAACTCCGCCAGCAAACGCTCGCCAATCCGGTAAACGTCGCCGGCGCCGGCGGTGATCACAAGATCGCCTGCCGCCGTTTCCGCGGCCAGCCGCCGCTCCGGCGCGCTCTCGCCGCCGATAAACCGCACGTCCAGATGGCCGCGCGCGCGCAGCGTTTCGCAAAGCCGCCGCGACGTCACGTCGGCAATCGGCTCCTCTCCCGCGGTATAGACGTCGTCGAGATAAAGCACGTCGGCGTCATCGAAAGCCTCCAGAAAGTCGTCGAACAAATCCCGCAGGCGCGTGTACCGATGCGGCTGAAAGAGCACGACGATCCGGCGCTTGAACGCGGCGCGCGCGGCGGCCAGCGTCGCCCGGACTTCCGCCGGATGATGCGCATAGTCGTCGAGCACGAGCCGGCCCGCGGCCTCGCCCTTGATTTCGAAACGGCGCGAGATTCCCGAAAACGACTCGAGCGCGCGCGCCGCCGTCGCGAATGGAATTCCCAGTTCGAGCGCGACCGCGATCGCCGCCAGTCCGTTCAGCGCGATATGACGGCCCGGCGATGGAATCGCGACCGCGCCCAACGCGACTCCGCGCCGCAGCACGTCGAAGCGCGTGGCGAGGCCGTCGATAATGATATTTTCGGCGCGCAGGTCCGCGTCGGCGGCGACGCCGTAGGTCACCACCGGCTTGCGCGCGGAATCGAGCAGTCCGCGAACGTTGACGCTGTCGATACCCAGCACGGCCGCGCCGTAGAACGGCAGCCGGTTGATAAAATTCAGATACGCTTCGCGCACCCGCTCCATCGCGCCGTAATGGTCCAGATGCTCGGGATCGATATTCGTCACCACCGCGAGCGTGGGCATCAGCAGCAAAAACGACGCGTCGCTCTCGTCGGCCTCGGCGACCATATACTCGCCATGCCCGAGCCGAACATTGGAGCCGCGCGCGCGGAGATTTCCGCCGATCGCGACCGTGGGATCGAGGCCGGCTTCTTCCAGAATCAACCCGACCAGCGAGGTCGTCGTGGTCTTGCCATGCGTACCTGCGATCGCAATGCCGACGCGGGCGAGGCGCAGCAATTCGCCCAGCATCTCGGCGCGCGCGATCACCGGAATCTTCAGCGCGCGGGCGGCGGCGACCTCCGGATTCGAGAATTTCACCGCCGAAGAAATCACGACCGCGTCCAGGTCGTGGCCGAGATGGCCCGGATGATGGCCGCGCGCGATTTTGACGCCTAGCCGATCCAGCCGCGCGGTCGTGGCGCTTTCGCGCAGGTCGCATCCGCTGACCTCGAAGCCGAGGCGCCGGCACAACTCGGCGATTCCGCTCATCCCGGCGCCGCCCACGCCGATAAAATGCAGCCGCCGCGGCCGAGTCATCAGACCCGATGCGATTCCTTCCCGACTCATGCGGCCGCGCGTTCCCCTCCGGCAATTTCGAAACAGATACGACTGATGCGCGCGGCGGCGTCGGGATAAGCGGCCGCGCGCGCCCGCTCGCCCATCGCGATCAGGCGCGACGGTTCGGCGGCAATTTCACGCAGATGGGCAGCAAGGTTCTCTCCCAAGCGATCGTCGTCCATAACAATTAAAGCCCCGCCAAGACGCTCGATCACGCGTGCATTTAATTCCTGTTGACGATCACGATGGAACGGATACGGCACGAACAGCGCGGGTCGGCCGGCCAGCGCCAGTTCCGAAACCGTCATGGCGCCCGCGCGCGCGATTACCAATTCGGCGCGGTCGAGCGCCAACGCCATGTCGTCGATAAATGGCGTCACCTCGGCGGCAACCCCCAAATCACGATATCGTGCCGCGACCAATTCCGCGTCCGCGCCTCCTGTTTGATGCGTGACTTTGAATTTTATAACATCATTATCAAGAATATTCAAAGCCTTTAGTACGCCAAGATTAAGTCGATGGGCTCCGCTCGAACCGCCTAAAACAAGGATTTGAATTGGGTAGGAGATTTTCAGAAGCCGCCCCGGGATGAACCTCAGGCGCACCGGATTCCCCGTTACGGAGGCCCGGCCGGTCGGGAAACACGCCGCCGTATCGGCAAAGCCTGCGCAAACTTGCCGCGCGAAGCGCCATAGAATTCTATTCGACAATCCAGGCCGCGTATTTTGCTCCATTAGCAAGAGCGGTATGCGTCCGACGATCGCCGCGACCGCGGTCGGCGCCGATGCGTACCCACCGGCGCTCACGACGAGGTCGGCGCCGAACGCTTTGAGCGTTTCGCGCGCCCGTCCGATCGCTGCGAAAAATTCGCCCAGCGCGCGCATCCGCGAGAGCGGATTCTTGCCGCGCAGCCCATGGACGGGAAACAGCTCGTAGCGCAAGCCGCTCTTGGGCAGCCACGACGCCTCGAGGCCATTGCTGGTTCCGATATGCAAAATCTCCACGTCGGGCCGCAGGCGGCGCATCGCTTCGCCCAGCGCGACGGCGGGGAACAGATGGCCGCCGGTGCCGCCGCCCGCGATCGCCACTTTCATCGCACCGCCGGTCTGCGCGCGAGCGCAAGCAGCGCGCCGAGCGCCGCCATCGCCATCAAGACGGAAGTTCCGCCGTAGCTGACGAACGGCAGCGGCAATCCCTTGGTCGGCGCGAGTCCGATCACCACGGCGATATTGACCAGCGCCTGCAACGTGATCATCGTGGTCAGCCCGACCGCGAGCAGACTGGCGAACGGCTCCGGCTCTTCATGCGCGATCCGCAGTCCGCGGAACAGAATCGCGCAAAACAGGGCGAACACGGCCAACGCTCCGGCCAGACCGAATTCCTCGGTGATTACGGCAAAGACGAAGTCGGTATGCGCCTGCGGAAGATAGAACATTTTCTGCCGGCCAGCGCCGAGTCCGGCGCCCCACCCGCCGCCTTCGCCGAGCGCGATCAAAGATTGAATGAGCTGGAATCCCGCGCCGCGCGCGGTCCGCCACGGATCGGCGAACGTCACCAGCCGCTTGATTCTATATGGTTTCGCGACCGCCTGCAGCGCCAGGACCGCGGCCGCACACGCGCCCGTGCGGCCCAAGTCCATCAATCGCGCGCCGCCTGCGAACAGCATCACGAACAGGATCGCCGCAAGCATCACCGTGGTCCCGAAATCGGGTTGCTTGAGCACCGGTATCGCAATCAGCCCGACGACGATCATCGCGGGCAACGGGCCGCGCTTGAAGTCCGCCATCCGCTCCCGCCGGCGCGCGAGATAATCGGCAAGAAAAAATACCACAGCGAACTTCGCCAGTTCCGACGGTTCGGCCAGCAGCGGGCCAAGCCGCACCCAGCGCCGCGCGCCGCCGCGCGTCACGCCGAGACCGGGAATCCAGATCAGCGCCAGCAGGACGACCGATATGATCATCAGCGGCTTGGTCAAGCGTCTGAGACCGGCGAGCGAGAGTTGCGAAAGCGCGAACATCACCGCCAACCCGGCCGCGATATGAATCAGATGGAGCTTGAAGAAGTGGAAAGCGTCACCGGTTTTTTCCTGGCCCAGAAAATAGGTCGTGTTCAGGACCATCAGCAGGCCGAGCGCGACCAGCGTCGCGGCCGGGGCCAATAGCCACGGATCGGGACGCTCGGGCGCGACCGCCTCAAAGCGCCCGAACCAGCTCCTGAAATACGCGCCCGCGCTCCGCATAATCCCTGAATTGGTCGAAACTCGAGCAGGCCGGCGACAGCAGCACCGTATCGCCCGGACACGCCCGCCGCGCCGCGATTCGCACCGCCTCGCCCATCGTCGGGGCCGCTTCGATCGCCGCCGCTCCGGCCAGCGCCGCGCGCATTTTTTCGCGCGCCGCGCCGTTCAAAATCACCAGCCGCGCCCGTTCCCGGACGGCGGCCCGCAGCGGGGCGTAATCGCCGCCCTTGTCGACGCCGCCGGCAATCAGGATTACCGGAGGCACCATCGCATGCAGCGCCTCGACCGCGGCCCCGACGTTGGTGCCCTTGGAATCATCGACGTAGCGCACGCCGCGCTTTTCCGCGACAAATTCGAGGCGATGCTTCAGTCCCCTGAAATCCGCCAGCGCCGTCTCGATCGCCGCCGGGCCGGCGCCCATCGCCAGCGCCGCGGCCGCGGCCGCCATCGCATTCGCCAGGTTGTGCCGGCCGCCGAGCGTGAAACGCCGCAAATCAATTTCACCTTCGCCGCCGCGAAACCGCCACGCCAGCGCGCCGCGTCCGGGCCAGATCGCGTCGCCGGAAGGCGGCGGCGCCTGAAGGCCGAAACTGAAGACGCGGCCCCGCGAGGACGCGGCCAGCCGCCAGACGTTCGGATCGTCGCGATTCAGCACGGCGCAGTCGGTCGCGTCCTGATTTTCAAAAATCCGCGCCTTGGCGCGGCCGTATTCGGCAAAGTCGCGATAGCGATCGAGATGGTCGTCGGAAAGATTCAGATGGACCGCGACGCGCGGATGGAACCGCTCGACAAGTTCAAGCTGATAGCTCGACGCCTCGATCACCGCCGCGTCGAACTCGCCAGCCGCCGCCTCGGCGATCGGCGTGCCGAGATTTCCGCCGACAAAGACGCGCAGGTGCGCCGCGCGCAGCATCGCGCCGATCATCATGGTCACGGTGCTCTTGCCGTTGGTTCCGGTGACGGCGGCGATCGGCGCGGCGAAGAAGCGCGCGCCAAATTCCAGTTCGCCAATTAGCGGAATTCCGGCCGCGACCGCCGCGCGCATCAGCGGCGACGTTGGCGGCACGCCCGGGCTCGCGATCGCCAAATCTACGCCGCCAAGCGACGCCGGAGCCTCCGCGCCGAGCCGCAGTTCGCCGTCGGGAA
Organism: Deltaproteobacteria bacterium; assembly: GCA_021799495.1. Taxonomy (GTDB): domain Bacteria; phylum Desulfobacterota; class Binatia; order Binatales; family Binataceae; genus JADMIL01. Next base: position 7,398 of record JAJZAI010000037.1, read on the forward strand.
GCCCTTCCCGCGCGATATCGGCACGCGCGTCGGCCAACACCAGCCGCGCGCCGCACGCGGCTGCAAGGCGCGCGGCGGCGCGGCCGCTCACGCCCAGCCCAATCACCAGCACGCGTTTTCCCGCAAGTTCCATCGCCAGGCGCGCCGCTAGCGCAGTTTGAGCGTGCTGATCGCCACCAGCGCGCATACGATCGAGATAATCCAGAAGCGCGTCACCACCACCGTTTCCGGCCATCCGCCGAGCTCAAAATGATGATGCAGCGGGGCCATCCGGAAAATCCGCCGATGGGTCATCTTGTAATAGTAGCGCTGCATGATCACCGATACCGCTTCGAGCACGAACACTCCGCCCGCGATCGGCAAGACCAATTCCTGTTTGGCGAGCACCGCGACCGCGCCGAGCGCGCCGCCGAGCGAAAGCGCGCCGACATCGCCCATCATCATCGAAGCGGGATAGGCGTTATACCAGAGGAAGCCGAGCGACGCGGCGATCAGCGCGGCGCAAAAGATCGCGAGTTCGCCCGAGCCCTCGACGTGCGGCACGTCCAGATAGCGCGCGAACTTGATATTGCCCGCGACGTAGGTGAATAGCCAATAGCAAAAGCCGGTGGTCATCACCGGGCCGATCGCAAGGCCGTCGAGGCCGTCGGTCAGATTGACCGCATTCGAGCAGCCGACGATCACCAGCATCGCGAACGGCGTGTACAGCCACCAATGCAGGTTCGGATGGAGCCGCTTCAGGAACGGAAACGTCAGGTGCGTATCGAAGCGCAGGAATGCGAACAGCGTAATGGCCGCGACGAATGCGCAGGCGAATTGCCAGAACAATTTCTGCGGGCCGCTCAGTCCCATTCCCCTGCCGCGCCTGAGCTTGAGATAATCGTCGCAGAAACCGATCACGCCGAAGCCGACCATCACGAACAGCGCAATCCATACGTATGGATCGCCCGGATCGGCGAGCAGCAGCGTCGCCGCCAGCGACGACGCCAGAATCAGCAGGCCGCCCATCGTCGGCGTGCCGGCTTTCTTCTGATGCGCCGCGGGAACTTCCTCGCGGATCGTCTGCCCGATATGCGCGGCGCGAAAGCGCTGGATCAACAGCGGTCCCAGCGTCAGCGACAACGCCAGCGACAGCAGTCCCGCCAGCACCGAGCGGAAGGTTTCGTAGCGTAGGACATTGAGTACCGGGTAACGCGTATGAAGGGAAAATAAAGCCAGATAGAGCATTGCCCCAGTTAGACTCTCCGCTTATCGGCCGCCGCGCAAGCATCCCGCAGCGCCGCGCCGCCGCTGACCCAACCGTCCTCGTCCGCGCCTCTGAATACGCCGGGTTCATCGTCGCCGCGCAACCGCGCTCCGACAATCCGAGGCAAGCCTTATGCCGCCATCCGTCCGCCACCGCATTCCCGCCCATCGGCGCGAAGGCTTCCCCAAGCTTGTCGTTCGCTGCCGGAGCGACCTCCCTCACCCGCAGTCCGTGCGCCCTCGGGCGCGCCGATTCCGGGCATGCGTCCGCCATCCCGCGCGCAAGCCGCGGCAACCGCCCATCGAGCAAAATTTTTTCCCGCCATTCAGCGCGCCGCCGTCAATTTCGCGACGGCGGCTCCGTCTCGCCCATCGAGGCGGCAATTTCCCGCACCACGACGCGGTCGTCGAAATCCAGCCGCCGGCCTGCGATGAGCTGATAATCTTCGTGACCCTTGCCGGCGACCACAACGATGTCGCCGGGCCGCGCGATCCTGAGCGCGAGCGCGATCGCGCCACGCCGGTCGGGTTCGACGACGTAGCCGCGTTCGCCATGCGCCGCGCGCGCCTGGCTGATGCGCTCGAGGCCGCGTTCGGCGAGGCCCGCCTCGACCTGGGCGATAATCGCGAGCGGATCTTCGCTGCGCGGATTGTCGGAGGTCAGCACCGCGGTATCCGCGAGCCGCCCGGCGATCGCTCCCATGATTGGCCGCTTGCCGCGATCGCGATCGCCGCCGCATCCGAACACGCAAATCAGCCGGCGCGGCTCCAGCGCGCGCAACGCGCCCAAAACCGCCTCCAACGCGTCGGGTTTGTGGGCGTAATCCACCAGCACTTTGACGCCCTGCGGTCCCGCGACCGCCTCCAGCCTGCCGGGGGCCCCCGGACACCGCCGCACCCCCTCCGCCACCGCCTCAGGTTCGATGCCGAGGGCCGCCGACACGGCGGAGGCCCCGAGAATGTTCAACAGATTGATCTCGCCAAGCATCGGCGAACTTATTTCGCGCCGCCGGCCCATCAGGTTGAGCGTCGCGCGGATTCCATCGACGTCCGTGCGATAGCTTTCCGGATAGACGTCGAGCGCGCGATCGAGGCCGAAGCTGACCTTGCCGCCGCGGCATGCCGCCAGCACGCGCGCGCCGTAAGGATCGTCGCCGCGCGCAACCGCGACCGCGCCGCCGGGCCGGGCGCTGTGCGGCAAAATCTCTGTGAAGAGCCGCAGCTTGGCGTCGAAGTAGGCTTCGATCGTGCCGTGGTAATCGAGATGGTCGCGGCCGAGATTGGTGAACAGGCAGGCCGCGAACGACAACTGATCGGCGCGGCGCTCGGCGATTCCGATCGACGATATTTCGGCGGCGGCGGCGGTCACGCCCTCGCCATCCATCGCCGCCAGCGCCGATTCGAAATCGATCGATTCAGGCGTGGTCAGGCCGCTCTGGAGTTTTCGGCCGCGCGCGAATATGCCGAGCGTTCCGATCAGGCCGCAGGGACGACCGGCCGCCTCGAAGATCGACGCCAGCAGCCAGGTTGAAGTGGTCTTGCCGCTGGTGCCGGTGACTCCGATCAGATCGAGCTTGCGGCTGGGCGCGCCAAAAAAACGCGACGCGGCGATCGCCATCACCGCGCGCGGCTCGGCGCATTCGAGAATGGTAAACGCGGGGCGCGCTTCCTCAACCGCCCCCTCGCGCGCCGCCACCGCGCGCGCCCCGCGCCGCAATGCTTCGCCAATATGCGCGCGCCTTGCGGCCTGATCGCGCGCGGTCGCAAAAAACAGATCGCCGGAGCGGACCTTGCGCGAATCGTAGGCAAGGCCCGAGATTTCCGCGTCCAGCCCGCCCTGGATTCGCGCCACCGGCGCGCCGGCGATCAATTCCGCGAGTCTCATCGCCGCATCCGCCGCGCAAAGCGCGATACGAACCGGTTTGCGCGCCGCGCCGGATGCGCCCGCTGCGGCAAGTCCGCGCCGGCGACGCCGGCCGGATCGTCCGCCAGGGTCAATCGCACGCTGGCGACGGCGCTGTTCCGGCCGGGAACGGGCGATTGCGCGACGACATAACCATGGCCCTCGATCTCCAGAGTCAGGCCGCGCGCGCGGGCCAGCGCCAGCGCGTCGCGCATGCTCGCGCCGAGGAAATCGGGAATGCCGCCGCCTTGTTCCGGCACGAGTTCCGCGGGCGAATCCGCGACTGGCGCCGCTACCGGCGCCGGAGCATCGTCGGCGCCGAAAGGCAGCAGGCTCGCGGTGTCGTACGAGGGCGGCGCCTGCGGCGGCGCCACGCCCAGCCGGTCGAGCGCCGTCGCGGCGATCTCGCTGAACACGGGCGCCGCGTACAATCCGCCGAAATGGCCGTGCGCAACGTCGTAGAGCACCACCAAAATCACCAGCCGCGGATCGTCGGCCGGCACGAATCCGACAAAAGACGCGACCAGGCGCCCCTGGTAATAACCGCCGGTCGCGGGATTCACCATCTGCGCCGTTCCGGTCTTGCCGGCCACGGTGAAATCAGCCACTTGCGCGAGCCGCGCGGTGCCGTCTTTGCCGCTGACCACATTGCGCAGCAGCAGGTTCATCTGATGCGCGACGGCGGGCGGAATCGCGCGCCTGACCGCCTGCGGCTGATGACTCAGGATTTCGTCGCCCGCGCTGTCGTATGCGGCTTTGACGACATACGGACGCATCAGCATGCCGCCGTTGGCGATCGCGGCGTAGGCGACCGCAAGCTGGATCGGAGTGACCGCGACGCCCTGGCCGAAACCGTGGTCGGCGAGCTCGATCGGCTTCCATTGCGACGGCGGCCGGATAATGCCGGCCGCTTCGCCGGGCAGATCGATACCGGTGCGCTGGCCGAGGCCGAAAGCCGCCATCCCCGCGCCGAAGCGCCGCGCGCCCAGCGCGAGGGCGATCTTCGCCGCGCCGATATTGGACGAGACTTCGATAATCCCGCCAAGGTTCATCCATCCGTTACGATCGTCGTCGTGTATCAGGCGGCCTGCGAAGCGCCACTGGCCGTCCTCGCAATAAATCATCCGCGAAGGCCCGATCACGTGGTCGGCGAGCGCGATCGACCCCAGCAGGCCCTTCATCGTCGAGCCCGGCTCGAAGGCGTCCTGCACCGCCGTATCGTGCAGGCGCTCGTCGCCCTTCACGCCCGCGCCGGCGGCGTTGGCCAGCGCCAGAATTTCGCCGGTGAACGGATCGAGCACGATCGCGGTTCCGCGCCGCGCCCCGCTTTTCGCGACCTCGGCGGCAAGGTAATGCTCGGCCGTGGCCTGAATTGACGAATCGATGGTCAATTCCAGCCGCGCCCCCGGTTCGGCCGCGCGCAGCGCGAGCGGCGAATCGAGAATCGGATGGCCGAGCGCGTCATGGTAAAATTCGAGCTCGACCGGCTGGCCGCGCACCAGCCGATCGTATTGCAGTTCCACCCCGGAGAGCCCCTGGCCATCCATCCCAGCCAACCCTGTCACCGCCGCCGCCAGGTTGCTCTCCGGGTAATATCTTTTGTACTCGCTGATCGCGCCGACTCCGTCGAGGCCAAGCCCGGCGACGACGCGGGCGCGGGCGGGCGGCAGATGGCGCGCCAGCCATACGAACGGCTCGCCGCGATCCAGCCGCGCTTCCAGCTCCGCGTCCGTGAGGCCGAGCGCCGCCGCCAGCCGAGCGCGATCCGCGGCGGTGGAATGACGCATCAGCCGCCGCGGCCGCGCATAAATCGAGCGCGTCTCGGCCGACAACGCGAGCGGCGCGCCGTTGCGATCGACGATCGGCCCACGCACCGGCGCCAGCGTCATGACCGCGGTATGTTCGCTGCGCGCGATTCCCGCCAGCCGCGGACCGTCAACCAGCACGACTATCGCCAGACGCGCCGCCGCCACCGCGAAGAGCGTCGCGAGCGCCACGGTAAGCACGCCAATCCGCATCCGGCGCCGCCGAAACGGCTCGTTCACGGCATCACCACCACTTGCGCCGGCGAGGCGGGCGCAAGGCCGTACCTGGGCGCGAGCGCGCGCAGGCGCGGACGCGATTCAAGTTCCGCCAATTCAAGCCGCAGCTGCTGATTGCGGTTTTCGAGATCGCGAATCCGCAGCCGCAGCGTGGACAGGCGGTAACCCTCCTGCGTTATCTCGAGCCGGATCATCAGCGTGACAAAGCCGGCCACGACGATCGCGGCGGCAAGGATCGCGGACGCGAGCCGCGACGGATGCGCCGACGGCCTTGTGCGGCGGCGGCTCATGACGCGCACCGCTCGAGGCAGCGCAGACGCGCGCTGCGCGCCCGCGGATTCGACGCGACCTCTTCTGGCGACGGCCGCAGCGCCTTGCGCGTCACGAGCGAAAAGCCTCCGCCCTGCGCCAGTTCGCGAAAACGCCGCTTGACCGGCCGGTCTTCCAGCGAATGGTAAGCGAGGATTACGAGCCGGCCGCCGGCGGCTAAACGATGCGGGGCGCGGTCGAGCAAGGCGTTGAGGCTTTCAAGTTCGCGATTCACGGCGATGCGAAGCGCCTGGAAGACGCGCGTCGCCGGATTGATTCCGCCGACCCGAACATGGCCGGCGACGCCCTCGACCAGCAGGCGCAGGTCGGTGGTGGTTTCGAGCGGACGGCGCCGCCGGGCCGCGACGATCGCGCGCGCAATCCGCCGGGAGCCGCGCTCTTCGCCGTATTCGTAAAAGATGCGGGCGAGTTCCTCTTCGCTTTCCTCGTTGACGAGATCGTAGGCGGTCAATGGTTCGCGCCGATCCATCCGCATATCGAGCGGCCCGTCGAACCTGAAACTGAAACCGCGCGCGGGATCGTCGAGCGCGTAGCTGGACATCCCGAGATCGGCCAGAACCGCGCCGACGCAAGGGATGCCGCATTCGTCGAGCACTTCGTCGAGCGAACGGAAGTCGGCCTGCCGCAGCGTCACGCGCGAGCCGAAACGGGCAAGATTGTCCGCAGCGGCCTCGAGCGCGGCGGAGTCGCGATCGAGGCCGAGCAGATGCGCGTTGGTCGCCTCGAGAATCGCCGCCGCGTGGCCGCCAAGCCCGACCGTCGCGTCGACGATGACGAGCGGGTTCGGAGCGCGGACGAGCGCCGTCGCCTCATCCACCATCACCGCCACATGCTGGCGGCTCGCCGCGCTCCGCCCCTTGTCTTCGCCCAGGCGCATGGCCCCCAAAAACCTTAAAGTACGATGCCGATCTTGTTCAGGAATTCCGGATCCTGAACCAATTGCTCCTCAGCCGCATGGAGAATCTGACCAAGCCGCGCCCGCTCCCATAGCTGGAACCGGTTGTGCTTGGCCGAAAACGTCACCTCGTGCCCAAGTCCCGCGAAATCGCGCAGCTTGGGCGGAATCAGAATGCGGCCTTGCCGGTCCACCGGAACTTCATAGGCGCCGCCGACGTAAAACGTTTCAAACAACTGGGATGCGCGGTCGCTCGAACGGCGCTCCTCAAACTTCCCTATTACCCGCTCCCATTCCGCCGGAGGATAAAGATCGAGACATCGCTGCGAGTCTTCGATGAAATTGGTGATATAAAGACGGTCGTGGTTCTGACGCTGCAAGACCTCGCGAAAACGCGCCGGGATGCTTACCCTCCCTTTTTCGTCGATCGTGTGGTCGTAGCGACCGCTGAACACCGCTTTTCCCCTTGGTGCCCCACAATCTCCCACTCGCCCCCATTCCAGTCAAGCCAACTCTTGCACGCGATCAATTATTTTTGTTAGCCAATGAAGGCGAAATTAAATCGAAATCACATAATACGCCAAAGTGCTTGAGGATTTATGCGTATATCAATTTGCGCGAAAGTGATTGGCCGGCGCGCGGCGTTTAAGGGTGCTATCGGCGGTTCGGCTCCGACGCGAGTCCAGTCATCGGCGCCGGTGATAATCATGGGCTGACGCCCCACCGCCGGCCCATTGCGCGCGCGCCGCGCGGCCTCTATTCTCGATGACAACAATGGAAGACGAAGCGAAAAAGACCGCAGTTCAAGAATCAATCGAACCGAGTACGCATCCGGCGGACGAACCCTTGGTGATACGGCAACTTACGCCGCTCGGCGTTGCGCACTATATCTTGCACGGTATCGGGGTCACGCTCGGGATGACCCTGCTTTGGTCGATGGAGGCCGTGCGAAATTCTTATTTTCGCATGCTCGACCGCATGAACATCAAGGCGCGTACGCGCCGGGCGAGCGCATTCCCACCGGGTCCGGCGTCCAGCCGCAACCTCGCGCACGCGCGACGCTGAACGATCGGCGATCGTTCTCTTCCACACGCCGATTGCGGTTTAATCGGCATCGTCAGTTCGCGCGGATTCAAATGAATCCGCCAATCCGTCAAATTTTTCCTGCTATTGCCGATGAGGGCCGCGCGGCGTTTTCGCCGGCCGATTGGCGCCGCTGAGCTTGCTATCGTGCAGCGACGTTGACGGCAAGGCCCGCATCACTCGCCGCGGCGGTCCAACCTCCGATGCGGTTTCAAAATCGTCCTCGCCGGCGGCGTCATCGATAAGACGGGCAAGGTAACGCGCCAGTTTTTCGTCCAGCACGCGCACCAGCGCATCGGTTTGAGCGGCCTGGATAATCTTGAGAAAACCTTCCAGCCGATGATTGTGGTCGTGCGCGCGAATCAGCCGGTAAATGGCGTCGCGCGACAGCGCCGCAAGCTTCGACTGCAGCGCGCGGCCCAAACGATCGAACAGATCGGCCAACTCTTCGCGCGGCGAATTCGCGCCCAACGCGAAGTCGCATCGCGGGCAGCACGGCGTGGTTTCGGGCGCGAGCTGTTCGGCCCCGTCGCATCGACGCACCCGCTCTTCGAGCGGCGCCAGCAGCGCCGCCAGCGCCGCGCCTTCGGCCGGCCCGAGCGACCCAATCGCATTCAGTCGGCGCAGCGCTTCGAGGCGCCGCCGGACGTCGTCAAGCAGCGGCGCGAGCCGATCCATCTCGATGCGCCACTGTTCGTGCGCCACGCGGTAATGCTGAACGTAAGTCCACTTGAATTTCTGAAAGCGCGCTTCGAGCGTATCAAGGCTCCGGCCCGCGCCGGCCAGCACCGCCGGATTCACAGCGATCGCCAGCAACTGGCACTCCGTTTCCAGCAGGGCCAGCGCGCGATCGCGCGACGGATCGTCGCCCAGTCCGGCGTGCATCCGCGTCGCTTCCAGGTACTGCCGCATCATCCGCAGCCGCGGCGCCGCGCTGGCGATGAGGGCCAGCTTTTCGTAAGCCGCGATCGCTCCAAGCGCGCTCTGCCGGCGGACGTCGTCGGCGCCCGCGGCGACGATTCCGGCGGCGCCGGATTCTGCCAGTTCAATAAAGCGCTCGAAGGCCGCGCGATGGTCGTCGGACATGCGGGCGTTGGCGCCGCGCATCGCGGCCGCCAACAAATCACGGCTGCGATGCGCCCCTTCGAGCGCGCTCGCGATCGCCTCTTCAAGGCGTATCAACCGCGACTCCAGTTCCGACTTGTCGCGGGCTTCGCCAAGCGTCGAATCGAAACGGCGAATCAGCGGCAGGGCGGCGTTGAAAGCCGCCACTTCGGGCACGCCGGCGCCGCGCGGATCGAACGACGCCGCGCGGCGCGCGGCGTCGTAAACGATCGCTCCGCGGCTTCGTGACGCCAGCGCGGCTAGGGATTCCGCGAGCGTCATATTCTCAGCGCCGCGCTCATCAACGTTGAATTCGCGCGGCAGGCGCGATCGGAGTTCGTTTATTTCCAGGGCGGCGCCATCCGCGGCAAGATGATTCGCCACGAGCGTTTTGACGGCCATGCGCAGCGTCCGATCGTCGCGCCCAAGCCCGCCCGCGGCGAGCTCGGCGATTTGAACCGCCGCGCGCCCGGCTTCGCCGAGCCTTTCCCGCGCCGCGTGCTCGATCGCGGGCAGCGCCATCAACTCGGCGGGCGTGATCGGCCGCGGCGCGTCGCGCCGTTCCATCCAGGCTTCGAGCGCCGCGCGCGCCATTCGGGCGAGGCCGGCCACCCCATGCGCCGGATCGCGCAGGGCCGCAATCAGATCGGCCGCGGCGGGATGGAACGGATAGATGTCCGACGGAGCGAAAGCTCCGAGGCCGGCCTTGCGATAGAGCGTCTCGGCCGCGCGCGCTCCCGCATCTTCGAGCCGGCGCGCGCGGCCGATTGCGACGCGCATCTCCTCCGACGGGCCGGGCGCGACTTCGAAGCCGCGGGCGGCGCGCGGCGGCGCGCCGCGGCCGGCGGCGATCGCTATCAACCGCAACGCGCGCGAAGATTTTGCGAGTTCCGCGAGCGCCGCCAAAGTCCCGTGCGCCGGACCCGCGTCGTCGCCGCCGAAATCGATCGCCAGCGTTATGCCGCGCACTCCTTGGCGCCGCGCGCTATCGATCGCGATCGCCAGCGCTTCCGCGCCGGCCATCCGCCGCCACAGGGCCGCGCCGCGATTGTCTCCAGCCAACTCATGCGCGATCAGTTCAAGAATTTTCCGATCGATCGCGGCGGGCGCGAGTCCGCCGTCGAGATCGAGTTTGAGCGCCAGATGGCGTCCCGCGTCGGCAACGATCGCGCCGGCTCTCTCCGCCAGCGCCATCGCATACGTAAGGAAATGGGTTTTGCCGGCGCCGCGCGGACCGTGAATCCAGAACAGCGCTCCGAATGGACTTACAAGTTGACTATTGATCGCTTCCCATGCGGCGCTTGCGCCGCAGGTCAGCACATAGCATCCGATCAATTCCTCGCGCGCCGGTCCATCGAGGGCGATTCGATCAGGCGCTTCGACGCCAAGCGCGATCAGCTCATCGGGTGTCAGTTCTTTCAACTTCCGCTGGACCCGCATATAGCTTCTCTTACTGCGAAAGAGAGGCGTAATCCAGACGCGCCGTTTGACTCGCTTATTTCTTTAGGCGCCTTTTTCAATCACTACTGAAAATATTGAATCGGCAAATAATAAATTCAAGCTCCGATTCACCAAATCGTCTATTCGCGGCAAGCACGGCGAACCATTGATGAGAAATTCGCCGTATAGACATGGCAATCGCGCGAATGGCCGGCGTACCCTGCGATAGGCCGCGTTTATACACGAAGTTTAATTCGCGCTACAAAATGGCGTCGGCCTTCAATTCCGCGATCGTCGCGGCATCGACGCCCAGCGCGGACAAGACCTCGTCGGTATCCGCGCCGAGCCGAGGCGGCGGCTCGACCGCGCCGCCGTCGCCGATCGTTCCGAGCTTGAGCGGCGTGCCCATGACTTTGATTTTCCCGCGCGTCGGATAGTCGCTGTCGATCAGCATCCGCCGCCGCGCCACGTCTGGGTCGGCGGCCACTTCGCCCACATCGCGGACAGGAGCGCACGGCAATCCGCGTTCGAGCAGAAGATTCACGAGCGCGTCGCGCCGGAACGTCCGCGTCCATTCAGCGACCGCCGCGTCCACTTCGTCCGCGATTGCGAAGCGGGAGGCGTGATCGGCGTAACGCGGATCGTCGAGCAGATCCATGCGTCCCATCAGGCGCGCGAACTCCCGCCAGTGCGCTTCGGTCAGGCAGAATATCAGCACCTCGCCGTCGCTCGCCGGATAGACATTGGACGGGCAGGCGTTGCGATGCCGGTTGCCCATCCGCCGGTACGGCTTGCCTTCCAGTTCGTTGGCCACCAAGCCCGTCATCGCGGCGACGCATACGTCGTGCATCGCGACCTCGATCCGCTGCCCGCGGCCAGTGCGGCCGCGCTGGATCAAGGCCGCCAGAATCGCGCTCACCAGATGGCTGCCCGCGCCCATATCAATAAATGTCGCCGGCGAGCGCATGCCCGGACCGCCGGCCATCCCGGTCACGCTGATCAGACCGCATGCGGCCTGCAGCGTACTGTCCATCGCGCCAAGTTTCGCCCACGGCCCGTCCGAGCCGTAACCCTTGATCGAAGCGTAAATCAGGCGCGGAAACCGCTGGGCCAGTTCGTCGTAGCCGAGGCCCAGCGATTCCATCACGCCGGCGGAATAGTTCTCGGTCAGGATGTCCGCGGTTTCGAGCAGGCGCAGCAGGAGCTCGCGGCCGCGCGGATTTTTCAGGTTCAGCGTCACCGACTTTTTATTCGCGTTCAGCATCAGGAAGGAATAGCTGACGCCGCCCGGCGAGGCGGCCGGCCGGCGCAAATTTTCGCCGGTTCCGGGCGGTTCGATTTTGATTACCTCCGCGCCCAAATAAGCCAACTGCAGCGTGCAATATGGCACGGCGAATATCTGGCCAAGGTCAACGACGCGAATTCCGGCAAGCGGCCGATCCATGCGAACCAAATCCTTTCAACGGCGCGGCGACGTCAGCGCAGCAGATTGCGCGCGATCACCATCCGATGCACTTCCGAGGGTCCTTCGCCGATGCGGCGGATGCGCGCTTCGCGATACCAGCGCTCAAGCGGAAATTCCTTGCTGACGCCGTAGCCGCCGTGAATCTGCACGGCGCGATCGATAACGCGGCCAAGCGTTTCGCTCGAATAGAGCTTCGCGACCGACGCCTCCATCCGCGCATCCTCGCCGCGGTCGGATTTCCACGCGCCGTCCCAAATCAGCCAGCGCGCGGCGCGCAATTCCACCTCGGAGTCCGCGAGCATCCACTGGATGGCCTGCCGGCGCGACAGCAACTCGCCGAAAGTCTTGCGCTGTTTGGCGTGCTCGACCGCCATCCGGAGCGCGGCGACGGCGACGCCGACATTGCAGGCCGAATAAGGAAAGCGCAGTCCCGTGAGCAGCCCGAGGCACAAGTTCAGTCCTCCACCTTCGGGGCCAAGCCGTTGCGCGACCGGGATGCGGCAATCCTCGAAATGGACGACGTTGGGCAACGCGGCCGTGCGCAAGGTGCGGAACGGCTTGGCGGTGAAGCCCGGAGTGTTCTTCTCGACGATAAAGGCGGTGATTCCGCCGCGGCCGGCCGAAGGATCGGTGCGGGTGAAGACGACGCCCCATTCGGCTTCGTGCGCGTGCGAGGTGAAAATTTTCTGTCCGTTGAGAACGTAATGGTCGCCGTCGCGCACCGCGCGGCACTGGATCGCGCCGGCGGGGTCGGAGCCGCCGGACGGTTCGGTGATCGCGAAAAACGTGTACCAGGCGTTTTTCAGCGTCGGCACGGCGTATTTCTGAATCTGCTCCTCAGAGCCGCCCCAGATTACAGGCGGGGGCGTACGGCCGAAGACGCCGGCGCCCGGATTGTAGAGACCGCCGCGATGCTGGCACATCTCCTCCATCAGCACGCACATCTCAAACAGGCTCAGCCCGCCGCCGCCGTACCGTTGCGGCGAGCCCATGCACCACATCCCGGCGGCCTGCACCTTTCGCGCGATTCGCCAATAGTCCTCTTCGAGAATTTCGGCGGCGTCGGGATCAACGCGCGCTTCGGCGGGAATGATTTCTTCCTTGATGATCCGGCGCACGTTGTCGCGCAGCGCGATCAATTCAGCCGGCAGTTGGTACCCGTTTCCGTTCTCCATCGATTAGCCTCCACTGACGGCCGCGGCGCGCGCCAAAATTGAATTACACCCGCAACTCACAGATTGCGGCGCATCGCGGCCAGCCATTTTTCGCGCGCCCACTCGAAATCGTGCGCGCCCCAGGTTCCTTTGTAGCGCCCGTCGATTTCGCGCACGTGACGCGCGGCGCCGGCGATACGTGCGATGGCGGCTTCGCCGCGCCGTGCGCGTTCGGGCGCGCTCTCGCTGGCCGCCGCAAGATACTCAGCAAGTCCCTGTACAACTTCCCGGCTGTAATGCCAAACGGCGCGCGCGGCGGCGCCGAAACGATCCGCAAGCGCCGCGGAGATCGCGTCCGCGGCGCCGATCGCCCGCTCGATTCGGCGCGCGGCGGACGTTAGCGCGGCGGCTCTCGCCGATGCTCCGGCGGCGTCGATTTGCGGGCGCATCACCGGCCCGCCGCCGTCAAGCAGCAGCGCCGCCGCGTCCGCCAACGCGCGGTACGCCGCGGTCATCGCGCTCGCGCACGCGGGATGGGACGCGGCGGCGACGTCGGCAAAAACTTCCTCGGGCGCGTATTCGGGCGACCGGGCGCATCGCGCAAAAGTTTCCAGATTCACCGGGTATGCGAGCAGGCTGTAAGCGCCGAAGGTCAGGCACGAGATTTCGCGAACGCCTACGGCGCGGTAGGCGCGCAGGTCGCGCGCGATCACGGCCGGCGTCGCGATTGCGAGTCCGCCGAACAGGATTGCGTCCGCGTAATACTCGAAGACGCGCATCCGGCCGCCGAACAGGTCGAAATACCGCTTAAGTGAATCGAAGTAGCGGCGGTTGGCGCCGCAGGCGGCATCGTCGATCGCGTGGCTGTAGCAACGTTCGCGCGGCGCCCACTCGACGAAAACGTTTGCGCGCGGCACCAGCGCTAAATCGGGTTCGAGCGTGTCGTGATAGGCGAGATAAGCGACCGGAATCGCGATTCCGCGCGCGGCGAGCGCGTCCGCGACGGCATTGACCACGGCCAGGTACTGGCGATGGGGGCCGAGCGCCGCGCAACCGGCGCATCGGCACCACGCGCCGCCATGCACGTCGGCGCCCCATACGTGCAGCATCGCGCAGTCCGGATTCGCCCCGGCCCATGCGAGCGCCGCGTCGCGCACGATCGCGAGCGCGGCCGCGTTCGACGCGCACAAGTTCCCGCGCCGATTGCGCGCGCCGTCCGCGCCCAGTGGGAAATACTCGGGATGCGACCCGTATGCGTCACGCGGCATCAGCAATTGCAACACGTGTCCACCGTACTCGGGCGAAATTCCGCGCGCGCGCATCGCGGGCAGAAGCTCCTCGATTTTCAGGCGCGAATCGCGTTCGTGCCGAATCCATGAAAAGGCGTTGATCCCGCGCGCGGCCATCCACCGAACGAATTCGCGATCGTGCTCCAGATGCGCGGCGAACCGCTCCGGATGTTCGTAATGCCACGTCATGATGTCGGCGGCGAACGCGCGCCGGACGAAAGCGGGCGCCGTCACCGGCGGCGACACCGCGAACAGCCGCTCCGCATCGATGCGCGGCAGGCGCGGCGGCCGGCCGGCCGGGAGCTGCGCGCCGAGTCGCTCGAGAAATTCCCAGACGGCGTTAAGCAGGTTCATTCCGGACGGCGCTGCGATATCGATCGGCGCGCGATCGCCAAACTCCGCCGGCGCGGCGATCCGCAGCGCGGCGCGCGGCGCATTTTCCGACGGCGCCATGACGCAGCGGCGATCGAGCATCGCCGCCAGCGCTTCGGCGAGATCGCGCGCGGCGGCCATCGCCACTTGATCCGCGTCGGACGCGCACACGACTCGAAATTCAGCCGCATTCGCCGCCGTTTTGCCCGCCATCCGGCAATGATACCATCGTTGACGATAGCGGCGCGTCTCGCGGCGCGGCCGTCGAAGCCACAGGAAACGCATGCCGAGTCCGCAGGAAATTCTCAACGAACTGAAGAAAATCAAATACCCCGGCTACAGCCGCGACATCGTATCCTTCGGGATGATCAAGGATATCGAGGTCGCGAGCGCCGGGGTCACGGTAATTCTCACCGCGCCCGCGGCGAAGCCGGAAGTAATCGACGAAATCGCCGAGGAGATTCGCCGGACGGTCGCGGCGATGCCGGGCGCGCCGGCGGTGCGGATGCAGATCGATCAGGCGCCGCCGCCGCGCGTCGCGCAATCGCTGCCGCGCAAACCGATTCCGGGCGTGAAACATGTAATCGCCGTCGCGAGCGGCAAGGGCGGCGTCGGGAAATCGACCGTCGCCGTCAATCTGACGCTGGCGATGCGGGCGCTCGGATGGAGCGTCGGTCTGATGGACGCCGACGTGTATGGACCCAGCGTCGCGATGATGGTGGGCGCGGATGGACGCGCGGGCCTGACCAGCGAGCGGCGGATTCTGCCGCTGGAACGTTTCGGCGTCCGCTACATCTCGATGGCGATGTTTATCGGCGACGACACGCCGATTATCTGGCGCGGCCCGATGATCACGAAGCTCGAAAGCGAGTTTCTGTTCAACGTCGAATGGGGCGAGCTGGATTGCCTGATAATCGATCTTCCGCCCGGAACCGGCGACGCGCAGTTGACGATTACGCAGCGGGCCGCGCTCGACGGCGGCGTGATCGTCACCACTCCGCAGGAAATCGCGCTGCTCGACGTCAAACGAGGCGTCGCGATGTTCAACGAAGTCGAAGTTCCGGTGCTCGGCGTGATCGAGAACATGAGCTACCATCTCTGCGGCAAGTGCGGCCATCGTCACGAGATTTTCGCGCACGGCGGCGGCCAGCGCTTCGCCAAAGAGCTCGGCGTGCCCTTCCTTGGCGAACTTCCGATTACGCGCGAATTACGCGAGGGCGGCGATCATGCGCAGCCGATCGTGGCGGCCCATCCTGAACATCCCGTGAGCGGCGCTTTCAGATCGGTCGCGGCCAACGTGATCGCTCATCTGACGCGCGTCGAACGCCCGGCCGGTTGACGATGTCCGACCGGCCCACCATCTCGCTCATCGTAATCACGCGCGACGAGGAAGAGCTTATCGGGCAGTGCCTGAAGAGCGCCTGGTTTTGCGACGAGCTGATTGTCGTCGATTCCCATTCGAGCGATCGCACGGTCGAAATCGCGCGCGCTCTCGGCGCCGTCGTGATCGAGCACGAGTTCACCAACTACGTCCGGCAGAAGCAGATTGCGCTCGATCACGCGACTGCGGAGTGGGTGCTGCTGCTCGACGCGGACGAGCAGGCGACCTACGGCCTTGGCTGCGAAATCCGCAAGGCCGTCGCGCGCCCGGATGCGCCCGGCGGATTCCGCATCCGCCGCGTCCTCTACCATCTGGGTCATTACTACACGCGGCCGATTTACCGCGATCGTCCGGTGCGGCTGTTCCGCCGCGCGCTGGGCCATATCGGCGGAGTCGATCCGCACGACAAAGTGGTCGTGAATGGACGAATCGATCAGTTAGCGGCGCCCATCCTTCATTTCAGCTACCGCGATATCGCCGACCACGTCGCTACCATCAACCGCTTCAGCACCCGCGGCGCCGCCGAAATCGAACCGTCGGGCTTCGCGGCGGCGCGGATGTTCACCCATTCCGTCTGGCGGTTCTTCAATTTCTATATCCTGCGCGGCGGCTTCCTCGACGGCGGGCGCGGCCTGTACGCGGCGATGACGGCGGCGTTTTACGTCTTTCTGAAATACGCCAAGGTCTATGAACGCCGGCTGCGCACGCTCCATCCGCGTTGATGCGGCACGCAACGCCGGGCCGCGGGATTTTCCGCACGCGCTCTGATAACCTCCACTGGCCGGCATGAAGCGCCTTTTTGGTTATATCCGCCGCTACTGGATGCGCTACGCGTTCGGCAGCGCCTGCACTATCGCGACCGCGATATTGCTGACCTTCATTCCGCGCTTGAGCGGCCAGGCGGTCAACGCGATCACCCGCGGCGATCATTCCGCCCTCGTCCGCATCACCGAAGAGATGATCGCCGCCGCGCTGCTGATGGGCGTCGCGCGATGGTTCTCGCGCTTCGTGATTTTCAATTGCGGGCGCGACGTCGAATACACCCTGCGCAACGATCTTTTCGCCCATCTCTGCCGGCTCGATTCCGGCTTCTATCAGCGGCTCAAGACCGGCGACCTGATGTCGCGCATGATCAACGACCTCAGCGCCGTGCGGATGATGGTCGGAATCGGCGTGCTCAGCTTCACCAACACTCCCGTCACTTTCGCCTTCGCGCTCGCGTTCATGCTCGCGCTGAGCCCGCGCCTGACCTTCGCCGCGATGATTCCTTACGGCGCGCTGTTCTTCGAGATGCGCTGGCTGACGCGCACGCTGATGGCGCGCAGCCTGGGCGTGCAGGAGGGACTCGCCGCGATCGGCGCGAAGGTGCAGGAGAGCCTGTCCGGAATCCATGTGGTCAAGGCCTATTCGCTCGAAAGCCACGAGGCCGGCCGCTTCCGCACGGTCAACGACGCCTACAACGAACAGGGCCTTGCGCTGGCGCGCGTGCGCGGCGCGATGATGCCGATGATCAAAGGCACGGTGGGCGCGTCCGTGATGATCGTGCTGATCTACGGCGGCACGCTCGTGCGCGCGCGGATTGTCTCGCTGGGCGATATCGTCGCCTTCATGGGATTCCTCGGCCAGCTCGCATGGCCGACCGTCTCGCTCGGATGGACGCTGTCGATTTATCAGCGCGGACGCGCCGCGATGAAGCGGCTCGAAGAGCTGTTCAACGCCGCGCCGACTCCGTCGATCGCCGGCGCGGAAACGCGCCTGGAAATTGACGGCGCGGTCGAATGGCGCAACGTATCGTTCAGTTACTTCGGCGATCGTCATGATCGCCGCGAGACCGCCGCCGCCCAGAACGGCGGCGGCGGTCTCGCGAACGACAATCATTGGGCGCTGCGCGATATCGACGTGCGCATTCCCGCCGGCGCGAAGCTGGCGATCGTCGGACGCACCGGCGCGGGCAAATCGACGATGGTCCGGCTGCTCGCGCGGATGCTGGAACCGACGCGCGGCCGCGTCACCCTGGACGGGCGCGATCTTCGCGACTTGCCGCTCGGCGCGCTGCGGCGCACGGTCGGGATGGTGCCGCAGGAGCCGGTTCTGTTCACCGACACGATCGCGCGCAATATCTCGTTCGGGCGGACCGGCGCGCCGCTGGAAGAAATCGCGGCGGCGGCGCGCGTCGCGGGCCTCGACGGGGATATCGCCGTGATGCCGCGCGGGCTCGACACGGTCGTCGGCGAACGCGGCATGGCGCTTTCGGGCGGACAGAAGCAGCGCGTCACGATCGCGCGGCTGCTGACTTACGATCCGCGCGTCGTGGTGCTCGACGACGCGCTATCCAGCGTCGACACGGAAACCGAAAAAGCGGTCCTGCACAGCCTCGAGGAATCGGTGCGCGGCCGCACCACGATCGTCGTGGCGCATCGCGCATCGACCGTCCGCGACGCCGACGAAATCATCGTGCTCGACCGCGGCCGCATCGCCGAGCGCGGTTCGCACGAACAACTGATGGCGCGGCGCGGCCTGTACGCCGAATTGTTCCGCCGCCAGCTGCTCGAGGAGGAGCTCGCCCGCTACTAGGCGCGATGCAGGTCGAAGCGGAAGAAAAAGTCGAGCAGGTTTACGACACGCGGCTGCTGCGTTTCGTCTGGTCCTTCGTGCGGCCCTACCGGCGGCTGTTCTGGACCTCGGCGCTGCTGATGCCGCTCAATTCGATCTTTGCGCTGCTGCAGCCGTATCTGATCAAAATCACGATCGACGTTTATCTAGCGCACCGCCGCGCGGCTCCGCCGAAGTGGGCGGCGCCGCTCATCGACGCCGCCGGACGCCACGGGATGCTCGCGCTGGGCGGCCTCTATCTGACGCTGCTGGCCGGAGAATTCGCGACCTTTTACGGCCAGTACTACCTGACCATGATGGTCGCGCAGTACAGCCTGTCGGATTTGCGGCTCGCGCTGTTCTCCCACGTCGAGCGATTGCCGATGGCGTTTTTCGATCGCACGCCGGTGGGCCGGTTGGTCAGCCGGATGACCACCGACATCGACGCGATCAACGAAATGTTCAGCGCCGGCTCGCTCACGCTTTTCGTCGATCTGGTCACGCTCGGCGGAATCGTCGCAATCCTGTTCTGGCAGAACGCCCATCTGGCGCTCTGGGCGCTTTGCGCGATTCCGCCGCTGCTGCTGATTATCAATTTCTTCCGCGTCCGCTCGCGCGCCGTTTACCGGGAAATCCGCGAGCGCTTCGCCGCGCTCAACGCCTACCTTTCCGAGGCGCTGAGCGGGATGGCCGTGATCCAGCTCTTCACCCGCGAGCGTGAAACGCGGCGCGAGTTCGATCAGCTCAACGCCAAAAGCCGCGACGCGCAGATGATGGCGAACGTTTATGAAGCGGGCCAGTTCTCGGCGGTCGAAGCGCTCAGCTCGTTCACGGTCGCGATTATCCTGTGGGTGGGCGGCGGAGAAGCGATTCATCATCTGATTGGACTCGGCACGCTGGTCGCGTTCGTCCAATACGCGCAGATGTTTTTCACTCCGCTGCGCGACGTCTCCTCGAAATACACGACGCTGCAATCGGCGCTCGCGGCGCTCGAACGGCTGGAAGCGCTGATGGACACGCCGGAGGCGATCGCCAGCCCGCCCGCGCCGCGCGTCCCGGCCGCCGGACGCGGCGAAATCGTTTTCGACCGCGTCAGCTTCGAGTATCGCGCCGGCGAGCCGGTGCTGCGCGATTTGAGCTTTCGCGTCGCGCCGGGCGAAAAAATTGCCATCGTCGGCCCCACCGGCTCCGGCAAGACCACGATCATCAAGCTGCTCAATCGTTTTTACGACGTGACTTCCGGCCGCGTCATGGTCGATGGCGTGGACGTGCGCGATTGGGACCTGACCGCCCTCCGGCGCGCGATCGGCCTGGTTCAGCAGGACGTTTTCCTTTTCGCCGGCGACGTTCTGGAAAACGTCCGGCTCGGCCGCGAAGATCTCCCGGAAATCGCGGTGATGGACGCCCTGCGGCGCGCGCAGGCGCTTTCGTTCGTCGAGCGGCTGCCGGGCGGATTGCACGAAGAAATCCGCGAGCGCGGCGCCAATCTTTCCACCGGAGAACGCCAACTGCTGTCGTTCGCCCGCGCGCTGGCCTATGACCCGCGCGTGCTCGTGATGGACGAGGCGACTTCGAGCGTTGACAGCGAAACCGAGCGGCTGATTCAGGCGGCCCTGGCCGAATTGCTCGCGGGACGCACCGCGCTCGTGATCGCGCATCGCCTCTCCACGATCGAAAAAGCCGACCGCATCATGGTGCTCAGCAACGGCGTGTTGCGGGAAAGCGGAACGCATCAGGAGCTGCTCCGGCGCCCCGGCCTCTATCGACGCCTCTTCGAGCTTCAATATTCTGCCGGCGGCGCCGACGCGCGCGACGCGGTTGATTGAATTCGCCCGCGCGAAAAAATGGCTGTCATGAAAGTTCGCCGATGGTTGCCGCGCGCGATCGCGCTGGCTCTGGCATTCTGTCTTTCCGGATGCGACATCGGCTATATCTCGCGCGCCGCGTATGAAGAGATGCGGCTCCTGTGGAATCGCAAGCCGATCGCCGCGGTGCTTGAAAAAAAGGACCTGCCGGCCGATATCCGCGCGCGGCTCGAAACCGTGCTCGCGGTGCGTGGCTTCGCCGCCGGCAAGCTCGGCCTCGAGGTCGGCGGCGCGTACCGCACCGTCACCAACGTCGACTCGGGCGCGATCGTATGGGTCGTGATGGCGGCGCCGCGCGACTCGCTCAAACCGTACACATGGTGGTTTCCGATCGTGGGCGACGTTCCCTATCGCGGTTATTTCAGCCGCGACGACGCGAACGCCGAGGCCGCAAAACTCGAGGCGCGCGGGCTCGACACTTACGTGCGGCCGGCGGTCGCATTTTCCAGCCTCGGATTTTTCAACGATCCCCTGCTCTCGAACCTGCTGGCCGTGCCGCGCGTCGAGCTTGCCGGCATAATTACCCACGAGCTGTTCCATCGCACCTATTTTCTGGCGAGCAACGTCATGTTCGACGAATCGGCGGCGACCTTCGTCGGCGGACGCGGCGCGATCGCGTTTTACTCCGCCTCCGAAGGTCCAAATTCCGCCGATGCATTGGCGGCGCGCGGAATTTTCGAAAGCGACCTTAAATTTTCGCTCTTTCTGTTGCAGGAAGAAGCCCAGCTGCTGCGGCTATATCGGAGTGGACTGCCGGAAGCTGAAATTCTGAAGCGGCGCCAGCTGATTTTCAAAGCGATCGCGTCCGATTATGGCAAGCTCAAGCCCACTCTGTCCGGACTCGAACGGTTCGATTTGGACAAAGAGAAGGTCAACAACGCCGTCTTGCTGAATTATCTGATCTACTTTCATGATTTGCGCAATTTCGACGCGCTGTACCGGCTCAATCACGGCGACCTGCGCGCGACCATCGCGCGGATAATCGCGCTCGCGAAAGGCTCGCCCGACGACCCGTTCGGCGCGATCTGGCGCGCCTCCCGCAACGCGCCGCCGGCCGCGCCGGAGCGCGTCGCCAGATAAAGCGATCGGCGTGCGCCGGAACGCGCGGCCCAACCTAAGGAAGCTCCGCAAAAGGTCCATCCCGTCATTCTGAGCGCAGCGAAGAATCCCGGGATTCCCTTCGTGAGACTCAGGGCAAGCTTTCACTCCGCTGCGCTCCGTTCAGAATGACAAACCGGATTGCGCGGAGCTTCCCTAAAGCGCCGCCAGCATCGCCTCGATTCCACTCTGCAATTCGGGCTCGAAGCCGCCGAAAAAATGATCCGCGCCCGCGACGATGCGCATCTGTCCGCGCGCGCCCAGATGTTCATGCAATGCTTTAAGTTTTGACGCCGGACAGTAGCCGTCCTGGTCGCCCGCGATGAGCATCACGGCCCCGCCGAAGCGATCCAACCCCGCCGGCTCCATCATTCCGATCGGCAGCGCAATGAGCACGAGCGCCGTCAGATCGGATATCTTCGGCGCCGCCGCCGCGGCCGCCATCGCGCCAAAAGAATATCCCGTCAGCACGGCGCCCTGCGCAGCCACTCCTGGCTGGGCGGTCAGCCATTTGATCGCCGCCGCGGCGTCGCCGGCCTCGCCACGGCCGCCGTCGTGCTCGCCTTCGCTTTGACCGACGCCGCGGAAATTAAACCGCAGTGTCGCCCAGCCTTTCGACCACATCGCCGCCAGCGCCGCATCCACGACGTTGTTGTACATCGTGCCGCCGTACAGCGGATGGGGGTGACAGACCACGCATCCGCAGGCGCCAGGATTCGCCGGCGGCGCGTACAACCCTTCGAGCGTCAATCCGTCCGAATCGAAACTAACCGGCTGTTCGCGCATCTTGCCCCCGCATAAAATTAAAGCATCGCTTTAGTTTTCCGAAAATCCGACAACCGTTGTCCGGCCTTGCTATACTATGAGAGCCGGCTATGAGGGAACCTTGCCCATCGCGCCGCTTCGCCGCCGATCGGACGCTTGGCCGCTTGGCCAAATGGCTCCGGTTGCTCGGCGCCGACGTGCTCTGCGATCCGTCTCTGGACGCCGCACAACTGCTGCGCCGGGCGCGCGCTGAAGAACGCACGCTGCTCACGCGCGACAAGCGGCTGCGCACCGCCGACGACGCTTATTATGTCGCGAGCAACGATTTTCGCGCACAATTGCGCGACGTAATGGCGCGCTTCCCTCTCGATTCCCGGCCGGCGATGCTTTCCCGATGTTCCCGCTGCAATGGCGAATTGCGCAAGGCGGATCGCGACGCCGTGCGCCGGCGCGTGCCGCCTTTCGTTTATGCGAGCCAGAATGAATTCGGGGCGTGCGACCGATGCGGCCATATCTATTGGAACGCCACGCATCCTGAACGCATCCTGCGCGAACTCAACGCGGTCCTTTCCGGAGGCCGTCCTGGTCGCGGTTTGGAGCGGCCATCCGAGGAGTAATAGGCTCAGGGTATGACTTCCGACGGAAAATTTCTCAAGCTCGATGCCGGACTTTACGACTATCTCGTGAATCACGGCCACAATGGCGATCCACTCTTGCGCGAGCTCGCCGAAGAAACCGCGCGCAAGCTCGGCCGGATGAGCACGATGCAAATCGCGCCTGAGCAGGGCGTTCTGATGACCATCCTGGCGCGCGCGACCGGCGCGCGTTCGGCGATCGAGATTGGCACTTTCACGGGCTACAGCTCGATATGCATCGCGCGCGGATTGCCACCAGACGGCCATCTCTTGTGCTGCGACGTGAGCGAGGAATGGACCGCGGTGGCGCGCAAATACTGGGAACTGGCGGGAGTGACGGGCCAAATCACGCTCCGGATCGGGCCGGCGCTAGAGACCCTGCGCGCGCTGCCGGCCGGCGAATCGTTTGATTTCGCCTTTATCGACGCCGACAAGACCAATTACCAGAATTATTACGAAGAAGCGCTCGCGCGGATGCGTCCGAACGGGCTCATCCTGATCGACAACGTGCTGTGGAACGGCGCGGTCGTGAATCCGCGCAGCCAGACCGACGACACCCGCGCGATTCGCGCGCTCAATGATTTTATCGCGGCCGATCGGCGCGTCGATGCGGTCATGATTCCGGTGTCTGACGGACTCACAATCTGCCGCAAACGCTGACGCGCACGGGTTTTGCGCCTTGCCGGGGTTTCGCGATGGACAAATTGATAATCGAAGTGCGGATCAACGAATACGCGTCGCGCCGCCGCAACCCTCACGTACCCTTCAGTCCGGATGAGATCGCCGCCGACGCGCTTGAATGCCTCAACGCGGGAGCCGCGATTATCCATTATCACGCGCGCGATCCCATTTCCGGCGCGCCGTCGGCCCGCGCCGAGGACTACGCCGCGACCGCGCGCAAAATCAAGGCCACCAGCGATCTTCTGATCATGCCCACGCTCGGAGCGTGGACGTTGCCGTCGCCCGAGGCGCGGATGAGCCATATCGTCGCGATGGCGAAAGATCCGGCGACGCGGCCCGATTTCGCGCCGATCGACATGGGCACCAGCAACGTCGACGCCTACGACGCGCGCGGCCGCCGGTTCACGTCCGACGAAACCGTTTACCTGAACACGACGCGCACGCTGCAATATTTCGCCCGCACGATCCGCGCATCAGGCGTGAGGCCGGTCGCGGTATGGTGGAACGTCAGCGCGATCCGCACGACCGCCGCTTTCGTCGATGCGGGATTGTTCGAGCAGCCGGTCTATGGGCAAATCGTGCTGACCGAAGGCGGGCTTTTCGCGGGAAACCCCGGCACGGTGCGCGGCATGCAAGCGATGGCCGACTTTATTCCGCATCCGCTCAGGACGCCATGGTCGGTGATGTGCGTGGGCGGAAATCTGTTCCCCGTCGCCGGCGCCGCTATCGAGCGCGGCGGCCATATCGCGATCGGACTTGGCGACTGCGCCTATGCTGAGTTAGGCCAGCCGTCGAACGCGGTGCTGGTCGAACGGATTGCGGCTTTGGCGCGGGCTTGTGGACGCGAACCGGCGTCGCCCGCCGAAGCGCGCGCTATTCTCGCCGCCGGTTAGCGCTTCCGGACGGCGTTTGCTATACAGCCCGAATCCATTTTCACAAAGGTCCGTTATCAGCATGTCGAATCCGCATGAACACGTTTTAACGGGGCTGCGAGTGCTCGATCTGACGCGCGCGCTGGCCGGTCCCACCTGCACCCGGATGCTCGCCGAAATGGGCGCCGAGGTGATCAAGGTCGAATCCGCGCCCGGCGGCGATCTCGTCCGCAATATCTCCAAGATGCGCAACGAGCGCAGCCTCTATTACGTTCAGCAGAATCTCGGCAAAAAAAGCGTCTGCGTCAATCTGCGCGATCCGCGCGGGATGGCGCTGGTGGCGTCGCTAGTCGCCAAGGTCGACGTCGTGGTCGAGAACTTCAAGCCCGGCACCATGGACGAGATGGGGTTAAGCTACGAGCGCCTCAAGGAGATCAAACCCGACATCATTCTCTGTTCGATTTCGGCGCTCGGTCAAAGCGGGCCGCTGTCGCACCTGCCGGGCTACGATTTTATCGCGCAGGCCTACGCCGGCGTCACTTCGATGATCGGCGAGAATAACGGCCAGCCCTACATCCCGCTGGTGGCGCTCGGCGACGTCAGCACGGGCGTGCATGGCGCGCTCGCGATTCTGGCCGCGCTGCGTTATCGCGATCGCACCGGCCAGGGCCAGCATATCGACGCCGCCCTGCTCGACGCCTACTACCATTGCAACGAAGTCAGCGTGCATCAGTACAGCGGCAGCGACGGCGCCTTCAAACCGACCCGCGCGGGCGCCCATCTGAGCTACATCTGCCCGGCGGGAGTTTTCAAAGGCAACGGCGGATGGATCGTCGTAATGGCGTTCCTCCATCATTGGAAAGATTTGTGCGCGGCGATGGGCCGTCCGGAATTGGCCAACGACGAACGGCTCGGCACGGACGCGGGCCGGCTCGCGAATCGCGCCGAAGTCGTGAAAATGATCGAGGACTGGCTCGCGACTTTTCCCGATCGCGACAGCGCCGTCGCGCACATGCAGAAGCATCGCGTGCCCTGCGCGCCCGTGCTCTCGATCGAGGAAACCGTCAATCATCCGCATCACCGCGCGCGCGGCACGGTGCGCACCGTCGATGACCGGATCGCGGGCAAGTTCGATATCCCCGGATTTCCGCTCAAGTTCTCGGCGTTTCCCAAGGATCTTCCGCTCGACGCCGCCACGCTGGGCCAGCACAATGATGAGGTGCTGCGCGAGGTGCTCGGCCGCGACGCGAAGGATATCGCCGAACTCCGCGCCGCCGGCGTCCTCGTCGAAGGAAAATACTAGCGCGGCGCTACTGCGAATCTGACGTCAACCGACAACCGCCGCCGAACGCAGCGAGGCGATTTCGGCGGCGGAAACGCCCAGCTCGCCGAGGACTTCGTCGGTGTTTTCGCCGAGCACGGGCGCATAGCGGCGCAATTCCGCCGGCGTCTCCGCGAAGCGCGCGGCCGGACGCGGCTGCCGCATCGGCCCGCCGATCGGATGCTCGCCCGCGACGATCAGTTCGTTGGCAGCGACCTGCGGATCTTCCAAAAGCTGCTCGCGTGTCAGAATCGGCGCGCAAGGAACTTCGGCGGCGTCGAACGCGGCCAGCCATTCCGATGCGGTTTTGGTCTGGATTATCTCCGCCGTCAAATCGAGCCGGACGTCGGCGTTGCGAATGCGATCGGCGGGCGTGCGAAAGCGCGCATCTTCGATCCATTCCGGACGGCCGATCGTCGCCGCCAATCCGCGCCATTCGGCGTCCGAGTTGGCCGCGACCGTGATGTAGCCGCCGTCCGCGGTCTGAAAGATGAGATCGCGCGTGCCGGGCGGGCGCACCGCGTGCGGCGCCGAATCGATGAAAGTATACGCCGGCATCGACTCCGGCCAGATAAACGCGACCACCGCGTCAAGCATCGCAAGCCGCACATGCTGCCCCTTGCCGGTCCGCTCGCGCGCGAAAAGCGCGGCCGTCATCGCCTGCGCAGCGGTGAGCGCCGTGACCTTGTCGGGCACGATCACGCGGATCATCCGCGGCCGGCCGGTTTCGTCGGCCTGAATCGAGGGCAGCGCGCTGTATGCCTGGATCACCGGATCGTAGGTGCGCTTGTGAACGTACGGTCCGCGTTCGCCGAAACCGCTGATCGAGACATAGACGAGATCGGGACGAACGGTCTTGAGCGTGTCGTAACCGATACCGATCCGCTCCGCCGCGCCCGGCCGGAAATTCTGGACAAACAGGTCGGCGTGGGCGACGAGGCGCTTGAGCAGTTCGACGCCGCGCGCATTCTTCAGATCGATCGCGACCGAGCGCTTGTTGCGATTCGCCACGGCGAAGGTCGGCGCGATACCCCGTTTGCGGCCGCCCATCGCGCGCGTCAGGTCGCCGGTTCCCGGCGGTTCGATTTTGATTACGTCGGCGCCCTGATCGGCGAGCATCATCGTCGCCATCGGACCCGAGATCATCTGCGTGACATCGATTACGCGAACGCCCGCCAGCGGACCAGCCATCGCCTTGGCCCTCCCGCCAGCGAGCGTAACAAGCTGAGGCTAAGGATTACAGCGCCGGCCGGGCGGCGCCGCGCGCAGAATCGGCGGAGCCGTCAGCCCCAATGGCGAACGCGGCCGGTATCGACGTGGACGAAATCCGACTGCGGATAGTAGCCGACTCCGCCGAAGCGCAGCGCCAGCGCGATCCGATGGAGCAGCGAGAGCTGCCGTCCGGGCAGGTTGATATCGGCCGCCCGTCCCTCGATATGCATGCTGTGGCGCGCGACGCCTTCGTAACGCGCCGCGAGCATCGCATTGGTCTGCGGCGTTCGATAGCCGGAAATCAGATTGAACGGCTTGCCCGAATCGCTCATCTGATGAATCGCGTGGAGCAGATCGAGCAAGCGCGGATCGATCGGCTTGACCTGGTTCATCCGGAAATCGCGGAAGAAATAGTTAACTTCGCGCAGTGCGCCCGGATCGTAAGCGCCATTTTCGGCATAGGTGACGTTAAGCTTTTCGTCGGTATGGAGATTGTACATGCGCAGGGTTTTGCCCGCGCCGTCGTCGGCGATCGGCGGCGTATAGCGCGCGTTCTGAATCTCCCCGCCCGATCCATGCCGCGAATGCTTCGAATTTCTCCGCCAATAGAGCGCCGTCGCCGGATAGACGCGCATCCATTCATCCGCCAGCGCCAATCCCGGCGCGGCGAGCGTCGCGACGGCCGCGGCGCCCAAGCCAAGCATCCGCCGCCGGCTGATAATCCGATCTTTCTCTTCGCGGTTTTCGGCGCTCATCTCGACTTCCTCCGGAACTGGATAAGCTTGGGGAAATGCGATTCCGAATAGTGAATCACACTCTCCACGGGATGGGAAGGCGGGTATCGAGCTGAAACCCACGCGCCGACGGCATAGTCGCCGAAATTACGCCAGCCGCTCAGCGGAGCGGCTGGCGTGAATCGGCGGTCAGGGACATTTTCCGCTTCCGCATGAACGAAGTTCAGAATCTTCAATAATTTGCCGTCCGCCGCCAGCCCATCGCATGCAGCACGTTGAAGCCGGCCGTCCGTTTGTACCAGTCTCGCTCCAAATATCCAGCGCCGCCGGATCCTGATCGCCCGGGCTGCAATAGACAAAACGTCAACCTAATAAAAACGGCGGAGCCGGTTGGCTCCGCCGTTATGTTCCCCGGCCGCGTCCTACTCTCCCGTGACGCCGTCGGTCACAGTACCATCGGCGCTGAAGGGCTTAACTGCCGTGTTCGGGATGGGAACGGGTGTTGCCCCTTCGCTATGGCGACCGGAAACTTGCCGCGCGCCACGAAGCGCGGCGCGCCGAATTTCCGACTAACTGATAGTAGGGTATTTTCAAGCGTGGCCGTCCAAACCATGCATGCAATCAGACCTCGGCCGGGCGCAATCGGCTAGCGATATGAAATCCGAAAGCGTCCTCGGCCAGTATTTCCGCCGCGCCGATCGCTCGGCGATTGGAAATACATAGCGGTCAAGCCGCACGGCCTATTAGTATCGGTCAGCTCCACGCCTTACGGCGCTTCCACCTCCGACCTATCAACCTCCTTGTCTGGAAGGGGCCTTCAGGGCCTTACGGCCGGGATACCTAATCTTGGGGTGGGCTTCCCGCTTATATGCTTTCAGCGGTTATCCCGTCCGCACTTGGCTACCCGGCGATGCGGCTGGCGCCACAACCGGTACACCAGCGGTGCGTCCGACTCGGTCCTCTCGTACTAAAGTCAGCGCCCCTCAAGTATCCTTCGCCCACGGCGGATAGGGACCGAACTGTCTCACGACGTTCTGAACCCAGCTCGCGTGCCACTTTAATCGGCGAACAGCCGAACCCTTGGGAGCTACTCCACCCCCAGGATGTGACGAGCCGACATCG
>JAJZAI010000038.1 GCA_021799495.1 Deltaproteobacteria bacterium
CGCGGACGCCTCGATACTTCCGGCAAGTTCGCCCGGCCCATCCGGCGCGAGCATCGCGTCGAACTTGGCGCCGTTGGGCACCGTCACGACCGCGTTCAGCGCGCGGTCCGCGGCGCCGGCGCCGGCGCTGTAATCGGTCAGGCGAATTTCGATGCGCCCGGCGCGATAGCCGAGCGCGACGCCGTAATCGCCGCGGCCCGAGGTCCCCGGCGCGAGCCACGCCATCAGCTTGTCCCACAAGGGCGCGAAGACACCGTTCTCGATCCATCGCCCCGACCATCGGCCGCTCGCGTCCGTGGTCACCGCCAGCGCCCGGCCCGATTCGTATTTCCAGCTCGCGACGATCGGCGCGCGCACGCCGTCGCTGTTGACGAACACGCTCAAATCGGCGCCCGGCTTGAGCGAGGTCGAAACGAAACCCTTGAGCGCGGGCAGTTGGCGGCCCGCGAAGTTCTTCAAGATGGGATCCGGCGAAGTGGTATAAGGCGTGAAATCCTTTTCCACCATCGTCGCGTTGCCGCCGAACTGGCGCACGTCGGCAAGGAAGAGCTGCGGCAAGTTCTGCGCGCTGTCGGTCTGGTAGAAACCGCCGCCGCCGTAGCGGCTGATCGCCTGCAGCAGCCCGAGATTGGCCTCGCGCCCGATCGCTACCGTCGAAATCGTCACGCCGCCGTCGCGATGCATGCTCGAGACGAGGTCGTAGTACATCGCGGCGGTGCCGCCGGTTTCGCCGTCGGTCAGGATCACAACGTGTTTGATCGCGGCGCGGCTGCCCGCGAGCATCCGGCCCGCCTCCTGCAGGGCGGGCGCGAGATAGGTCGTGCCGCGTGCGATCAGCCGGTTCACCAGCTCGTTGAAATAAGGCCGGCTCTGGCTCAGCGGTTCGAGCGGAATCACGACGAACGGCTGCGAGTCGAAACCGATCACGCTCATCAGGTCGCTGTCCTTGAGCGTTTTGGTGACGGTCAGCGCGGCGGCCTTGGCGTATTCGAGTTTCTGGTCGCGGCCCATCGAGCCGGACTTGTCGATAATCAGCACCAGCGCGCGGGTGCGCTCATGATGCTCCGGCGGGGGCATCACGACCGGCATCACGCGCGCGAGCGGACTGTCCTGCCATCCGCCCAGCCCGAAGCCGCGGTCGCCGCCCACCATCGCCAGCGCGCCGCCCGCGCCGACGTATTGCGCGAGCGCGTTCTGCGCGGCGGGCGCGATTCGATCGCGCGCCACGTTGTTCAGAATCACGGCGTCGTAACCTTGCAGGCTGCCGTCCCACGCGCCGCCGACGACCTGCGTCGCGGGCTCCATCCCGAGCCGCCGCACCACTTGATCGAGGTAGCTCGCGTCGCGCGCCGAATCCGTCAGGATCAGCACCTTGCGCTGCGATCCGACTCCCACCCAGCCTTGCAACGAATCGTCTTCGGGATAGGTGTCCTGCGCCGGATCCGCGGGTTTGAAGACGGCGCGGTATGAGGCGAGGCCGCTGGTCTCCGCATGCACCGGAAAATCGATGCGGCTATGGCCCGGCGGCAGCACGACCTGCCGGCGATCGATCAGGCCGCCGTTGCGATAGAGTTCGACCGTCCCGGCCGCCGTTCCCGCGTTCATATTGAGCAGCGACACGCCCAGCGCAAACGGCTCGGCTTTGGCCAGCGCCGGCGGCAGCAGCATCTCGGTCATCGCGACGTTGGGCACGGCGCCCGCGCCGGGAGGCGTGAAAATATCGAGCGTGATTCCCGCGGCGCGAAGCGCATTCAGCGCCGCGGCCGCGTCGCCGCGGTTCTGCCAGCCGTCGGTCACCAGCACCACCGGTCCGCCGCGCGCGTCGGCGTCGGAAGCGATCCGCTCGAGCGCGGCCTGCAGATTGGTCGCGCCTGGCGCGCATTCGGCGCATCCCGATTTCTCCGCCAGCATCGTCTCGGCGCCGCCAAGCTCGGCCGTCACCGGCGCGCCGGCGAAAAGTATCGCGGGATCGCCCGCACGCAATTTTAATTGATCGCGCAACACGCCTATCGTCCACGCGCGCATCGCCGGCGTGATGCTCGCGGAGGCGTCGATAATCACCGGGCGCGCCGCGCCTTCATGGCGCATCACGCTGCGCGGATCGGCGAGCGCGATCACGAAGAGCGCCAGCACGATCGCGCGCAACACCGGCGCCAGCATGCGCAGCGGCGCGCGCGCGCGCCACAGCCACCATCCGAGCAGCGCCGCGACGACGGGCAGCAGATGGAGCGCCTGCGGCCGGCCGAGCGTGAGAGCGCCAAGCGGCAGGCGCAGCGCGTGGGCGAAGGCGGTCGCGTCCATGGCTACGCCATCGCCCGCCGGCGCCGGTAAACGAACAGCGACTCGAACACGATCAGGCCAAGAATCGCCGCGAGCAGATACGGCGCGAGCGGCTGGTGGACGGCCGATCCACCCGGCGCAGCGACCCTCGGCGCCGGCGCGATCGCGATCGGCGGCGCGTTCTGCAGGTCGGAAACGCTGAGATCGGAAAGATTCACCGCGCGCAGCACCGGCGCGCCCGACGCGCCGGCCAATTGATAGACGCCCTGCGCCGACGCGGTGTAAAGCGCGCCCGCCGTGACCGGCGCGCGGTCTCCGGCGGGAGTGACAATCCGCGTCACGCCGGCCGGAACGATCCACGCCTCGCCGGTGCGATAGCCGCCCGCATGGGCGCCGAGTCCAGCCAGCTCGCTGAGCAGATTGAGCGTCAGTATCGACATCGGCAGGTTGCCGCGGCCGAGATAAGGGAACGGATTGAAGCCCGCGACGATATAGCGATGGCCGCCGCGGACGCCGCTCAACAGCAAGCCTCCGCCGGGACCGCTGACCACCGGATCGAGCCACGGATGCACGCCGAAGTATTCGCCCGAGCGGATATTGAGCAGGCGGAAGTTAACGCCGTCGGTGAGCGGATTTACCGCCGGCCAGTTGGCGATTTCGACATGCGGCGCCGCCGCCGCGCTCAGCCCGAACACCGGATCGCCCGGCGGCGGCATCACCAGCAGCGCGTTGACCGCGGGCAATTCCTTCGGCGCCGCGTACTCGAAGATCGCGACGTCGCACGCGGCGACATCGCGCGGCGTGTATTGATCGGGCGTGCGCGCCGTCACCGCGATACCCGGAATTCCGGCGAGGCTCGCGCCGTCGGCGGGCGTCGGGCTGACGAACAGGAGCGCGACCGGCTTCACGGACGAGCCGGTCGCATAGGCGGCGTTGTCGAGCATGAAACCGTCGGCCGGCGCGAGTTCCGCGCGATAGACGTTCGCCGCCGGCAGCCGCGGAAAATCGAGCGTCGCGGTCGCCCCCGCCGCCGCCTGCGCCTGTTCGGTTCCGAGCGGCTTGCCGTCGCCCTCCAGCGCGACTTTCAGCGTCGCCGGCGCCGGGCTTAGATTCGCGACGGTGAGCGACGCGTGCAGCTCGGCCGCGCCGAAAGTTTCGCGGCTCAGCGTGAACCGGCCGATCGCATAGTTGGGAATCGGATCGGCGATCGCGATTTGCCGGAACCGCGCCGGCGCGGGCGCCGCGATCGGCCGATAGCCGGCGTAGATAATTCGCCCCAGGCGGCCGTCCGCGTTGAGCTGGCCGAGCAGCGTGGCGAGCGCCGCCGGATCGTCGGGCGCGTCCACCGGACGCGCATGGGCGATCGCGGCGCGCGCCGCGGCCGCGCCGTCGAGCGCGGCGCCGAGCGCGCGCGGTTGCGGCGCGGTCGTATAGACCGTGACCGCGCCGCCATCGCTTTCGCGCAGCGCGTCGTCAACCGCGCCAACCGCCGCCTCGAAGCGCGTCTTGCCGGCGGGGATGAGCGCCTCCATCGCGGCTGAATTGTCGAGCACCACCGCAATCGGCGCGCCGCGGCTCAGCACATAGGGACCGGCGGTCGCGAGCGCCGCGATCGCGAGCGCCAGAAGTTCGAGAAAAAAAGTCCAGGCCAGGCGCGGCCGGCCGCCGAAGCGCTGACCGCGCATCACGTGCAACGCCCGCAGCGCGAGCACGCTGGAAACCGTCGCCTGCCGCGGCCGTTCGCGCGCCAGATACGCGCCAAGCAGGGCGGGCAGAATCGCGAACGCCCACAGCGCGCCCGGCGACAGCAGTCCCAACCAACCGAACAGGCTCATCGCGTCCGTCAATGCGCGAGTCCGAATTCGGACGCGGCGCGCAAAAAGAAATCCTGGAAGCTGGCGTCGGTCGTATAGAGCGCGTAATGCAGCCCATTGCGAAAACAGAAGACGCGAATTTCGCGCGAGAGCCTGAGCAGCGCTTCGCGATAGCGCGCCCGCTCCCGCGGCCCCATCGACAGGCGCACCCGCTCGCCGCTCTCCGCATCGACCGCCTCGACGTCGCCGTTGAGGCCCTGGCCGTCGAGCTCGCCGCCGCCCAGCACCTGCACGGCGGTAACGTCCATGTTGGCGGCGTTGAACAGGCCCAGCGCGCGCTCCGCCGCGTTCGGCATCATCAGGAAATCGGAAATCACGAACACCTTTCCGGCGCGCCGGATCGAAATCAGTTCGCGCGCGAGCGCCGCGGCTAAATCGAGTTCGCCGCCGGGCTTGACGCCGGCCAGGGTTTTGCCGAGTTCGACGATCCGATGCCGTCCGTAAACGAAGGCCGGCGGCGGCATCGCGCCCTTGCCGGCCAGCACACGAATCATCACCCGATCGCCCGCCGCCAGCGCCACGTACGCGAGCGCCAGGGCGATCGCGATCGCCGAAGCGAACTTGCGGTCGCGCTCCGGATAACCCATCGACGCGCTCGCGTCGATGAAGATATACGTCAGCAGGTCCTCTTCTTCCTTGAACAGCTTGATATAAAGCTTGTCGGTGCGGCCGTAGAGGCCCCAATCGATATAGCGGAAATCGTCGCCCTCGGAATAATGGCGGAAGTCGCTGAATTCGAGCGAGGAACCGCGCCGGGGCGAAAGATGCGCGCCCTTGCCGACGCCGGCGTATTCGCGCCGCGTTTTGATCCGCAACTGCTCCAGCCGCGCGATAAAATCCGCGGTGAATTCTTCGGGCAATCCGAGCATGGTCAGCGCGGCCGCTTGAGCCGCTTGATCGCCTGTTCGAGAATCGCCTCCGCGCCGACGTTTTCCGCTTCCGCCTGGAAGTTGCGCAGCAGGCGATGGCGCAGCGCGGGAATGATCGCGTCGTCCACGTCCTCGTAACTCACGCTCACGCGCCCGTCGAGCAGCGCGTTCACCTTGGCGCAAAGGATCAGCGCCTGCGCGCCGCGCGGGCTCGGACCGAAGCGCAGATACTGGGAGACTTCGGGAATCGCGGCCGGACCGCCGGGCGTGCAGGCGCCGATAATCGAGATGATATAGCCCTCGAGCGGCTCGCCGACCATCACTTCGCGAACCAGCGCTTTCAATTCCTCGATTTTATGCGGCGCGCCGCCTGAATCGAAAACCGGCTGCGTATGGGCGGTCGTGGCCCCGGTGGTGCGCTTGAGAATTTCGCGCAACTCTTCCGGCTTCGGCGCGCCCATCACGACCTTGAACAGGAACCGGTCCATCTGCGCCTCGGGCAGCGGATAAGTGCCTTCGAGTTCGATCGGGTTCTGCGTCGCGAGCACGAAAAACGGCGGCTCCAGCGCATAGGTCTGGCCGAATACCGTCACCTGCCGCTCTTCCATCGCCTCGAGCACGGCCGATTGGGTCTTCGGCGTGGCGCGATTGATTTCGTCGCCGAGCACGATATGCGCGAAAATCGGACCGGCCTTGAAGGCGAACTCCCGATGGCCGTCGCGTTCGGTCAGCACCTGCGTGCCGACGATATCGGACGGCATCAGGTCGGGCGTGAACTGAATACGCTTGAAGCTCAGCCCGAGCGCCTCCGCCGCGGTCTTGACCATCAGCGTCTTGCCCAGACCCGGAACGCCCTCGATCAATACATGGCCGCCGGCGAACAGCGCCGTCAGCAATTTGCGCACGACCTCGCGATGGCCGACAATCACACGGCCGACCTCGGCCTCGGCGCGCGCGAAGGTCTTGCGAAATTCCGCAACGCGCTCGTTGGGTGAAATCTGCGGAGCCGCTCCCATTGACTCTCCTTCCTAGCGAATCAAGTCGCGATAACGCGGCGGCACCATCTGCCGCTCGTCGGGCGTGTCGGCCGCCTGATCGGCCTTGAGCGGGGCGTTGGTGTACGGCGTGGACGCCCTGGAACGTTCAGCGTCAGCCACCAGCCGTCCGCCCGACCCCCTGGTCATGGCCGACGGCGGCAGGCGGAACGTAACGTAGCGCGCGTCGCGGATGATCAGCGGCGGGCCTTCGCCCGGCTTGTAAAATCGTTCGAAATTGCCGGCCTTCGGGAATTCGCCCAGATGCGTATCGCCCTGCGTGCCGGCGTCGTTTTTGCGGCCGCTCGGCGTCGTGCCCGACGGCATCGGCAGATTGGTCTTGCCGGCCATGCCCGGCTGCGGAATCGCCGCGTTGGCGATCTGATTGGGTTTGTTCTCAGGTCCCGAAGCGTTCGGATTATCACCCTGCTTGGGGGCGGCGCCCG
The DNA here is from genome assembly GCA_021799495.1 of Deltaproteobacteria bacterium. Taxonomy (GTDB): domain Bacteria; phylum Desulfobacterota; class Binatia; order Binatales; family Binataceae; genus JADMIL01. The sequence continues at coordinate 6,504 of JAJZAI010000038.1, forward strand.
TGCCCGTGTTGCTCTTGCCCGAGCCGGGCTGCTTCGATTGCGCTCCGCTGCCGGTCTGAATCTGTTGTTGGGCCTTGCTCAAATCGTTGCTCAATTCGGCTATCTGCAGGTCGCCTTTGCCTTTCTTATTTCCCGATTCCGAACCGGAGCCTGAGCCAACGCCGGCGCCATGTCCCGAGCCTTTGCCAGCGCCCTGGCCAGTTTCCGAACCCGCGCCTTTCCCCGACCCGCCGCCCGCGCCGGCGCTTTGGCCTGAGCCGCTTCCAGATCCGCCGCCGGTCGTGCCCATTGTAAGGCTCGTTCCGCCCTGCTTTTGTTGCTCGCGTTGCTGTAACTGACGCTCCATCGCGGCCAATTCGGCAGATTTCCGCTGGGGCGGAAGCCCAGGATTATCGAGGTCGCGCGCCAAATCGCGCATCGCGCCCGCCAGCGCTTGGTCCTGCGCCGACGCTCCACGCACGTCGAGCGCTTTGGCCGCGACGCGCAAACGATGAGCCGCAAGCTCTTCGGGCGTGGGAATTTTGAGAAACACCGTCATCGCCAGCGCCATCGCGACGAGCGCAACCAGCGCCGCGAGCGCGGCGCCGCGGGCCGGCGCCAGCCAGTCAAAGGGAAATTCGCGGCTTGGCTCAAACAGATCAAGATAGGCGACCACGCGCCGCCATAACATCGGAAAGAGCGGCGTGCGGCGGACGCGCGACCCTTCGTCGCCGGGCGCGGCCAACGTCGCCAGGGTAAGAACTTCCTGATGCGCGCGGACATGATCGTCGATGCGGCGGGCCGTGCCGATAAAATCGTCGGCCGTGCGATAGGCGCGCCACGCCAGCAAGCCGGCGGCGGCAACTTCCAGCAACGTGGCGAGCAGCAAAAGCTCGCAGACGTGTTCCTCGGCGGTCTCGGTCAGAATATAGCCGAAACGTTCCCATGTGAGCGCGCCGACCATCTCGATATAAACGGCCATCAACAGCGTGAGCGCGAACGGCAGCGCGAGCCACAACGCCGCGTCCAACGCCGCCATCCGCGCCAGACGGCGGCGCGCCAGACCGATCAACTCGACGGGATTAACCACCTGCCGAACCGACTCCAGATGCGCCGCGCGCTCAGCCGCCGCGCCCGCGATTTGACGATGCGTTACTGCGCTTCACTTCCGCAATCGCTCGTTGATGCTCCGCAAAGGAACGCGAAAAGATATGCGTGCCGTCATCGCGTGCAACAAAATACAGGTAATCAGTATGGGCGGGATAGAGCGCCGCTTCGATCGAAGACAGCCCCGGATTCGCGATCGGCCCCGGCGGCAATCCCGAAATCGAGTAGGTGTTAAAGGGCGACGCCCGATGCACCGCCAGCAGCGCCGGCGCGATTTCGCCTTGCGGACTGTATTGCGCGGTCGGATCCGACTGCAACGGCATCCCCAGCCGCAGGCGGTTATAGAATACGCTCGCGATCAGCGGCCGTTCGCCGGGCGCTTTAGCCTCCTTTTCAACCATCGACGCGATTGTCACCAGTTCTGGCACGGTCAGCCCCATCGCAAAGACGCGCCGTTCGATCGGCGGCGTGAGATTGGCGAAAAACCGCGCGAGCATCGCCTCCAGTATATCGTTGACGCCGGCGTCCGGCGGAAATTTATAGGTGGCCGGAAAAAGGTAGCCTTCGGCGCCAAGCGGCGCCAAACCGGCGGCCTTGACCAGCGCGCCGCGCCGCGCCTTCGCGTCGAATTGCGCGGCGCAGACCAACCCCGCAGCCTCCAATCGTTCGCCCATCTGATGGACCGTCAGACCCTCCGGAATGGCGACCGTTATGACGACGAAATCACCGTTCACCAGATGGTCAAGCACCTGCGGCGCGTTCTCGCGCCCGTGAAATTCATAGAATCCCGGCTGGAGCCGGTTGGCACGCCCCGTCAGTTCCGCATAGACAATAAACGCCCATCGATTCCGCACCGCGCCGGCGTCGGCCAGCCGCCGCGCCGCGACCGCCATCGAATCGCCGGGCTCGATCCGAACGGACCGCGGCGGCTGGAATTCGCGAGTCGGGGCAAAGAGCGTCCAGTAAGCCGCGAGCGCCGCGCCAAGCACCGCGACGGCAAACATTGCGACGCCGATGCGGACTCCGCGCGCCATCGCGTTCAGTCTATCAGAACCGGCGCGGGCGCTAATCCGAGACCCAAAAAGCGCGTGCGGCGCGGATTAGAGAAGCTCTGCAAAAGGTCCATCTCGTCATTACTGAGCGCAGCGAAGAATCCCGGGATTCCCTTCGCGGGACTCAGGGCAGGCTTTCACTACGCAGACTCCGTTCAGGCGGACTCCGTTCAGAATGACAGTCTGACTTGCGCAGAGCTTCCTTAGCGGCGGCGTTCGCGCAGCCAGCGCTCGAGGATAATCACCGCCGCCAACGCATCGACTTTCGCTTTGGCGCGGCCGCGGCGGCCGGGCAACTCGCGCAAGCGTTCCTCCGCTTCCATGCTGCTGAGCCGTTCGTCGCACGTTTCGACCGGCAGGCCGCAGAACTCGCTCAATCTCGCGGCAAAATCTTCCGCAGCATGAGCCGCCGGTCCGGCGCTGCCGTCCATGTTGAGCGGCAGCCCAACGATAATCTTCGTAACGCCCAGATTTCCGAGCCGGCGCATGATCGCGGCCAAGTCCGCCTGACCGCCGCGCCGTGCGAGCGCGTCAAGCGGCAAGACGGCGGCGCCGTCGTCATCGCAGAGCGCGATACCGATTCGGCGCCGGCCGAGATCAAGCGCCGCAATCGCCACTTAACACCCCACTCAGGCGCATATCGCCCACCATCGCATCCGATTGATATATCCGGTTGGCTCTTTTGCAAGTCCGCGATTTTATTGTGGAAATCCTCGCCGGACGGGGTTGATCGAGCCGCTTGCGTGGCATAGTCTCAGCCGCGATGCGTTGGGGGAACCTGCATCGCACGTGGCCCCGGGTCATCATCGCCCTGACGGTCGCCTTGCTCGTCACCGCCGCCACGGTCAGGCTATTCGTGGCCGGCGTGCCTCACAATAGCGACGCCGAACTGGCCGCCAGCCGGTTGATCAGCCGGTCGGCTGGACAAATCAACCCGGACTACGCGCAGGAACCGGCGGAAATTCGGCCGGCGCCAGATCCGATCGCGATCAGCTTGACCATAGACCGGACGGGCCCGATCACCTCTTATCTGGAGGAGGCGGGGATAGCGCGTGCGGATGCGGAGAGATGGGCGGCCGGCTTCGCCTCGGTCAGCTACAGCCGCTACCTGCGGCGCGGCCATACGCTTACCTTCTATAAAGACCCTGACGACGGTAGCCTGCGCGCCCTGAAATACAACTACGACGACCGCATCGCATTTAGCGAGCGCAGTTACGGCGACGGCGTAATCCGCGCTTCGCAGGAGTTGATCACCTACGTTGTCCGGCCGGTCGCGGTGTCGTTCCGGTTGAGCGGCGATTTCAGCCACGACGCGGCGCGGCACGATTTGCCCGCGCCGATCGTCGCGACGTTGCGCAACGCGTTCGCCGATCACCATCCGCTGAATCGCCTGCCGCGCGGTTCGGACGTTAAGCTGATTTACCAGGAGCGGGTAAGCCGCGACGGACTCGACCGCCAGATTACCGGGCTCGAGGCCGCGCAAATCCATTTCGGCGACAAGACGCTGAGCGCTTTCGCCTTCCGCGACGCCAACGGCGAGGCCCATCTGTACGACGCCAACGGCGTGGCGCTGGAGCCTGAATCGCTCCGCTTCCCGTGCAAGTTCGACTACATTTCGTCCGGTTTCACTTTCCATCGCTATCATCCGATACTGCACGAATACCGGCCGCACGTCGGCGTGGATTTGGCGACTCATTACGGCACGCCCGTGATGGCGATCGCCGACGGCACGGTCGAAGCGGCGGGATGGTGCGGTGAGTTGGGCCGATGCGTCCGTATTGACCATCATGACGGGCTGGTCAGCATTTACGGCCATCTGTCCGCGATTACTCCGGGCCTACGGCGCGGCGAATCGGTGCGGGTGGGCGAGATGATTGGCCGGGTCGGCTCGAGCGGTCTTTCAACCGGACCGCATCTTCATTTCGCGATCGAAGAGGACGGCCGTTTCGTCAATCCGCTGACCGCCCGGCTTGGCGCGCATAATCATGTGTCGCCGCGCATGGAGGCGATGTTCGATCGCTTCAAACGGGGCTATCTGGCCGCGCTGGATCGGCTTCCGGCGTTCGGCGGCCACTTCAACGTCGGGCATAACGGCGCGACGGCGCTGGCGAGCGCTTCAGCCGCAACCCGTCCGGTCGCGGACACCGCCGAAAAAGTCGCGCACGGCCCGGCGCTCGAATCGATCTCCGACCGCTCCATTTCACGCTGACCGCAAATCGCTCGCCGCTGGGCGGCTCCGCCCAACATCCTGTCACGCGCAGACCGGCGGACGGCGATCCTTCCAAGGACGCGCCTGTTCGAGTTGCGAGGCGACGCGAATCAGCAAATCTTCGCGGCCGAACGCCGCCACCAGATGCGCGCCGATCGGCAAGCCCCCGGCGTTCCAATAGAGCGGAAGCGAAATCGCGGGCTGACCGGTCGCGTTATACGGCGGGGTGAACTGAATCACGTCCATCAGTCGCGCCCATCCCGCCGCCGGATCCTCGCGATCGGCCACCAGCGTGCCCAAGGGCGGCGGCGGCGTGGCGATCGTCGGCGTGAGCAGAAGATCGAATCCGCCCGCCCACCAACTCGCGACCCGCCGCGCCCATGCGTGAATCCATCCGATCGCCGCCAGATATTGCATGGCGGACAATTGCGAGCCGCGCTCGGCGAGATTCCAGGTCCAGAGTTCGACATCGCCGCGCTCAATCTTACGCCCGACCAGCGCGCCGATTTGTTCGAGCGTCAGCGCGGTATGGCCGCAAACCACCTCGGTGAAGCGATCGATCAATTCGTGCTCGTCAAGCGCGGCGGGATGCGACTCCTCGACCTGATGGCCGAGCGACTCCAGCAGGCGGGCGGCGTCCTCGGCCGCCGCGACGCAATCGGGATGCAGCGGCGCGCCGCCCCGCGGCGAACGCTTCATCAGGCCGATCCGAAGCCGGCCCGGCGCCGCGCCGACCTCCTGCGCGTAGGGTCGAACGCGCGCCGGAGCGGCATACGGATCGCCCGGCATCGCGCCCGCGATCGCGTCGAGAACGGCGGCCGAATCGCGGACCGATCGAGTTACGACGTGCTCGATCGCCAGGCCGTGCCATGCGTCTCCAATATCCGGTCCGAGCGAAACGCGGCCGCGCGTGGGTTTAAGGCCGACCAGACCGCATTCGCTGGCGGGGATGCGAATCGAGCCGCCGCCGTCGTTGGCGTGCCCGACGGCGACCATCCGGGCGGCAACCGCGGCGGCCGAGCCGCCGCTCGAACCGCCGGTCGAGTGGCCGACATTCCAGGGATTGCGGGCGGCGCCGAAGGCCTCGGGTTCGGTGGTGGCGTTCAGGCCGAGTTCGGGCGTGTTGGTTTTGCCGACGCAGATAAATCCCGCCGCTTTGAATTTCGCGGCAAGGTAGGTGTCGTACGGCGCGACGAAGCGCGCATCGCGCAAAAACCGCATCCCGTTGTAAATCGGATCGCCGCCCGAGGCGCATACGAGATCCTTGAGCAGGAACGGCACGCCGCGAAACGGCCCATCGCCGATCGTGCCGTTCTTCGCCGTCCTGCGCGCTTGATCGAACAGGGGCGTGATAACGGCGTTGAGCCGGGGATTGACCCGTTCGATCGCGGCGACCGCGGCGTCAACCAGATCGAGCGGCGAAGCCTGTCCGGCGCGTATCATTTCGGCCTGAGCGGTCGCGTCCATATTCGTGAATTCAGCCGCCATCGTGAGCCTCCTCGGCCGCGATAATCCTCGTGCGCGCCAGCGCCAGAAATCGCACAACCGGGCGGGCGCGGCAAACTGGCGCGCTCGCGTTGGCCGAACGCCGATGGTATAAGATCGAGTTCCGCGCGGCGTCTGGAAGATTCCCGGCGCGGGGCGGATGGTTCGGGGTGTAGCTCAGCATGGCTAGAGCACTGCGTTCGGGACGCAGGGGTCGCTGGTTCAAATCCAGTCACCCCGACCAACTTCCAAACGACAAACGGGCCCGCATCTGCTTCCAATCCTGCTGATAGTCGCCGGCTACCTTTTCGGATCGATACCGGTGGGGATGATGGTGGGCCGGGCGCGCGGCTTCGATCCGCGCAAGGTTGGCTCGGGCAACGTCGGGATGACCAACATCGCGCGCGCGGGCGGACGATCCGCGGCGGCGATCACGTTTTCAGGCGATTTGCTGAAAGGGCTTCTTCCGGTCCTGATCGCCAGGGGCGCGGGATTGGCGCCGGTTGCGATCGCGGGCGTGGGATTCGCCGCGGTGGCCGGATCGGTCGCGTCGATTTTCATGGGGTTTGGCGGCGGACGCGGCGTTTCAACTTCGTTCGGCGTATGGCTTGGGCTGGCGCCGATCGCCGCCGGTATCGCGTTCGTCGTGTTTATCGTGATTGTCGCAGGCGCGCGAATCGTTTCGCTCGGCTCGATTGCCGCCGCGATCGCGCTTGTGCCGGCGGTCGCCGCGACCGGCTCGCCACGGCCGTATATCCTGTTGGCGATTGCGGTTTCAGCCGTGGTTCTGACGCGCCATCATGAGAACATTCGGCGGCTGCTCGCCGGCGAAGAGCCGAAAATCGGCGCGCGCGATAAATCATCGGCATGAACCAGGCCGGGGCGTACCGATGCCTGCCGCGAAGTCGTTAGCCTATTCGTTAATCATCGCGGGCGGCAGCAGCGCTGGCGCAAAGCCTGATTTGCGCCCAATTAGCTGGCGCCGCGCTTGCGAACCGCCACCTTATGCCGCATCGTGCAGGTTTTGCGAGGGAGGGTCTTGCGATCAGTCGCCCGCCGTTGAAAGGTATAGGAGGCGCCATTGCGAGCTTGACCCGAAAAAGCGCGCCTGCGCTTTGCCGCCGTCAGGAGTCATATGAAGAAGGTTGAGGCCATTATCAAGCCATTCAAACTCGACGAGGTTAAAGAGGCGCTTTCGAGTATTGGCGTCCAAGGGCTTACGGTAAGTGAAGTAAAGGGCTTTGGCCGTCAGAAAGGGCATACCGAGTTGTACCGCGGCGCAGAGTACGTCGTCGATTTTCTTCCGAAGGTGAAGCTGGAGATTATAGTGTCCGATGATGCCGCCGCGCAGGTCGTGGAAACCATCGAACGCGCGGCGCGGACCGGCCGCATCGGCGACGGCAAGATCTTCGTGATGCCGATGGAAGAAGTCGTCCGAATTCGCACCGGCGAACGCGGCTCCAACGCGCTCTGACCCGAATTCGATCGGCCTGCGCGAATCGACCCGCCCGATCTCGAGCCATGCGAGACCGGGTGGGTTGAATTTCATTGGAGCCGGCACTTATCTCGCGGCAAGCCTTCCGGTGAGCGGCGCATTGTTCCATCCCGCCCTGATTCCGAATAAATTTAAAACGAAATTATAAAAATTCTACGATGCTCCGTTTCCGTGTCTTGAGCGCATCAATCGTTGACGCGGGCAGGAAACCTATCGCGCGCCGCATCGTCAAATAGGTGTGATGGAACGAACGGCGACCCAACCGTCGATCGAGTCCGAAATCGAGTTCGCACAGGCTGGCGGCGGCGCGCCGCCGGAACTGGACGAGATTTACCGGCAGCACCATCAGCGAATCGTGCGGCTGTGCCGGATGATGCTGAGCGACGCGGATGAGGGCGACGAGGCGGCGCAGGAAGTGTTCGTGCGGATGCTGGCGCAGCGCCGCGGCGGGGTCGAACCCGCGCAGTGGGGCGCGTGGCTAACGCGGGTCGCGATTAACGCCTGTCATGATCGGCGGCGCTCGGGATGGTGGAAATGGTGGCGGCGCGACGGCCGCGAACTGGTCGATTCCGATCTGACCACCCATCGCGACGCCGAGGAAGAAGCGATCACGCATGAGCAGGGCGCGGCGATCTGGCGCGGCTTCAGCGCGCTGTCGCCGCGGCAGCGCGAGGTTTTCGTTCTGCGCCAGATCGAAGGATGGCCGACGCGCGAAGTCGGCGCCGCGCTGAACCTTACCGAACAAGCGGTCAAACTGCATCTGTTCCGGGCGGTGCGCCGCCTGCGCGAAATTTTGCGGAGCGAGCGATGAACGCCTGTCTCAACGAAAAGGAACTGACGCGACTGTTCGTCAGCGACGCGGTGGAGATGCCTGCCGCGCGCGCCCATATCGCGGAATGTGCGGCGTGCGCCGCACGTTACGAAGAATTGGCGCGCGAGGCGCGGATGATCGCGGGAACGATCGCGTCAACCGCGGCCAGCCGCGCGATGCTCAGGGAATATTCGACGGCGAAGCGCGCGGATGCCGGCCGGCGGATCGAGCGGGCGCCGGCAGGCGCGGCGGGATGGTTCGCCGGAGCGACGGCGTTCGGCGCGGCTGCGGCGATCGCCGCGATGCTGGCGCTGGGATGGCGCCCGGCGAAATCGATGCGGGTCGCGAGCGCGCGGCCGGCGGCGAAAACGGCGCCGGTGGCATACGCGCGGGACCAGGCCGAGCGGATGACTTTCGATCCGATCAGCGCGATCGCGTACGACGAAGGCGGGTCGGCCGCGATCGGCTCCGGCGACGCGATTTTCACATCGTACAGCGGCGGCGACGACGGAAATTTGTTGTTCTGCGCGCCGGACGACGAGAGCGGGATGTGCGCGCCGGCGGCGGGCAATCGCGGCTGACGCCGAATTTCAGGATCAGCTCCGAATAGATTCGGATTCGATGCCGATCAGGCGATCCAAGGAGGATTTTTCAGTTGAAACGCGGATGGAAACTTGTAGTCGCGGCGGTTGCGATCATGGCGCTGCCGGCGCTCGCGGCCGCTCAGATGATGGGCGGACCAATGATGGGTCATGGCCCGGTGATGATGATGCATGGCGGAGGAATGCCGCCGTTCCCGATGTTCCTGCGGGCGGCGCGTTTGACGCCCGATCAGCGCAAACAGGTCGATAAGATCCTGAGCGAGAATCGCGAGACTTTCCACAAGCTGTTCCAGCAGATGCATCAGACGCGCGAGGAGATGGCGAACAAGCTGCTCTCGCCCGGCGACGTCACGGCCAAAGACCTTGAGCCGGAAACGCGGAAACTGGACCAATTGCATCAGCAGATGATGGCGAATTCGGTCAAAGTCGCGCTCGAAATCCGCGCCATCCTCAAGCCGGACCAGATCAAGCGCGTCGCTGAATTCCATCAGAAGATGAAGAGCCTGCACGAGCAGATGCACGACCTGATGAAGCAGATGGGGCCGGGGCCGGGTGAAGGACCGATGCCTCCTCCGCCGGCGGAATAAACCGGACTCGTGTGCCGGGCGCGTCGGCGGGATGTGTCCGGAACACCGGCGGGCGAAGCGGGATGGCCTTACGGCCTCCGCTCCGCCCGCTATTTTTTATCGGCGCAAATCGCGTTCCGGCGGAAGCGGCCGCGCCTGTCCGGCTAAAGCTTGGCGGGAGGATAATAGGGCCGATCGCCGAGCGCCTGCACGGCGGTCCAGAAATCGGGGCCTGAGGCCTTGCCGGCCTCCTCGATTTCCCAACTCTGCCGCGCGATCGCCCAACTATCTGGCCGCAGCCGGCGCGCCTCGCCAAGATATTGCAGCGCGTCCTCGCGATGCCCTTGCGCGAACAGGTACTGGCCCAGCCTGAATAGCGTATTGGCGCGGGCGTCCTGTTCGCTCAAACCCGCGACGCGGCCGCGCGCCTCATTATCGGGCAGAGCGTAAGCGCTTTTCCCGCCGTTGATCACCCAGTCGCGGATGGCGTCGAAATACGATGTCCGCGCCGCTTTGGCTTGCGCGGCGGCGTCGGGCGGAATCGAGAAATCGGCCAGATTCAGCTTGCGAAACGCGTCGCACGCGCCCGCCGATTCCGCCGGACGAACGATATGTCCCCGCTCGTCGATCCAGACCGCCATCGGCACGTTGACGATATTGTAAAGCTCGGCGACGACGTGCTTCTCGTCGATGAGGCATGGATAGGTTGGCGCGCTGGCGGCGGCGCGCTCGCGTTCGCCCCATCCCATCAATTCGAGCATCGGCGGCGGCGGCGGCTCGGTCGCGCGAATCCATTGGCGCACCGCATCCGCGCCGCATGAATCGAGCGCGATCGCGATGACCATGAAATTCCGGTCCTTCAGTTCCTGGTAGAGGCCCTGCCACACGGGCAGGTCAAAGCGGCATCCTCACCATGACGCCCAGGCCATCAGAATGCGTTTCATGCCGCGATAGCCGGCGAGCGAATGCATCCGGCCGTCCAGATCGGGCAGCGTGAAATCGGGCGCGTCGAGCGAACGGAGCGCCTGATTGCGCGCGGCGGGCGCTTCGCCGAACGCCCATACGCCGTGGCGATCGTCGTGCGCGATCGGATTGCCGAGCAGGCGCGCGAACGCGGCCAGATTGAAGCGGCGGCCGCCGTCGCGCACGAACTCGGCGTCGCGTCCGGGCGGGATTGGCACGCATCGTTCGCCAAGGCAGGCGCCCTCTGACTTCAACTCCCATCCGGTCGCGGCGCGCAGGTCGCCAAGCCCGAGCCACAGATCGTCGCCCTCGCCACGCGCATCCGCCGCCGAATATTCGCCGCGCTCGTACAGTATCGTGACGCTCATTGATCGCTCCGTCCAGACAAGTATGAAGTTGTTCCCGATTATCATTAGCTTCGGCAATTCGACCGAGGCAAGGCCTATTTTTTCGAGCGGCGCGGATTGCCGCCGGGACGGGTACGATGGCGCCGGAGAAACCCGGATGTTAGCCTCGATTCCGTCAATTCCGCGCAACGGCCAACGAAGCGCCCCGAACCGACAGCCGGCAACGATGAGCGATCACGCCAAATCCGCAAGTTCCGACCGCAAGCCCAACCGCCTGATCAACGAACAAAGCCCGTACCTCCGCCAGCACGCATACAATCCCGTCGATTGGCATCCGTGGAGCGACGAGGCGCTCGCGCGGGCGCGCCGGGAGGACAAGCCGATCCTGCTCTCGATCGGATATTCCGCATGCCACTGGTGCCATGTGATGGAGCGCGAATCGTTCGAGAACGAGGCGATCGCGCGGCTGATGAACGAACGGTTCATCCCGATCAAGGTGGATCGCGAAGAACGGCCAGACCTCGACCAAATCTATATGGACGCCGTGCAGCTTCTCACCGGCCGCGGCGGATGGCCGCTTACGATGTTCCTGACGCCGGACGGCAAGCCGTTTTACGGCGGCACCTATTTTCCGCCTGTCGACAGGCACGGCTTGCCCGCATTTCCGCGCGTGCTCGCCGCGATCGCGCAAGCGTGGAGCGAGAAGCGCGATGACGTGAACCAGAACGTCGCGCGGATCGCGGCGGCGATGAACGCGCTTGGCGGCGAGAATCTGGCCGGTGGCGAACCTGCAGCCGATTTGCCCTTGCGCGGCGCGCATGAGCTGGCGCGCCACTACGACAGCGCCCACGGCGGGATTGGCGGCGCGCCCAAATTTCCCAACACATTCATCTTTTCGCTGTTCCTGCGGATGTACGACGCCGACGGCGATCCGAGCTTCGCCGACATGACGCGCGACACTTTGACGCGGATGGCGAAAGGCGGGATTTACGACCAGCTCGGCGGCGGGTTCCATCGCTACAGCGTCGATGAGCGCTGGCTGACGCCGCATTTCGAAAAAATGCTGTACGACAACGCGCTGCTCGCGCGGCTCTATCTTGACGCGGGGCGCGCCCTAAACGAGCCCGATTTGATTCGCGTCGCGCGCGAGATCCTCGACTACGTGATGCGCGAGATGACCAGCCCGGAAGGCGGATTCTATTCGTCGCAGGACGCCGACAGCGAAGGCGAGGAAGGCAAATTTTTCATCTGGACGCCTGACGAATTCCGTTCCGCGCTCGGCGGCGAGCTGGCGGCGATCGCGCAGCGATGGTTCGACGTGAGCGAGGAGGGGAATTTCGAAGGCCGCAATATCCTGCATCGCACCATCCCGATCGCCGACGCCGCGCGCCTGTTCGGCAAATCCGCAGACGCGGCCGCGGCCGCGATCGCCGAAATACGCGCCCGCCTGTTCGCCGCCCGCGAGTCGAGGGTTCGTCCGGGCCGCGACGACAAAATTCTCGCGGCGTGGAACGGCATGATGATCGGGGCCTTCGCGGAAGGCTATCGCGCGACCGGCGAAGCGCGTTATCTGCAAGCCGCACTGCAAGCGATCGACTTCGTGATGAAGCGTATGTGGGACGGACGGCGCCTGAAGCGGTCTTACAAAGACGGCGTCGCGCGCTTCAACGCATATCTCGAAGATTACGCGCTGATGGCCGGCGCGCTGATCGACGTTTACGAGGCGACCCTGGACCGCCGCCATATCGAAGCGGCGCGCACGCTTGCGAACACGATCGTCGAGCATTTTTCCGACCCCGAGCAGGGGGGATTCTTTTTTACGTCGGACGATCACGAGGAGTTGATCGCGCGGACCAGGCCGGCCTTCGATGGCTCGACTCCGTCGGGCAACAGCGCGGCGGCGATGGCGCTGCTGCGGCTGGATTCTTATCTGGACGATTCGCGTTACGCCGAAGCGGCCGCGCGCGCCCTGCGATCGTTCGCGGGCGCGATGGAAAAGCAGCCGTTCGCTTTCGCGCATATGCTCGAGGCGCTGGATCGATATCATCGCGGCGCGACCGAGGTTGTGTTGGCCGGCGACCCGGCATGCGCGGAATTCGCGGAATGGCGCGACCGTCTGGGCCTGCTGTACGCGCCGAACCTCGCCTTACACGCGGCTGGCGCGAATCCAGACGGCGAAAACTTTCTGCCCGAAGCGGCGCGCGGCAAGCGCGCGATCGACGGCCGGATCACCGCGTACGTATGCCGGAATCGAACCTGCTCGGCGCCCATAACTTCATTCGAAGAATTCGTCCGCGCCATCGCGGGATAAGACGGCGGTTTTTTCGAGCATTGGGCGATGGACGCGCGATGACGATCCTGAAGGCTGAAGCGGCGGATTTCGATCAGGCGTTCGAGCCGATCGCGATAAACCGCGCCCCGCGAGTTCAGGACCGGACGATCAGAGTGGTCGTTTTCAATGCGCGCCTGAGCGTTCGCGCCGACGGAATCCTGAGTTGCATCCGCCGTCCGCCGCTGAGCCGGGCTGACGTAATTCTGCTGTGCGAGGCCGCCTGGAGAATCGACGGCGCGGGAAGCCGCGGGCTCGCGTCGAAGATCGCGGACGCGCTTCGGATGAGCTTCGTTTACGTTCCGGAATTCATCCGCCGCCAACCGCATCACGCCGGATGGTCCATCGGCAACGCGATCGTCTGCGCGCAGCCGCTCGGGGAGATTCGCGACGTCGTTCTGCCCAGCTACAAATCGAACTGGCGGCGCGTCCCGTTGCACGGGGCGCCGCGCGGAATCGCCGCGACGGCGTCCTTCGGCGGACGCAAGCTCACGATCGGCGTGGCGCATCTCAACAGCCGCTGCGGCCCCGAATTGCGCGCGCGACAGATGGCGGTTTACATGGACGGCGTAGGCGGGGGAGAACCCGCAATTATCGGCGGCGACTGGAACACGACCACCGTGGCGCTCCCGGCGCGGCGATCGTTGGCCGGCGTGGCGGCGCGGATGGCGCTCCAGCCGCTGCGGTTCCGTTATCCGCAAGCCTACGAACCGCTCTTCGACGAAATCGCCCGGCGCGGTTTCGCGACCGAGGGCGCGAATCGCGCTGGCGCTCCGACCTTCACATTTTCACGCGCGCTCCCGCGGCTGATGCGGCCCAAGCTCGACTGGATCGCGGCGCGCGGCCTCTCTCCGGTGGAGCGCAGCGCCGCGGTGATTCCCGCGCGGCCGGCATGGCGCTTCGGCCGCGTTTCGGATCATGATTTCGTGATCTGCGATTTCTCCGTCTGATTCCGCGCGCCCTTCGCGCCGCCTGGCCGCACGCGGGATGCGCGGACGCGGCGCGCACGAATCAGCGTCGTCCCGCCGCGCGCGCTTGACGATCAGAATCAAACAGCAAGATTCAAATAGGTAAAATTTCGATAAAAACCTGGTAATTCCCCGGCGCGATTTAGGGAACATTCAGGTTCTGCGATCTCCGCGCCCCGAATAGGCTCCGACAAGCCGCTTCGCGAGGGAGGATTCGGGAGCCTTATGCCGCACGCACGCTTGGAGAGACGCGCATCCGCTTCATTGCCCGCTCTATTCCATGATGGTTCGTTCTCCCGGCGCATCCGGAACAAATTCGGACGGAGCGCAGCGCCGCCGCGGATCGCGGCATGCATTTTCGCCGCGATGCTCGCGCTTGCGGGATGCGGCGGCGATCGCGGATCGGGCGGCGGTTCCGCGCCCACCAACAGTCCCACGGTCACGCAAACGCCCACTCCGTCACCCACGCCGACGCCAATCGCGTGCAATAGCGGCAGCTCTTTTGCGATCGTCAACGACAACTCCTATCCAGTCTGGCTTGCCGAGAGTTACCAGGGCGCGTCGAATACGGTCGTCGAACCACCCAGTAATAATTGGCAGATCGCCGCCAAGTCCAATGTCGAGCTTTGCATGCCTTCCGGCTGGAGCGGACGGTTCTGGCCGCGCACGGAATGCGATTTCTCCGGCACGTTCAGCAATGATAGCGGCTATCAAAGTTGCTCCACCAGCGCGGATTGCACCGTTAACAACTAGCCGACGAATCCGCATATCTGTTACGGCGGGAAATGCATGCTCACCTGCAATACTGGCGACACTCCATTCTGCCAGGGAAGCACCGGGCTCAACAACAACGCCGCCATTTGCGCACCAGTGACCCAATCCTCCACGTCGCCAACGCCGGAGGTCTGCACTTTTCCGACCGGCACGGTCTGCAAGACCGGCGATTGCCAGGGACTCTATCAATGCTATGGAACGTGGGACGGAACGAATACCGCATTGGTCAGCGCGGCCGCTCCGGTATCGCTGTTCGAAGCGACATTCACTGGAACGTCAACGGTCAATTACGATACCAGCCAGGTCAACGGTTACAATACCCAGATCAGCGCTGAGCCTTCCGTTGCCGCGTCCGGCGCGACTTGTTATGCGCCGTCATGTCTGAACGATCTCAATTCGAGCTGCCCTTCCAATCTGGAAGATACTGAACCGCCGACATCGACGCCGTCGTCGATTCCGTGCGGCGGCGGCACGTATTGCCAAAGCGGCGAATGCGTCAGCGGAACCTGCGTAATCGGCTGCTGGCAGCCGGGCGATCTGTGCGCTCAGAATCCCAGCGCGCCAGGGTTGAATTGCAGCGGTACGCTGCCCAGCGGCGCAACTTATGACGATATGTATCTTGCCAAAGATACCGGTTCCGGCGTCGCGATGAGTTCTGGGAATCAGGGCGACGCCACGTGCTGGGGAGACGTCGATTGCCCGCCCGGCGAGACCTGCGAAATGGCCGGACAGGCCGGAATACCGAGCAATTTTCCCGCTGGCGTGGGCGTATGTGGAACCAAAGGCTCATATGCCTCGCAAGTAAACTGTAGTACCCAGGCGGACGTCGGCAAAGGATGTGGCGGTTATTCCGGCGACGGTTATCCAAGCGCGTTAGGCTACGTCTGTATCAGCACCGGTACCGGAAGCTCCGATGTGGCTTGCGTTCCCGCCTACAACCCGCCGGTTTCCGGCCTCGGCAGTTCAGAAAGCGCATCAGGACAGCCCGACCTGCTCACCGGAGTCGGATCGTTCATCAATCCCGAGTGGCTCGAAGCCGCGACTCAGGCGGGCGGCGGCACGACGCCGTATTATGAGGCCTATGCGGCCGCCTGCCCGCATCATTACGGCTTTTCGTACGATGACATCGCAGGCGATTTCCAATGCTTCGCCAGCGGCTCGAACAGCGTCAACTTCACCGTCACGTTCGGGCCGTGAGCCGCATGGGGGCTGCGCGCAAGATGCGCGCAGCTCTCCGCATCGCGCTACGCGCCTCAATTCCGCGATTTCGTGCGGCGAACAAATTTTGCCGCATGAAATTTTCCCGGCCGCATTTTACGACAGGGCGTCGCCGCCGCGGCCAATTCCATTGAAGCCGTCCGCGCGCGTCATCGCCGCTTCCGCGCGCATTCTTGGAAGACAATGCGGATACTGCCGCTGGATAAAGGCGATGAGCCGCTCCCGCACGGCGCAACGCAGATTCCACAGTTTTCCGGAATCGCTCGCGCTCACCAACGCCCGCAATTCAAGCGCGCGATCCGTCGCATGCGTCACTTGCAGCACACAGACATGGCCGTCCCAATCGGGCAATGTCTTTACAATGCGCGCCAGTTCGCTCCGTACCTCGTCCACCGGCACGGAATAATCGGCGTAAACATGCGCGGAGCCCATCAGATTCGCCGAATTCCGCGTCCAGTTCTGAAAGGGATGCGAAATAAAATACGATAAAGGCAACACCAGCCGCCGCAAATCCCAGATCCGGACGACGACGTACGTAGTCGTTATCTCCTCGATCCAGCCCCATTCATTTTCCACGATCACCACGTCCTCGATCCGGATCGGTTGCGTAATCGCGAGCTGAAACCCGGCGACCAGGTTCTCGATGGTCGGGCGCGCCGCCAGTCCGACCGCAAGCCCCGCGATTCCCGCGGAAGCCAGAACGCTTCCGCCCAGTTCTCGGCCCCATCTGAACGACATCAGGGCCACGCCGCACGCCAACACGGAAATTACCGCTAGAAGAATGCGGCGCAGCAGCCGGATTTGAGTGACTATACGCCGCGTTTTGAAGTCGTCGCCGCCTAACGCTTCGTAATGAATAACCAGACTCTCCGAAAGAACGAACGCCAGCTTTATTGCAAGCCACGCTATCGCGATTATTTCCAGCAGGCCGAGCAGATGGCTCACTGGCGCGGCGAATGCGCCGGAAAGATGGAGCGCGGACGTGGCAATATCAATTGCATATATCGGCAAAGCGAATCGTAGCGGAGCCCTGCATTCTCTGAATACCAATTGCGCGCGATCGCCCGGATTTTTGTCGATTTTTCCGTATAAAAAGAAAATCAGCCGATACGCCAGCAAGCCGCAGAAGACCGCGGCCAGCAACCAGGCGAGCGGGACAATCACGCCATGCCATTGCGAAATGAAAGGTCCAATACTTGATTTCGGCATAGGTTTGCTTTCACCTCCTTGCAGCGATGCGGAAAGATTAATGCGCCGAGGGTTAATGCGTCATCGATATTCTGCTAAAATGGAAAAGTTCCCGCGATTCAGCCGGCGCTTCTCCAGCGCCGCGGAATGAACGCCGGCGGCGCGCTGAAGCCGCCGGCATCGGAATCAATAGTGGCTGAAGCCGATTTTGATCGGCGTGACCTATTTTTGCATATCTCCGAGGATTGAAAAAATGCGCAAGAATTTTTTAGTTTCGCTCGCCTGCGTCACGCTCTTTAGCGGATGCGCATTACTCGCGGCGCCTGGAATCGAAGAAGCCGGCTCGATCGCGGGCGTAGCCGTTCCGGGAGTATCCGGCGCGTTCGGTACTGAATCCACCGTGTCTGTGAATGATTCGTGGATTCATGCGAATGATGTCCAGGCTAAATATTCGCAGGCCGAACTTGCCAGCCTCAAGACCCAGCAAGTTAATAATGATCGATCACGCGCCGCGACCGTTGGCATGCTCGAGAGCCTTTCAAAATCGGATGACGACCCGGAAATCGCGGATTTAGCCATGTGGGTCAAGCAGGGCGGCGACCCGCAATATGCCTTGGGCGCCGCGCTGGCGCGCGACAAAACGGATGCGTCGCGCGCGGCCGCCGTACGCATCCTCGAAAATATCTCCCAGCGCGGCGATGATCCGACAATATACGAACTGGCGCAGTGGGTTCGCGAAGGCGGCAACGAACAGTTCGCGCTGAATTATGCGTTCACCCATGAACCGCGCCAATAGACTATTCATGCGCAGGCCGGGGCTGACCGGTTAAATTTGCGCCGCGGTACTCTATCGCGCCTTGCGGCGGCCCGCGCGGCGATCGATTTCGACTTTTCGCGCCACAGCGCGCGATGGATTGAGAATCCATCCCTTGCGCATCCAGACGGCTCCAGCCTGCGGCTGAAGCCTGATTGTCCATAGGCGCCCGCTAAGTAAGCTCTGCAAAAGGTCCATCCCGTCATTCTGAGCGGAGCGAAGAATCCCGGGATTCTTCACTCCGCACGCTCCGTTCAGAATGACAACCTGGCTTGTGCGGAGCTTCCCTAAGTGTTTCCCAATCATTCACGCATCTGAAATGCTGGTTTACGACCAAGCCTTTTTCCGGATGTCGAACGCGGCCGCGGATGATAACTGAAAACCGCAAGGCGTCGAAAAAGCGCGCCGTCTCAACCAGCGTATGCGCTTTTGCCGATAGTTTTACTTTCGCGCGGCGGCTGGCGGCCGAATTGGGCGCGACGCCGCGCCTCTTGAAACAGCATCGGTTTCCGGATGGCGAAGCGCTAGTGCGCGCCGAACCTCATCCGGAGCGGTACGCCCTCGTGGTGCGGGCGCTCGATCATCCCGATCCCAAGCTGTTTGAAACGATGCTCGCCGCGGACGCGCTACGTCGCGGCGGCGCGCGGCGGGTCACGTTGGTCGCGCCATATTTGCCGTATATGCGACAGGATGCGGTTTTCGAGCCGGGCGAACCCGTGTCGCAACGGGTGCTGGGCGCGATGCTTGCCCTGGTCTTCGACCAGGTCGTCACGGTCGAAGCGCACTTGCACCGGGTGCGAACGCTTCGCGAAGCGATACCGTGCCGCGCGCTATCGCTGAGCGCGGCGCCCGTTCTGGCGCAGTGGATGAAATCGCGAGCGCCCGATGCGCTGGTGGTAGGCCCGGACCATGAATCGACGCCGTGGGTCCGGAAAATCGGACGCGCCGCCGGACTGAAATGGATCGCCGGTCGCAAGGAACGCATCGGGGATCGCTCGGTCCGCGTCCACTTTGACGATGTTCCCTCTGTGCGGCGCGCCTTCGTTATCGACGATATCGCCAGCTCCGGCGCAACGCTCGCCGCCGCCGCGCGCGCGTTGCGTCAGCGGGGCGTCAAAGAGGTTGACGCGATTGTGGTTCATGCGTTGTTCGCGCCCGGCGCGATGACGCTGATCCGCCGGGCCGGCGTCCGGCGCGTGCTCTCGTGCGACACGATCGCGAACCGGACTAACGCAATCGGATGCGCGCCGCTGGTCGCACGCGCGCTCGAAGACATCGCATGAAAAATTCCGCTCCCACGTTACGCTTCATGGGCGCCGCCGGGGTCGTAACCGGCAGCCGCTTCCTACTGACCGTGAACGGCGCGCGCACGCTTATCGATTGCGGCCTTTTTCAGGGACTGAAGGAACTGCGTCTGCGCAACTGGGACGCCTTCCCGATCGCGCCGGCGGCGATCGATCGCGTGATGCTGACGCATGCGCATCTCGACCACAGCGGCTATCTGCCGGCGCTCTGCCGAGACGGATATCGCGGCAAAATCGCGGCCACCGGCGGAACACATGCGCTGTGCCGCATCCTGTTGCCCGACAGCGGACGTCTTCAGGAAGAAGAAGCCGGATATGCGAATCGCAAAGGCTACTCGAAGCACGCGCCGGCGCGGGCGCTCTATACCGAGGACGACGCGCTGAAGGCGCTGGAACAATTTGAACCGGTCGCGCATGGCTCGCCGATCGACGCGCCCGGCGGATTGCGCGTCAGTTTCAGATACGCCGGCCACATCCTCGGGTCCGCGTCGTTGCTGGTCGAATGCGATGGACCGAAACGGCGGCGCGTGCTCTTCAGCGGCGATCTCGGCCGGCCCTTTCATCCAATCCTGATTCCGCCGGCTCCGGCGCCTGAAGCCGACGTCATAGTGGTTGAATCGACTTACGGCGACCGCCGGCATGACGACGCGGCGTCGGTGAAACTTTTCGGCGAGACGATCGCGCGCGTCGCCGGGCGCGGAGGAGTCATCGTGATTCCCTCCTTCGCCGTGGATCGCACCGAAGTCATTTTATTTCATCTGCGCAAACTGATTCGCGAAGGAAGCGTTCCGTCGATTCCGGTTTACGTGGACAGCCCGATGGCGCTGGCGACTCTGAAAGTCTACCAGCGGGAGATCGCGTCCGCATGTCCCGAAATCCGCAACGGCGTAACGCCCGAGGATCTCGATCCCGGCAATCTCCACGAGATTCGCGGCGTGGACGAATCGATCGCGCTGAATTTCGAACAGGGGCCGATGATCATCATCTCGGCGTCGGGGATGGCGACCGGCGGGCGGGTATTGCACCATCTGGCGGCGCGCTTGGGCGATGAACGCAACGCGGTCATCCTCGTCGGCTATCAGGCGGAGGGCACGCGCGGCAGAAAACTGCTCGACGGCGAAGCGGCTATCAAGTTGCTCGGCCGGTATGTCGGCGTCCGCGCGCAAATCGTGAACGTGCCCGGGTTTTCGGTGCATTCCGATCAGGCCGAGACGCTGGCGTGGCTCGGGACGGCGCCGCGCGCTCCCGAAGTCTGTTACGTGGTGCATGGCGATCCGTCGGCCGCCGAAGCGCTGCGCAGCGCGATCGCGCGGGAGCTGCGATGGACCGCGGTCGTGCCGCGCCATCTCGAGCAAGTCCGAATCGATTGACGAGGAGCCGCGATGTTCCACGTAAAGCATTTTCCGCTCGACACGCTGCGCGAACACGTTATCGTGATTCATCAGCGCGCGGTTCGAGAGGGCAAGCTCGGATTCAACCCGCTCGACCGCGCCTATGTCTTTGGCGACGATCCGGCCACCGGCGCGCGGCGCGAAGTCACGGGCGTGCTGAATTTTTGTAACGACACGTTGCTGGAACCGGACGAAATCGGCCTTTCTGAAGAGGCGTTTCGCGATCTGGGATTGCCGGAGGGCGCGCAGGTGAACGCGACCCTGGCGGTCCCGCCGCGCAGCGTCGATCTGGTCCGCGGCAAGCTTGAAGGCCGCAAATTCGATCGCGCGGCGTTCCAGTCGATCCTGGCCGACGTCGTGCGTCGCCGTTACTCGCGCGTCGAGTTGTCGATGTTCGTGCTGGCCTGCGCACTGCGCGGTCTCGACAACACCGAGATCGCCGACTACACGCGCGCGATGATCGATACCGGTTCGCGCCTCGATTTCGGACCCGGACCGATCGCCGACAAGCATTGTATCGGCGGAATTCCGGGCAATCGTACGACCATGATCGTCGTGCCGATCGTGGCCTCGCTCGGGATGAAAATGCCCAAGACTTCATCGCGCGCGATCACCAGCCCGGCCGGCACCGCCGACACCATGGGCGTGCTCGCTGACGTCGGCCTGAGCGCGCAGCGCCTGTACGACGTCGTCAAGGAGGCGGGCGGATGTATCGCGTGGGGCGGCGCGCTTGAGCTTGCCCCGGCCGACGACATCCTGATTACGGTCGAGCGGCCGATGGAAGTCGATACCGAGGCGCAGATGGTCGCGTCGATCCTCGCCAAAAAGAAAACGGTCGGAGCCACCCACGTACTGATCGATATCCCTGTCGGCGCCAGCGCGAAGGTTCGCACCCTCGCCCGCGCCGAGCGCCTGTCCGCGCTCTTTCACAGCGTCGCGCGCGAAATCGACCTGCGCCTCGAAGTCGTCACCACCGAAGCGCGCGGTCCCGTTGGCCGCGGAATCGGTCCGCGGCTGGAGGCGCTGGACGTATTCGCCGTGCTTCGGGGCGCGCCCGACGCGCCCGCCGATCTGCGCGAGAAGTCGCTCTATCTCGCCGCTCGCCTGCTTGAGATGACCGGCGTGGCGCCTGCGGCCGGCGGGTATCGGGCAGCGCAGCACGCCCTCGATTCAGGGACAGCGTTGAAAATGTTTGAACGGATCATTGACGCGCAGGGACGCCGGGAATTTCCCGCCCAAGCGGCCTTCACTACGATCTTTCCGTCATACCAGGACGGCAGAATTCGCGAGATCGATTGCTGGGAAATCGCGCGCGTCGCGAAACTGGCCGGCGCACCCGCCAATATAGCCGCCGGAGTGCGGATGCTGAAGGCGGTCGGTGAGGTCGCGGCTCGCGGCGAACCAATCTTTGAAATCCATGCCGAAAGCGCGGCGCAACTCGAATTCGCCCGCGCCTACGCCGAGTCGCATCCCCAAATCGTCCGCTACGGCTTCTAGCGACGTCTTCCGCAATTAGCCTGGAAGGATTGCGCGCGCCCGGCGGCGCTCTTGACAGCCACGCCGATCAGAGTTAAATCCTATAAAGTCTATAGATTTAATGCTATCTCAAAAGGCGAAATACTCCCTGAAGGCGATGCTGGTTTTGGCGAAGGAGTTCGGCCATGGACCGATTTTAATCGCCGACATTGCGCAACGCGAACGGATGCCGCGGAAGTTTCTCGAAGTCATTTTGCTCGAACTGCGCAATCATGGCTTATTGCAAAGCCGCAAAGGCAAAGGCGGCGGATATTTTCTCTCGCGCCAGCCCGGTCAAATTACGATGGGCGAGGTCCTGCGCGTCGTCGAGGGTCCGCTGGCGCCCCTGCCCTGTGTCAGCAAGGTAGCGTACCGGCGATGCGATGAATGTCACGACGAACGAACCTGCGCGATCCGGATGGTGATGAAGGACGTGCGCGAGGCCACCGCTCGCATCCTGGATTCAACGACCCTTGCCGACGTTCTCAAGCGGGCCGAATCGACCCTCCACGGCCGCGATGCGCTCATTTACGCGATCTAAATTTTTTGTGCCGAATAATCTATTAAATCGATGGATTTAATCATATGATGGTCGAACCCGCCTCGAGATGAGCATCTTCAAATTGATGACGGTGAGGCCGGACATGCGCTCCGGGAGATCATACGCGCCGTCAGGTCCGTAAATTTCGGTTCCGTCGAAATTGTCATTCACGACCCCCGCATCGTGCAGATCGAACGCAAGGAAAAATTCCGCCTCGATCGGCGCTAACTCGGGTCGATCCGATTTGAACGCGCCGACCGGACTGCCGGAGGCGATTGCCTAACCACTCGCGGCTGACCGGACCACCGGAGGATGCGATGAAGCACAGTCAAAACTTGAATGCGAATTCTCTATTTCCTGCCGCTGATGCTGGCCGGTGGATTCAACTTTGCCGCGCCGGTTTTCGCGCAATCCGCCGCTTCCAACGATGACCTGCGCAATGAGATCGCGGAATTGAAAAGCGAAGTCGGGAAGTTGGAAAGCGAGAACTCGCGATTGCCCGCGCCCGGCGGCCGCGACCGTGGAGGCGAAAGCGCGGTTCTGAGCGAATTGCAGGTGGCGTTCTAACCGGCTCGAGTGCTTCGATTTCATCGCGGCCGGCTGGAGTCAGGAGTATATTTAATGCCGCATTTGGACATTGGCGAGTTGGTATTATTCTCGATCGCGCTCGTGGCGGCCGCCGTCAACGGCGCGATCGGCTACGGATTCTCGTCGCTCACGGTGCCGGTGGCGCTGCTTTACTTTCCAAACCGGATGCTCGCTCCGGCGCTGGTCATGATCGAGCTGGCCATCAACGCCAGCGTGGTCTATCTGAATCGCGCAAGTTTCTTCGCCGCCCGCCGCCGCGCGGCCCCGATTCTGCTCGGCCTCGGCCCCGGGATCCTGATTGGCAGCCTGATGCTCTCGCGGGTCGATTCGGCCGCACTGAAAGCCTGTACCTACGCGGTCCTGCTGCCGATCGTCTTGCTTCAGACGGGCGGATTCCGCCGGCCGATTCAGGCGGAGACCACAGCCGGGTTTATGCTCGGCGCCGGCGTCGGCGCGCTCTACGCCACGACGACCATTTCCGGCCCGCCGCTTGCCATGATGCTGAAGAATCAGGGACTCGAAAAAGAGCATTTTCGCGGCACGATCGGCCTCGTTCGCGTCGCCGAAACCACGCTCACCGCCATATCTTACGGATGGCTGGGACTTTATAGCGCCGCCAGCTTCCATCTGCTGCTCTTTATCGCGCCGGCGGTGCTGATCGGCCTTCCGCTGGGCGCATTTATCATCAGATTCATGCCGGTCGAAACCTTCCGCCGCATCTGCATGAGCTTCGACGCGTGGGTAATCGGCTTCGGACTGGCGCGCGCGATTATCAGGCTCGATCTGCTCAGGCCGCGCAACGCCTATGGCCTCTGGATTGGAATTATCCTGTTCGACCTGTGCCTGCTCGTCCGTTATTTCGCCGCCCGCCGCGCCGCCGCGCCCGAATCCGAAACATTCCTCTATCGTAAAATCGTGAATGAATAGCGGGACTCGGATTTCAACTAAGTACCCTGTCAATCCCGTAACCGATCGGACTGGATTGCACGCCAGCCCAAACGCGCCACGAATCCGCACGATCGAGACGCGGCCCGCTTTCTTTTTCGAAAGCGGGCCGCTGGTCGAGTGACTGAAGTTTCAGACGCGATTATGGCAGCGGTATCGCCGTGGCCGTCGGCGTCCAGAAGGTTTTGCCGTCGACTCCGCCGGTCGGACTCGCTCCCAA
The DNA here is from genome assembly GCA_021799495.1 of Deltaproteobacteria bacterium. GTDB lineage: Bacteria > Desulfobacterota > Binatia > Binatales > Binataceae > JADMIL01. The sequence continues at coordinate 30,915 of JAJZAI010000038.1, forward strand.
TACCGGACTCGACAGATCGACCTGGATCAGAAACAGCGGAGTGGTTGAACCAGGGTCCCAGGAATGGAAAAACGGCTCGGTGTCCGCCAGCGCGTACATTAGATTATGTTTCGGGTCGATGCTCAATGAATTCGGATCGCCGACCATGCCGAGTTGCGTAGCCGTTTTGTCCACAGTTCCTTTCGGAATCAGAGCCGCCGCGATCGTGTATGCCGAATTCGCGTCCGCGGTGGTTCCGCTTCCGGGCTGTCCGTTGTTGTCGGGCGCGCCCGATATTGGCGCTGTCGGCAAGTGGATAAGCTTGAAGTTCTGCCCGAATTCATCGGCGATGGCGCCCTGATGAGTGGTGCAATTAATGACTGTCATGCCGCCCGGGCCTTCCCCGAGCGGAGCAAGTTCGCCCAACCCTGGAACCGCGACATTATCCGCGCTCGCGGGAGACGTCGCCGTCTGCAGAGTGGCGAAATTGAAGGCCCAGCTTCGATCGGCGCTAACCTCGTTGCTGAGCAGCATCATGTTGGTCGCCGGATCGAAAGCGGTGCCGTCAGTTGTGCCAAAGGAGCTCTCAAATGACTGCGGCGCCAGCGGAGTCTTGGTTGTGTCGATTATCGCGTTTCTCCCGTCGCCGGAAATGAACATGATTCCGGTCGCGATATTAACTGAAAACGAATCGAAGAAGCTTCCGGCCTTGGAAACGTCCACAACCGACGTTGCATCCCATTTCGGCGGATTGACTCCGGCATTGAGAATTCCCACCTGGTCGTCTCCCGCTACAAACGCGCGCTTTTTGCGGGAATCCATGACAATTCCGCCGAAGTTTGTGTATCCAGTAATCCCCGTAATCGGGATGGTGCTGGTGACCGTGTGGTTCTTCGTGCTGATGTCGTAAACGGTCAGGTTACTATTAGTGGTGTCCAACCCCAATGCGAGAACCGACCGATTGATTGAATCGTAGGTGGTCGCCATCGGCTGATCCGAGCCGGGCAACGAGACTTCGCCCATAACCGGATTGGCCGCCCCCACCGTTAGATCCACGATCGTGAGCTGCGCGTTGCCGCTCGCGTCCAGGGTGTAGATCGGCGCATAGCCGACATTCGCCACCGGATCGATCGCTATCAGCCCTTGGCCCGAACAGGCGTTGCTCGGCGGCGGAGGAGGCGGCGGCGGAGTTTTGCCCCCACCGGAGTCAGGTCCGCAACCACTCACCCCTGCTAGCGCGAGCGTCACTCCGGCTACGGCGGCCAGAGTGATCCAACCCCCTCTCAGATTCCCGATCCTCATGAATTGTCGCTCCTCCCAAGTCAGTCAAACAAATTATCGGCGATAGATTCAAAGCGTTGCCTTTCACCGCATAGAGAATGTCTCAATAACGTGCTTATGGCAAATGAAAAAGCTCTTTGCCTTAATCTTCAAACCTTTGCCTGTTTCAACGCGTCTTTTGTGGCAGTTGACTATCAATTAATCAGCCAAATCTATCGTTTTCGGCTCTAAAACTATCTGAAACATAAAACCACGTGTGTACGTTTGTTAACACATAATAAATACCGCCGAATCTTTATCAGGAGAGGATGCCGAAAGTCGCATCTTGCGCATCGCACAGAAGCTAACGAACCTTGCGCAAGTCAGATTGTCATTCTGGGCGAGGCTGCCGAGCGAAGAATCCTGTACCGCTCGATTGATTTGTAAAATCACGAGCGGGATGCCGTGTTGCCGGCGCGCCCATCAGATCGGTGTCGAAAGCGCGCGCGGGCGTGACGTTCGCGTGCGCGCGTCCGTGCCGGCCGGTTCCACTCCGGCTCAGCGATCGCGGCCGCGACTGCCACATCGTCATTCGCGGGCTTGACCCGCGAATCCATAGCGCTGGATGCCCGGGTCAAGCCCGGGCATGACTAACAAGAGGGACTCGCAAATGTGCGCACTCTGGGAGAGGCGCGGCGAAAGCCTGCCCTGAGTCCCACGCAGGGAATTCCGGGATTCTTCGCCTCCGGCTCAGAATGGCAGAAACATGCGACGTGCGAGCGGCGCTTCGCTCGATCTCGCGGCGGCGCGCACATCAATGAAATCAGGACGCGCCTCCAGCACTCGCCGAGGATTTCGCTGGAACAGATTTCAGAGGGAGGGGTTGGTGGACGCACCAGGACTTGAACCTGGGACCCCTTGCATGTGAGGCAAGTGCTCTAACCGGGCTGAGCTATGCGTCCACCGGAGCGCCAATTATTGCGCCCGGCCGCCCGCTCCCGCAAGAGCGGCGCGCGCCGCCGCCGCCAGCCGCCAATTGACCCTCAAGCCGCTTGCTGGTAGCTCCGATGGACGATGCGGCGGGCGCGCGCCCGCAACGTCGGCTATGCTTGAGCCGCGGCCGCGCCTGTCCGGCCGCATCAAAGGAATTTTCAGCGTCTTGAGAACGACCGCATGAGCACCTCGATCGCCCATCATCCGAGCGCCGCCGGCGCCGTGCATCATCCTGATCCAATTCAATACCGGGAATACAAGCTGCTGCTGAAGGCTGAACATTTCCTCAAATCGCAAAGCTTCCATAAATTCTGGAAACTCACCCGCCGCGTCGCCAAAAACCTCGGCGTCGCGATCAACAAGCGCGGCAAGCCGATGGAGACCCATCTGCGCGAGGTGATCTTTTTCGATACGCCGAAATTCCGCCTTTATAACAACGGCTTTATCCTGCGCCGGCGCACCTTCTACAAGAATGGCCTGCCTCAGCCCGAGCACGAACTGACGCTCAAGTTCCGCAGCCCCGACTACGAGGCCGCCGCCGCCGTCGATGTGCGTCCGCTCCTGCCGTGCCAGAACGTCGTCAAGTTCAAGGAAGAAATCCTGCTGCCATACGAGAAGCCGCAAGGGATGCGCACGATTTATTCCCACGGATGCGAGCTGGATACCCCCAACACGATCATGACGCAGAGCTTCGAGACCATCTGCCAGGTCTTTCCCGCCCTGCAAAAGACGGGCGCGAAGCCGAAGACCGCGCTCTCGGTGGTGAACGGCATCGCGATCGAGGAAATCCTCGTCAATTTCGGCGAAATCGATTTTGGCGGCAAGATGATGGCGAAAGCCAACGTCGCGATCTGGCGCAATCGCACGACGCAGGAGCACTTCGTCGGCGAATATTCCTACCAGTTGAAATTCCCGTCGCTCGGCGAATTCCATGGCAAGCCGCGCGAGCTTTCCGAGCAGTTTTATGTCGAGCTGCAACGCGAAGCCGCCGATTGGCTCAAGATCGAAACCACCAAAACTGCGATGATCTACCGGATGGGCCGCATGGCGGTCACAAATCATGAATGATGCGCCCGCCGCGTCCGGCCAACCCGGTTTCGGCGCAATCTTCACGGTCTTTCTCATGGCGGGCGGAGTCAGCTTTGGCGGTGGCGTGCTCGCCTACCTGCGCGATTACATCGTCAAGGGCCACGGATGGCTCGACGACGACGATTTCCTCGACGCGCTCGAGGTCAGCGAAACCCTGCCCGGCCTCAATTCGGTCAACATGGCGGTGATTATCGGCGATCGCCTGCGCGGCGTCGCCGGCGCCGCCATCGCGGTAATCGGCCTGATGCTGCCCGGCACGGCCGCGATGATGACGCTCGGCGCGCTGTGGCTGCGTCAAAGCCAGAACCCGAACGTCAACGCATTTCTGGTCGGCGTCGCCGCCGCCGCGGTCGGCCTGCTCCTGACCGTCACGCTGCAACTCGGCCACAAGCAGTTCGTGCATCCGCTCGACCTGGCGCTGATCGCGGCCACCTTCGTCGCCGTGAGCGTGCTGAAAATTTCGCTGCTCTGGGTGCTGCTGATCATCGGACCGATCGCCGTATGGTTCTATCGGCCGCGCGGCGGCGTGGCGGCCGCTGAACGGATGGCCCATCTGCGCGAGCGCCTGCATTCCCATCGCGCGCACTGGCGCCATTGATTCGTGGGACACAAGCTTCTCAGCCTGGCGTGGGTCTTCGTGCTGCTCTCGTTGCTCGCGGTCGGCGGCGGCACGGCGGTGCTGCCCGAGATGCAGCACATGACCGTCCATCAGTTCCACTGGGTCACCGACCAGCAGTTCCGCGATATCTACAGCCTCGGCCAGGTGGCGCCCGGCCCGAACATGCTGATGGTGATGGTGATCGGCTATCGGATTGCGGGCGTCGCCGGCGCCGCCGTAGTCACGTTCGCCTTTTTCCTGCCCGATTGCCTGTTGACGCTTTACGCCAACCGGATGTGGCGGCGGTATCAGGATTCGCCATGGCGGCAGGCGGTCCAGCGGAGCATGGCGCCGATCGCGATCGGCCTGATGCTGTCGGGAACTTTCGCGATCGCCAGGCTCTCCATTCACAACGCCGTCAGCTTCGCGATCGCGGCGGCAAGCCTCGGCATTCTGATGTGGCGGCGGATCAATCCGGTGATCCTGATCGCCGTCGGCGGAACGATTTACCTGATTTTCAAAAGCGGAATTCTCGCCTAGCAGGCTGTTGACGAAAGCGTTTGATTACTCAGTTTCATAGTTCTCGGCGGTGCGGCGGCGGCGGGTTCAGAGTTGCGGTTCGGCTGCCTTCGCCGACAGCGGTCGCGAACGGAGGTCCGCG
>JAJZAI010000004.1 GCA_021799495.1 Deltaproteobacteria bacterium
GACTCCTGCTATCCCTCTCCACGGCGTCATCCTTCGGCACCCGCCCAACAGCGGGCGCGAGTTGTGGCTCAACTCACCGGATCTTGACGCCTTTTCACTTTTCCACCAACTCCGCGACACTACCTCATCGCTCTCAGAGCATTTCAAAAGTGGACAATCGGAAGATTGTAGATGAGACTACTACGATGATGAAAACGCGCATTACGGAATTGCTCGGGATTGAGCGGCCGATCATCTCCGCGGGGATGGGGGTGGTCGCGATGGCGCGGCTGGCCGCCGCCGTCTCCGAGGCCGGCGGGATGGGCACGATCGGACTGGCCGCGATGGACCCCGCCGCGGCGCGCGCCGAAATCCGCACCGCCGGAGACCTGACCTCGCGCCCGTTCGGCGTAAACCTGCTGATCCCGTTCCTCGAACCCGGATTGATCGAAGCGGTAATCGAAGAGCGGCCCGCCGCCGCGACCTTCTTCTGGGGCGAGCTGGACGACTTTCGCGACGCGATCCGGCGGCTCAAGGACGCCGGAACCAGGGTGCTATGGCAATGCGGCAGCGCCGCGGAGGCGCACGCCGCCGCCAAGGCCGGCGTGGACGCGATTATCGCGCAGGGCCTTGACGCGGGCGGGCACGTGCGCGGAACCGTGACCACGCTGGCGCTGATTCCCGAAGTGCGCGACGCGATCGGGGACTTGCCGATGGCCGCCGCGGGCGGAATCGCCGACGGGCGCGGATTGGCCGCCGTGCTCGCGCTGGGCGCGGACGGCGCCGCTATCGGCACGCGCTTTGTCGCCTCGGTCGAGTCGGCGGCGCATCCGCTATACAAGGAGCGGATGGTGCGCGGACACGCGAGCGAGACGATTCATACCACGCTCTACGATATCGGCTGGCCCGACGCGGCCCATCGCGTGCTGAGAACTCCCGTGGTCGAGGAATGGGAGCGGGCGGGACGGCCGGCCAGCGGCGCGCGTCCGGGCGAAGGCGTGCCGGCCGGCAAGATGCGGCGGCGCGACGGCAGCGCGGCGCCGCTGGTGCGCTACTCCGTCATTCCGCCGGCGGAATACACCGAAGGCGATGTCGAGGGGCTGGCGTTTTACGCGGGCGAGTCGGTGAGCCTGGTGCGGGAGATTTTGCCGGCGGGCGAGATCGTGCGGCGGATCGTCGCGGAGGCGGAAGAGGTGATCGCGCAGCGGCTGGCGCCGCTGGTGCGATAGGGCGTCGAGCGGATCGAGAACGAATCGCAAGCGACGGATGGACCCTCGGGTCAAGCCCGAGGGTGACTAAAAAGAGCGCCCGAGGCGTGAATGACAAAAACGCGGGGAGAGTCACTGAAAAAGAGAGCGCGCGTTGATGCGCGGGGGCTGACCGGGCGGTCGGCTTTCGCCCGTCGGCCGCATCTGGAATAATTCCCGCAGTGGCGAAAAAGCTCACGCAGGAAGAAGTGCTGGCCGCCCTCGGCCAAGTGAATTATCCCGGTTACACGACCGATATCGTATCGCTCGGAATCGTCGAGGAAGTCGCGCCTGCGGCGGATGGCGGCTGGACGATCACGTTGCGTAATCCGAGCGATCGCGAGGAGCTCCTGCGCGATATTGGCGGCCGGATCCATCAGTCGCTCGCCCACGATCTGGGCGCGGGCAAGGTGGAATTCCGGGTTCGGCCGCTTGAGCCGGAGTTGGGCGAGAAGACCGGGCGCAAGCGGCTGGACGGGATTCGGCATATCGTCGCGGTGGCGAGCGGCAAGGGCGGCGTCGGCAAATCCACAGTGGCGGCGAATCTGGCGGTGGCGCTGGCGCGGCTGGGCTACAAGACCGGCCTGCTCGACGCGGATATCTACGGGCCGTCGGCGCCGATGATGTTCGGCACGGGCGAGGAGCGGCCGCGTTCGGCGGGCGGCAAGCATTTCTATCCGGTCGAGCGGCACAGAGTGAAGCTGATTTCGATCGGGTTTTTTATCGACGACAAAGCGCCGGTGATCTGGCGCGGGCCGATGGTGATGGGCGCGGTGCGGCAGTTCCTGCAGGACACGCTGTGGGGCACGCTGGATTTCCTGGTCGTCGATCTGCCGCCGGGAACGGGCGACGCGCAGTTGACGCTGGCGCAGGAAGTGTCGCTTGACGGCGCGGTGATCGTGACGACGCCGCAGGACGTGGCGGTCGCGGATGCGCTGCGGGCCGCGCGGATGTTCCGGCAAGTGCATTGTCCGTTGATCGGCGTGGTCGAGAACATGAGCGGCTACGTCTGTCCCGATTGCGGCGAGTTGGACGAAATTTTCGGAGCGGGCGGGGGCGGCAAGCTGGCGGCGGCGGAGGGAACCGAAGTGATCGCGCGGGCGCCCATTTTCGAGGAGTTGCGGGCGGCGGGCGACGAGGGCGCGCCGCTCACGACCGCCAAACCGGAGCATCCGGCGAGCGCGATTTTCCTCGCACTGGCGCGGCGGGTGGCGGCGGCGATGCCGGCGGACTGAACCGGGAAGCGCGGTTAATCGATGGCGACGCTGATCACCGAGGAATGCATCAACTGCGGCGCGTGCGCGCGGCGCTGTCCCAATAATGCGATTTACGAGGGCGGAGCGCCGTGGGAACTGGACGGCGTGTCGAATCCGGCGCTGGCGCCCGATGTTTATTATATCGCTCCGGAGAAATGCACCGAGTGCGTCGGCTTCTTCGATCACGAAGAGTGCGCGGCGGCGTGTCCGGTCGATTGCTGTATCCCCGATCCGGATATTCCCGAAGAAGAGAGCGCGCTGATCGCGCGCGCCCGCCGGATGCATCCGGATACGGATTTTCCCGAAGATTATCCCTCGCGCTTCCGCAAGAGCTGATGGTTCAGGACGGCGCGGCGCAAGCCGGCGTCAGAACGGATAGTTGAGGCCGGCGAAGATCGCGCTGCCCTCGCCGCCGTAGCCGATATCGAGATAGCCGACGACGAAGGGTTCGGCTATCGCCCGGAAGCCCATCCCGCCCACGGAATGGAGGTCCTCGAACGGAACGGTGGACATCCCGTTCCATACGCGGCCGGTATCGAAGAAGGGGGCGAGTTCGAGGATGCCGTGATTGCCAAGGATGGTGGCTTCGAGGACGCGGGTGCGCAGCTCGAAATTAGCGTCGGCGATATTGTTGTCGGTGAAGCGGCCGACGCCGTAGCCGCGCAGGGTTTGCTGATCGTAGAGCAGGCTTTCCTCGCCGCCCAGCCGGGGCATCGCCCAGAACGGAGTCTCCTGTCCGGCGGGAGTGTATTGCAGATAGACATGGCTGGCGAAGGTGAAGCGCTTGCTGATCGGGATGTATTCGTGAAAGTCGCCGCCGAAGCGATCGTATGACGAGGAGCTGAGAAAGGCGCGATCGGCGACGCCGTTGAAAAGCAGTGCGAGTGTGCCACTGCGGGGAATATCGACGGAATCGCGCGTGTCATAGGTCACGCGCGCCTCGTTGTAGAATTCGCTGCCGCCGTTGAGGCCCTTGATTTTGGGGAAGAGCTCGAAGATCGACGGGAGCGTCGTGAAGGCGCCCTGCTTGATGCGAATGTAGCGCGGGCGGCTGAACCATCCGAGCTGCAGGTGGTGCGTCAGGTTCCATCCGAGGAGCACCTGCAAAAAGACCTGTTCGTCGGTGTAGTTGGTCTGATTGCGCTCCAGGCTCTGGTTGCCGAGGCCGAAGAAGCGGTTGGTCGGGTCCTGTTCGTACAGGAACCGGACATTGAGCGACCACCATTTCTGGAGCGTGCGGCCGGTCTCGTAGTTCAAATCGACGTCGCTGGCGATGTGCTGCGAGGCTCCGGCCTGCACATACCATTGGGTGTCCTCGGAGGGATAGCCAAAGAGGCGGAAATTGCCGCCGGGACCGAGGACGGTGTTGTTGTTGATGTCGGGCGCGAGGATGTAGTCGATGTTGTCGTGCTGGTCTTTGAACAAAAACGCGAAGAGCATCCCGTAGGTCACGCCGGAGTTGGGGTCGGTCGCGACTTCGGGCACCGGAAACAGCGTGAACGGCCAATTGTGCGGATTGAGGACGTCGGGCCAGGTCTGCAAATCCAGAAGCTTGAACGACGCTGAATTCGCCGCCGAGGCATGGGCGCTGGATGCGGCGGCGGAGGTCGGCGGCGCCGGATTGGGCGAAGCGCTCGCGGGAGCGGGTGACGCCGCAGGAGCAGGCGATGCCGCGGGAGCGGTCGATGCCGCGGGAGCGGTCGACGCCGCCGGTTGGGCCGCGGGGGTATCCGCGGAGGCGATCGCGGCGCCAGCAAGCAGCATCAGTCCCAAAACGCTGGCCGCCAATCGGGCAAGCCATGGGCGGGAGTTGGCGGAGCGGCTCGAGAGCGTGGCGATTCGTGGCATCCTGTGCACGCGGCGTAATCCGCAGGAGCGCGCCTCGCGCATCCTTACGAAGCAGCAAGAGTTACAGGGATTCGAGACCTGATCAACGCTTCGGAGAAAAAATCCGGATCGGCGAGTTGGCATTTTTTATCATTAAAGAGCCTACATGCGATTGATTTGGCGCGCGAGGTCCATGAGCGATCGCGACGGAGCGTCACGGCGCTTTTCGGCGATGGCGGAAATGTGCAAGGATTCAGCCGGAAGCGCACTGCGAAGCCCGCGGCGATCGGCAATGCCGGGGGCGGCGCGAGGGGCGGAATCGCCGCGGCCGAAGCCGGCGCGGGGTTTGTCTAAACGCCAAGGAGGAACTGCTGATGGCAAAAGTGGGCGGCGGCGAATTGGTCGCGCGCATTATCCAGGAAAATCGCGCGCGTTATTGTTTCGCGATCAACGGCGGGCATCTGTTCCCGATTCTCGCGGAGCTGCGCAATCACGACATCAAATTGATTCACATGCGCCATGAGCAGGCGACGGCATACGCGGCGGACGGTTTCGCGCGGATGACGGGCGAGGCGGGCGTGTGCATGGTGACGGCGGGTTGCGGGCTGACCAACGCGATCACGGGATTGTGCCTCGCGGCCATGACCAACAGCGCGGTGGTGTGCATTTCGGGACAGCATCCGAATACGGAAGACCATCAGGGGTCGTTCCAGGAAGCGTACGGATCCGACGTCGTGCGGAGCTTCGCCAAGTACACCAAGCGGGTCACGGATTTCAGCACGATCGAGTTCGATATGCGGCTGGCGTTTCGCGAAGCGCTGACGCCGCCGCAGGGCGTGTCGCTGATCGAGATTCCGCAGAACATTCTGTATTTCAAGGACGAAGACAACCGGCAGCGGGCGGGCGGCCAGCGCTTTACGCCGGACGATATCCGGTCCGCCGGCGATCCGGCGAAGATCGATCGGGCGCTGGAATTGCTGCACGCGGCGGAGCGTCCGTTGATCGCGGGCGGCGACGGGCTGTTCTGGTCGCAGGCGGCGCCCGAGCTGAAAGAGTTCGCGGAGCTGACTTCGATTCCGGTCTATGCGCGGCGGGCCGGCCAGGGGTCGGTTTCGGAGGAACATCCGCTGGCGATTCGCGGCGCGTTCAAGAAGCCGTTCACCGGCCGCGCCGATGTCGTGTTGACGCTCGGCTTCCGCTTCTGGAGCGGCGAGCATTTCGGACGTCCGCCTACATGGAACGACAAGGCTAAGTATATTCAGTGCGATCCGACGCCGTCGCGTATCGGATGGCAGGTGCCGGCCGAGATTCCGCTGGTGGGCGATCCTAAGCTGGTGCTGCGCCAGTTGATCAATCGGATCAAGGAGCTCAAGCTCGACTTTTCGAAAAACCGATCGTCGAGCTGGCTCAAGGAACTGGCCGAGGTGCGCGCGAATTTCGAGCGGCAGGTGGTCGAGAGCGAAAAGAAGGTCCACGGGAACAAACCGGTCCATCCGGCGCGGTTGACGAAGGACCTGGTCTCCGTGCTCGACAAGAATTGCACCGTCGTGATCGACAGTTTCACGCTGTCGGGGTGGATGAGCCAGGGCTTCACGTCGCGATTCCCCGGCCAGATTATCGATGCCGGCCCGCTGGCGCCGGTCGGTCACGGATTCGGCATGGGGATTGGCGTGCAGCTCGCGCGGCCGGGCAAGCAAGTCGCGCTGGTCATGGGCGACGGCGGATTGGGCATCGGCGGTTTCGACATGGAAACCGCGGCCCGCTACAACCTGCCGATCGTGTGCGTGTTGTACAACAACAGTTCATGGGGGCCGAGCTTCGAGTCGATGCCGATGCTGAAGGATCGCACCGAGCCGTTCAACATGCTGCAGGATATCCGGTATGACAAATCGTTCGCCGAGATGGGCTGCCACGGCGAGTTCGTGACCGAGCCGGATCAGATCGTTCCGGCGCTCGAACGAGCATTCAAGTCCGGAAAGCCTGCGATGGTCAACATTATCGGCGACAAGACCGTCGGCCATCCGACGCTTGGCGGCAACCTGCTCGGGTCGACGGGCTCAAACTGAGACTGATGAGCGGCGCGACGCGAAACTGAGTATCGCGTCACGCGAGCATGGTTCAAAGCGGGCGGACGGCGTGAAAAAGGCCGTCCGCCCGTTGACTTCCGTGACTGGATTATCACGCTTTCGACTCTCGTTATTCAGCCGCAACGCGCGCCCGATCCGATCCCAACCCGATGTGCGGCGACTGGCGCGGCGTTTGGCTTGCGCCGCCGCCATCGCCGCTTGCGCCGCTTGCGCGGGTTGTCGTCACACGTCCGGCGGATCGCCGCCGCCGTGTCCTCCGGGAGCGGTGATGATGGGCGCGCCGCCGCCGCGCGGCGAAGAACAATGGTGTCAGAAGATCGTGAATGGAAAGCCGGTCAAAGACGGCGTGTTTGTCGCGTATGGCGAGGGCGGCGGCCGGATGATCGAAGGCGACTATCGCGACGGCGTTCAAGTTGGCAAATGGACATTGTGGTACGAGAACGGCCAGCGCGCGTCAACTGACCATTATGTGAACGGCGTGCGCGACGGATTGCATACGAGTTGGTACGCCAACGGCGTCAAGTCGATCGAAGGGAATTATCGCGACGGCCGCCGCGACGGGACCTGGACGCGATGGGATCCGCTTGGAATCGCCAGCAAGCAGGAGGTCTATCGCGACGGACGGCGGGTGCGCTGACGCGAATAGTCAGTCGGATTCGGCGGATGCGATAGCCGACAGAGCAAGTTTATCGATCGCGACCGGCGGTACGATATAAGCTTCTGGCGATCCCCAAACCATCGCGGGCCGAGGGCGGCGCGCGATACCAATTGGGTTTGAAAATATCTCCGATATATTCGCGTTGATGCGAAAATGATTGGGCGCGAGCGGCGCGGCCAGCCGTCCGCCGCGAATAACATATGAATCGCCGCTGATCGTGCAGGTAAAATCGCCCGCGCGCTGCCCGTTGATGGGATACGTGTACCAGACGCGGCCGACGTAGATTCCATCGCCAACGGCGCGTATGAGTTCCGCGTCGCTCACGCCGGCGCCGGCGGTCATCAACAGATTGGTCGCGGCGGCTCCGGGATGGCCGTCGAAGCGGCGCGCCGAGCTTTCTCCCATCCGGTATGCGCTGTGCGGCGGAAACGCCGGTTCCGCGGGCGCGCCCGCGCCGAGTTTCTCCGCGCGGCGCTCGTCGGCGAGCAAACGATGCGCGTCGTAGGTATTCGCGAGCAAACCGCACAACCTGCCATGGCGGACCAGTTCCGTCCGTTCCGCAGGCAGCCCTTCGCAGGTGATTGTGCGGTGGATTGAGCCGGCGGGCGCGCCGGGATCGTCGGCGAGGCTGATGCGCTCGTCCATCACGAGTTCCCCGAAACGGCCCTGATAAGCCGAGTTGGCCGCCTGGAAAGCGCTCGCGGTGAGCGACGGCACGACCATGTAATTGAGAATTTCGGCGATTGGCTGCGGTCCCATCACGACCCGGAAGGTTCCGTGACGGGGACGTTCTCCGTGGCGCAGCGCAAGCGCGCGAATCAGCGCTTCGCGTCCGAGGCGCGCGCCGGCGCGATTCAATTCTTCGAGCGTCACGCCCATCGCGGTCGCGGAGCCTTTGGCGTTGAGCGCTTCAACCAGCGCCGTGACCGACGAGGCGAATCGCGCGCTCTCGTCATTGCGGACATCGTCGAAATTTGAACCGCCGATCGCGATTCGATCGCGAATCAGGGAGAGGTCGCCGCCGATCACCAGTCCCGGCCGCGGCATCGCGAGTTTCATCCGGGCGCGGAACGCGGCGAGCGCGCCGCCAACGATCCGCCATGCGGCCGCAGCCAGAATTTCGTCTTTTGCGCCCATCAAGCGCGATTTTTCGGCGCTCGCCGGAATTGTCCGCAGCCGTTTTGGACCCCGCGGCAATCCCGGAAAATGCGGATCGACGATTACGGCGCGGCGCGCGCGTTCGAGCGCTTCCCGAACCGCGCCGATGGTCATATCGCCGGCGATGGCGGCGTTGCCCGTCGCATGGGGGTCGTGCGCCATCGCGATGCGGATCGCGAAGCCGTCGGCGTCGAGCGATTTGAACTCCTCGACGCCGCGCGCTGGAATATCCGAAGTATAATTTATGCGGGCGACGCGATGCTCGCTCGACGAAGCGTAAACATCGAAGCCGGCGAGGTCGCGCTGGCGCGCGAGCATCGCGCACGCTTCACGAACAAAGCCGCGCATATCGGCGGTCGTGCGCATCGTTCGATCATCCGCCTCCGAGCCGTGCGCGCGAGCGCAGCGTCGGACCGCCGTTGGACATCCGCTTGACCTGCATCGGCTGGCCCTTGCCGCAGTTGGGTATCGCGACGAGGCGCAAATCGTTTCCGACCGCGTCGATCGCGCTGAAAAAGCGCTTCGAATCCGCGATCACCGAGCCAGAGCGGAAGAGCCTGCCGATCCGGCCGTGCTCGATTTCATAAACGCGGCGCGCCGAGATGCGGAAATTTTCGCGCGACTCCGCGATCGATGGAACCAGATGGCCGCAGACGTAGTAGCCGCGATCGACTTCCGCGATGATTTTTTGCGGGTCGTTCTCCCCCGGCAGAAAGAAAGTGTTGGACATCCGGATCAGCGGCGCGTGCCAGGCTTCGCTCGCGCGCGCGGAGCCGTTCGGCTCGGCGCCGAGGATCGCGGCGGTGGCGCGCGAATTGAGAAATCCGCGAAATACCCCTCCTTCGATATGCGTCACCCGGCGGCCGGGCGTGCCTTCGTGGTCGTAAAGATAGTGTCCGTAGCCGTTGAGCGTAGGGTCGGAGCAGGCCCAGAGGAGGGGAGAACCGACCGGCCGGCCGATTTCATTTCGCTCCAGCGAGCCCAGGAACCAGCTCCGGCCCGCATAGGCCGCCTCCATCTTCAGCGCACGGTCGGCTTCGCACGGATGGCCGATAATTTCGTGGGCGATCAGCGCGTTGAAGTGCGGATCGGTGACGACCACGACTTCGCCGTCAGGCGGTTTCAGGGCCGGCGCCGCGGCGACCTCGCGCGTTTCGCGGCCGAGTTCCACGGCGAAGCGATGGAGGCCGGGATTGGGCGCCAGTTCGTCGCGCCAATCGTTGGCGAGACATTCGAAGCCGCGTTGCTGGCCAATCGTGTCGTAGCTTTCCTGATAGCCGCCGTCGGCCGCGGCCACGACGTAACAATCGCCCTGCGAGAACGCGAACGCCTGCGAAATATTCGCGCCGGCCGTGTTGAGAAAAACCTCATGGCGCAATTCGCTGAGCGCGGCGACCGCGTTGTAGGCGATTTCGCGGCCGAGCGCGGCAATTTCCGCCGACGCCTCCCGGCAGGCGCGGCCGAGTTCCGACGGATTGAGTGTGCGCGGATCGCGCCGGTGGATCGCCGGAATCTCGGCGCGTTCGCATGAGGGCGCGACTTCTCCGAACAGCGCGATCGATTTCATCGCCGCCGCCGGGACGGATCGCGCGAGCGCCGCCATTTCGCGCGCATTGCATCGCGCGCGCTCGAAAGCTCCGGCGAGCGCCGCATCGATCGACGCGGCAAGCTTCGTGCGGCTGAGCGCGATCCTGCCGACCTCCACGCCCGTGAAGCCTTCGCCGACGGCGCCGCCGCCCGCGGCGCATCGCACGCGCACGCCCAACGCCGCGTTGCCGCTCTCGAACGCATCGCGCGCCTCGCCGTCAACCGCGGACGCGGTTCGGGTAAACGAAGCTTCGAACCGAAGCTCCGCATAGGCGGCGCCGCGATGCGTCCGGACGAAGCGGCGGAGCATCGGTTCGCCCGCCGCGCGCAGAAATTCGACCGCGCCAAAAACGCCATCGGAACCCCGGCTTCTTCGAGAGTTCGTCATGCTCATTGAACGGTTATAGGAATTCGTACATCAAATTCGGACACGATCGGAACGCCTTTTCTGATGGCGGGGAAAAATCTCCATTGTCTTAGTGTATTGATCAGAATCTGATTCAATTCCGGATTCATGGTCGGTTGGGACAGCACGACCTCGTCGCTGCCATCGGCCTTGACAATAAAATGAGCGATCGCGACGGTATTGATCTGTTGGTCGCGCAGATCGTCGGGAATGGTTGGCGTTGGCGCATAGACTGCGCGAGCGCCTGATGCACCGACGCCGAAGTTGAAGCCGCCCCCGGCTGGAGATGCGGGGCCATACGGCATTGACGCTCCACCGGAGGGCGCCGCACTCGAAGCCGGCGCGGCCTCATGGGGACGCTCGGTCGCTTTGGCCGTCCCGGAGGGCGACGGAGGATGAACTATCTCATGATGCCGCGGCATCGGGTGATGACGAACGACGGGCGTTGGCTTCGCTATCGGACGCGGTGGCGCGGCTGCGGCCGGATGAGCTATTGCGCCGGTCGGGTTTAACTGCGGCGGCAGTTCGACGATTTGCGCCTGCACCGTCGTCGATTCAGGCGGCGGCGGGGCGGATTGTTCCAGCACGCGCGCGAAGCCTTCAAGGATTGCGAACCAGAGCGCGATCGATAACGGCACAATCCAGAGCAGCCGCCAGCGCTGATCGTCGAGCTCCGGTCCGCTGGAAGTATTGGGCCAACTCGTCATTCGCGTCTGACCGCGATGGTGAAGTGATCGACGCCCGCGGCGCGCGCCCGCAGCATCGCGCGCACCACCACTCCCTCCGGCGCGGCGCCGTCGGCATTGACGACGACGCCGTGGTCGCCCGCGGCGAGCCGCGGTTCGAGGACGGCGGCCAGCGTGTCGAGCGTGACGGGGGTTTTGTCGATCAGGATTTCGCCCTCTCGCGTAACCGTGAGCGTTACCGGCTCCTTGTGGCTCATCGGAGCGGCGGCGCCTTCGGGCAGGTTAACTTTGAGCGAATTCAGCGTTTGCATCGAGAGCGACGCGAGCATGAAAGTCGCGAGCAGGAAGAACATCACGTCGATCATGGGAATGATTTCGATTCGCCCGCGCCGCGATATGCGCGATCGTTTGAGCTTCATCGGGCGGCCTCCCGCGCCCGCGCCAGCGGCGCAGCCGCGTTTTCGGACGCGCCATTTTCCTGATCAAGCCGGATATGATCGATGAGACGCGAACCCAAACGCTCCATTCGGTCGAGCGCTTGCGCCTGCGTGCGCGAAAAAAAATTGAAGCCGAACAGCGAAAGGATGGCGATAAGCAGGCCGAGAGCCGTCGCGATGAGCGCCTCGGCGACGCCCGAAGTCACCTGCGTCGGCGCCACGAGCGTGGACGTGCCGATAATTTTGAACGCCTGCATCATGCCGGTGATTGTGCCGAGCAAGCCGAGCAGCGGGGCGGCGGTGACGACGGTTTCGAGAATCCAGAGGCCGCGATTCAGCGTCTTTTCGATCGCGCCCGCTTCGTCGCCGGCGCGCGACTCGACCCACCATACGGGCTTGGCGCGATTGTCGGCGATCGTTTTGAAGAAACGCGCATAGGCGTTGTGCGGTCCGAGCGCGGCCAGCCGTTTTTCCAGCTCCTGCCAGTCAAAACCGTAGGTCTCGGCCAGCGCAAGCAGGTCGCCCGGCAGGCGCAGGCAGCGTCCGTACGCGACGGCGCGGTCGATAATGATGGCGAGCGCGATCACGCCGAGCGCGAGCAGCGGATAAACCATCGGCCCGCCGTACGTGATCGCCTCCCATGCGCCTTTCAATTCATTCATTGTATTGAGCCTCGTGAAGTGAATATCGACAGTCTCATTCCTTGCGGGCGCGGCGTCAGAACGCGGGCAGCGGCACGGAGACCGAGCCGTACACCGCGCGGCGGGGCCCGTATGCGGGAACAAATATTCCGATCCCTGTGCCTTCGCGCAGGATGTTGGTGCGATCAAAGGCGTTGAGCAACGCCACTCGCGTGGTTACTTCGCCAACATTGGATACATCGAAGCTGCGCCCGACGCCAAGGTTGATTTGCCAGTTGAATGGCACCTCGGCGGTATTGTCGAATCCCGCTCTCAAACCGCTGCCGTAATTCCCGCTGGCGCTGAACAACCAGGATTTCCAATTGTACGCAAGCCATCCCGAAGCCGTATAAAATTGCTGATGATCGAGGTATATATAGTGATTATCCGCATAGGCGAGGCCCGCCTGCGTGAAATTGAATTGTCCGGTTACCACCTCGGTTCCCTGCGCCACGGAGTATGAAAAATTCGCTCCACACGAGAGCGATTTGCCGAGCTGATAGCTGGCCGTAGTCTCGACGCCGTAGATGCGTCCATTCATGTAGTTGAATGGCGCGAAGATCGGGACGAAGCCGAACTGGCCGAGATCAAGCAGATCGTGAGCCAGCTCGAAGTAGGCGTCCTCCCCGAGCGTAAGTCCCGGAATAAGTTTGCTTATCGTTCCGCCAACGTCGAAATACCAGTCGCTTTCGGGCTTTGGCTCCGAGTTGCCCGGGAGCACGGCCGCGGTGGTGTCTTTGAAAGCGCTGAAACTGCGCGGTGAAATCGTATAGAATGAGGGAGTTTGAAAATAGCGCGAGAACCCCGCATGCAGGGTGAGATTCTCCCGTGGAACATAGACCAGATTGGCGCGCGGGCTCAGTTGGTTGGCGGAGCCGGCAAAGCCCGCCATCTGATCCCATCTTGCGCCGTAATCGAGGCTGAGTTTTCGGGAAATTCGCCAATGGTCCTGTCCGTACACACCCGCCAGCCACGCGATGCCGTTGGTATTATCGATGATATTGACCGGGATGTCGCTGGTTTGCTTTCCGGATGAGTCGGCCGGAAAGGCCGCCGAAGTATCGTCGAGCGTCTCGCCATACTCGCCGGCATAGAAGCCTGCGGCGAAAGTATGGGACTTGTTGTAGTGGTAGGTGGCGTCGCCCTGCAGGGTGTTGGCGAATTCGCTGTGAAAGACGTTGGAAGCGACGCCCTGATATAACAAATCGCCAATCGGGTCTGGCGTGAAAAGTATCGTGTTGTATTTGGCCGTATACGCGATTTGATAGTTGAAACTGGCGCCCTCGGTTCCCTGTAACGTGAGAATCCCGAAATAGTATCTTTGATCCAGATTTTCGTTGAGATCGGTCGATGGATAAGCGGCCGGATTCACCCCGGCGAGCTTGTAAAGCGGAATTTGGCCCGGATAGTCGGGAAACTGGTTGTCGGCGACCGATACGCCGGAAGTGAACGAGAGACGTGTGGTGGGATTGAGAAAATATGAAAAATAGCCGAACCACTGCCCTTGATCGGTTATGTCGTGAATCGGAGTGGGTCCCGGGGTGGCGGAACTAAGGCCGATGTTGTCGTGCAGATAGAAGCCGGTGGTGTAAAAGCTGAAGTTACCCTTGCAGCCGCCATATTCGAAGCTGGGACGCGCGGTCTCGCGCTGGCCGCCGTAAAGCTGAAAGCGCCCTCCCGGATCTGTGCACCCGTCCTTGGTCTGGATATCCAGAATTCCCGCGTCGCGATAACCGTATTGCGCCGGCAGCGCGCCGTCCACCAGGCTGATGCTGCGGATCGAGTAGGAGGAAAGCACTTGGCCGAATCCACTGAAGCTGTCGAGCGGCAGCATGATTCCGTTGATTCGCCATTGCAGGTCCGCGTGGGCGCCGCGTATATGAACCTGGCCATTTTCGTCCTGCGCGACTCCCGGCATCTGCAAAAGCACCTGGCTCACCGAGGTGTTGTTGCCGGCCGGGAGTTCCGAAATGCTTTTTTCGGTTATCGTATAGGCGCTGTTGCCGGAAGCTGAAAGTTGATTTGGCGCCCGGTTGAGCCGTTGCGCCGAGACCGCGACGGTAAGCGGCCCGAGCGAGTTCATTGTCAGCGCGATCGGAGCGGCGGTCGCGCCGGGCGCGACCGAGACGACTTTGCTGGCGACCGCAAATCGCCGTTTTTTGGCGATAATCAGGAAAAGCCCAGCCGGCGCGGCGGACAACTCAAAATATCCTTTGGAATCCGTAAGCGCCTGGCCGACGACGCGTCCGTTTTGATCCTCCAGCAATAATTGAACGCCGGCCAAAGGTCGGTTAAGCGCATCCTTGACCGTGCCGCGCAGCGCCTGTTTGTTGGCAGGCGCCTGTGGGCTTGCGGCAATCGTGATTCCAGGCGTCATCACCGCTGCAAGTACGACTAACAATGCCGCAGCCGCTAGATTCCGCATTGCCAACCCTCGCGGCGTTTCACGGTGCATGACATGCGCAGGAGCCTTATCCGCGCGCGTTCGCCTGGGAGCGTCTGACGGCGCAAGTTCCAGAGCGGGAATCGCGGCGATTCCCACCTCAGATCGTGATGGCCGACCCATGATAAACCGGTCCTCTTTGACGTCCCGCGCTCGTCGGCGTTTGGACGACGGTCTTTGTCCCTACGCTCGGCGGGAGCCATGCGTAGCTGTGGAGCCGAACAAAATGTCAGTGAAAGACGACTAGAGCGCGTAGGCGGGAGGGGCGCGCGTACGCCATGCCGAAAACGGCGCGCCGAATACGCGCCGAATGCCGGTGACCGGCGTCAGCCGGTTCGTCAGGACGGGACGATCTATCGTCGGCGCGACGGCCGGTTTAACCGGCGCATGGCACGCAAATGCGCATAACGGACATGCCGCGGAGTCCAAAGCGATTTGCGCTGGAGAAATGACGCGCCTGGTCGAATCGACGCGATGAAAATGCCCCGCCGCGACCATCTGCGCGAACGCCAGCACGAGCGCCATCAGCAGCACGGCCGCCCTGCGGCGCCGATTCCCGCTGCCTGTGGATGGTCTGGCGGTTGTCACCGGTTTTGCGAACAGCGCCGTCCGAACGTTTTACGCCGGACGGCCCCAATTCGCCTTACAGGATACCCTCCTCCTTGAGTGACGCCAAGTCGGCCGCCGAATAACCAAGGAGTTCGCCATATACCTCATTATTATGCTGGCCGAGCAGTGGCGCCGCCTTGACCTCGACGGGCGAATCCTCCAGCCGCACGGGACATCCCGGCATCGTGAATTCGCCCCGCGCCGGATGGTCCACCGTCACCACCATCCCGCGCTCGCGCATATGCGGATCGTTGAGCAATTCGACGCTGTCGAGCACCGCGCCGCACGGCACGCCCGCCTCGCCCATCAGCCGCATCACTTCGCGCTTGGGACGCCGCGACGTCCAGTCTTCGATTATGCGCGACAGCTCTTCGATATATTTCACCCGTTCGCGTCGATCGCGGAAGCGCGGATCTTCGAACACTTCCGGACGGCCGATCGTCCTGCACATCGCCTCGAACATCTCGGGCGTCGTGCAGAGCATGTAAACGTAGTCGTTTGGCCCGCCGGGCGCGCATTTGTAGATGTCCCCGATCGCGCCCGAGGCGAGGCGATTGCCGGCGCGCGGCGTCGGCTCGTTCGTGATATACGTGCCCATCATCGGCACGCGCACGAAATTGAAAACCGCCTCCTGCATCGCGACTTCGACCTTCTGTCCCTTGCCGGTGCGCTCGCGCTGGATATAAGCCGCCAGCACTCCGCAGGCCGCGTGGATTCCGGTGCCGGTGTCGCCGATCGTCGGCCCCGGCTTGAGCGGCGGCGAGCCCGGAAATCCGGTCAGCGACATCGCGCCGCCGGTGGCCTGCGCGATCATGTCGAAGCTTTTGTATTTGCTGTACGGGCCGTGTGTGCCAAAGCCCTTGATCGTCAGGTAAATCAGCCGCGGATTTATCTCGCGCAGGCTCTCGTAGCCAAGTCCGAGGTTTTCAAGCACGCCGAGCGAGTAATTTTCCGCAAGGATATCGACCTTCTTCGCCAGCTCGCGGAAAATTTCCTTGCCGCGTTCCGATTTGAGATTGAGCGTCACGCTGCGCTTGTTCGCGTTTAGCAGCATGAAGTAGTGGGAATCGACGCCGGGCTTTTCGGTCAGCAGCCAGCGTCCCTGCTCGCCCATCTTCGGCGGCTCGACCTTGATTACGTTCGCTCCGAGCCACGCCAGCATCTCGGTGCATGACGTTCCGGCCTCGAACTGCGTCAGATCCAGCACCTTCACTCCGGCCAAAGCCTTTTCCATCGGCAATCTCCAGACACGAGCGGCGCCCGGGCGCGTTCGTGCGGTGATGCGCCCGCCGGGGGCGGCGCGCGAATTTATATGGCGCTACTTGACAATCTTACTAGCGCCGAAGGCGCGATCCGGCAAGGCCGCGGCGCGCACGCCGGCGGCGGCTTACGCGGATCGGCGCGGTTTGATAAGTTTTCCGCGGACTCATCGCCGCGATGGAATCAAATTGATGTCCGAAGCGCTGCGCAAACTCGCCTTGATCCGCGGCGAGCTTAATCAGCTTTTTCTCGAACGCGCCGAACTGGTCGACGGCGCGCTTTGCGCGCTTGCGTCGGCCAGCCACGTGCTCGTGATTGGACCGCCGGGCACGGCCAAATCGATGCTGGCCGACGAACTCTGCCGCCGTATCGAGGGCGCCGGATATTTTCAATGGCTGCTCACCCGTTTCACCACGCCCGAGGAAATTTTCGGCGCGGTCAGCCTGCGCGCGCTCGAAAACGACGATTATCGCCGCGTGACCGGCAACAAGCTGCCGGAAGCGCACATCGCTTTTCTCGACGAAATCTTCAAGGCGAATTCCTCGATCCTCAATGCGCTGCTGACGCTGATCAACGAACGCCTGTTCCACAACGGGCGCGAACGGATGGCCGTGCCGCTGATCACGATGTTCGGCGCTTCCAACGAGCTGCCCGACGAAGAGGAGCTGACCGCCCTGTATGACCGCTTCATGCTCCGCTTCATGGTCGATTACATCGGCGAGGAGTTCCGCTTTCTGAAGATGCTTGAGGGCAGCGCGGCCGCGGCGCGCACCACCTTGACGCTCGCCGAACTCGGCGCGCTCCGCGCGGCCGCCGCGGCGATTCCCGTTCCCGGCGCGATCCTCCGCGCGATCGCCGAATTGCGCCGCGGGCTGGCCGGCGAACAGATCGTCGTCTCCGATCGGCGCTGGCGCAATTCGCTCGGCCTGCTGCGCGCGCATGCGATGCTCAACGGGCGCGGCCGCGTCGCCGAAGACGACCTCGGCCTGCTCGAACACGTTCTCTGGAAGGACCCGGAGGAAATACCCAAAGTCCGCGACGCGATTCGCCGCCTCGTCAAAGGGTTCGAGGACGAGGCCCGCGAGCTGCTGATTCAGGGCCAGGAACTGCGCGAATACGCCGCCCGCCAATGGGAAAGCGACGAGTTGCGCAAGCGCGCGACGGTCGAGGCGCACGCCAAGCTCGCCAATATCCTCAATCGTTTCGATCATCTGATTCGCGACGCCGGGGAGAACGGCCGCCCGGTCGGCGCAATCGCCGCGATGCGCGCGCAGGTCCGGGAGATTCAACAAGCCCTGCTGCGCGAGGCGCTGTAGGCGCGCGATGCCGGCCGAGGAGTCCACGCCCGCGATCGTTCTGCGCGCGCGCGACTATTCCGAATCCGATCGTATCGTCACGCTGCTCACGCGCGATTGCGGCAAGCTCGGCGGCATCGCCAAGGGCGCCAAATCCTCGCGTCGGCGCTTCGAACGCAAGCTCGAACCGCTCACCCATCTCACGCTGTTTTTTCGCCGCCGCCCCCACGGCGATCTGGTTTTCATCACCCGCGCCGAGCCGCCGCCCGCGCCGGCGCCGATTCTTGACGACGACCTCGGCAAGATCGCGCTCGCCAGCTATATCGCCGAACTGGCCGACGCGCTGACTGGCGAAGCCGCCGACTCCGCCGACGCCTATCTGATGGTGGCGCGCGCGTTCGACGCGCTCGGCCGATCGGGCGCGAGCGCCGCGATGCGCCAATCGTTCGAGCTCAATCTGTTGCGTGTCGCCGGGTTCGGTCTGGAATTCGCCCGCTGCCGGGTTTGCGGGAATTCGCCCTCCGAAGCGGGCGCCGCCGCCTATTTCGTGGTCGCGCGCGGCGGCGTGGTGTGCGCGCGATGCCGCGCGCATGCTCCCGAAGGCGCGGTGCGCCTGTCGCCCGCGAACGCCGCGGCGATGGCTGAACTCGCGGGCGCGCCGGTCGAGGACGCCGCCCGGATGACGGACGCTGGCGCCGAGGGCGCGCTGGCGCTCGCGCGTTTTCTTGGTTCGATTCTTGACCGCCGGTTGCGTTCGGCCGCTTTGCTCGATTCGCTGATGTGACGGATTAGGGAAGGAACGGAATGGCCGGGACTAACCGCCGGCTTCGGAAACCGATCCGTCCTCGCCGCCGATTATGCGCGGCGGCCCGAAACGCCCGTTTTCGTGCTCGATCAGCACGATCCCGCAGTTGGGCGGCAGATGCGCGCCGTGCCATTGGCCGGTCACGTGCGCCCACATCGAAAGCATCACTCCGCCGTGACTCACGATCACGATTTCGTCGTCGGGATGGCGGGCGCGAATCCCGTCGATCGCGCCAACCACGCGGCGCCGGACGTCGTCGTAGCTCTCGCCGCGCTCCGGACGCCACATCCATCCCTGCGCCGCGTCATACGCCGGGTCGCGCTTAACCATTTCGCGCAGCACGTCGTACGATTCGCCCTTGAGCACGCCGAGGTCGCGCTCGTGAAGGTCGTGCACGACTTCGATTTCCAGTTCCAGCGCCGC
Source organism: Deltaproteobacteria bacterium (assembly GCA_021799495.1). Lineage (GTDB taxonomy): Bacteria > Desulfobacterota > Binatia > Binatales > Binataceae > JADMIL01. The sequence continues at coordinate 18,844 of JAJZAI010000004.1, forward strand.
GCCGATTATTTCGCTGGTCTGGCGCGCCCTGCGGAACGGACTGGAAATCAGCTTGACCGGGCGGAAGCGCTCGGCGATTTGCAGCGCCGCGCCGCGCGCCTGTTCGCGCCCCAAATCCGTCAGCGGCACATCGGGAGAAATCGTGAAGCGGCGATCGCGGTTGCCCTCGCTTTCGCCATGACGGACCATGATCAATTTGCCCATCGGTCGCCGTCTTTCCCGCCCGGTTTCAATCACACGCGCAGTTTGAGCAACGCTGGAGCTGCGCCTGGGTCGAAAAGTTGAATGCGCCAGGCATTGTCAGCAACTGCGGGTTCGCCATTCCGAACGGCTGCGCTCCCGGCAGGATCGGCGGCTCCGCCACGCCGAACGCATTTTGCATTGGTCCGAATACGTTGGGGTTCATGAATGGCGATTCCGGCGCCCTGGTTTCATTGTACGTCAGGCAAGCCTTGAGCGCCGATTGCCGCGCGTTGAAGTAGCTCGGCGCCGTCACCTGTCCCATCCAGTTTGTGTGTGACGCCGGGCCGTAGCAAGTGCAACTGAAGCTGCGGGCGGACGGCGTTGGCGAGGCCGCAACGGGGGTGGGCACAGGGGCCAGCGACGGCTGGATCGCCGTGGTGATTGGAGCGGGCAACTGCGCCGGCGCCGCCGGCGGCGGCACGGGCGCGACCAGCGGGTTCGGGGTCGGGAGCTGCGCCCAGACCAGCGCCCAGCGCTGTGGTCCAAGTCCGATCAAAAACGCCAGGGCAATCGCCGCCGTCGCGGCCAACTTCAGAATAAACCGCAATTTTTTCGCCATGCCGGAACGGCCGGCCCGCCGTGGAGCCTGCCGGAGCCTTTGGCTATAATCTCGCCGCTACCGGGTTGCAAGCGTCCCTCGGACGGAAACTCAGCGACGGCCGCCACGGCTACGCGCCGGGCCGGTTCCTTCCATGAGCGCTTTGCGCTAATTGGTTCAGTCGAAAAGATTCCGCTTCCCGCCGGCGGCCCGGTTATGAAGGAGGCTCTCGCACGATGTCACGAAGGATATATGCACTGCCCGCGCTGATCGCCGCATTGGTATGGCTGGCGAACGCCACGCCGGCGCGCGCTCAATATAAATCGTCGTCGATGTACGGCACGGCCGGCGTCCAGGCTCCGTCGGTCAGCGGCCAGACGATTCCCTCGACCATTCCGCAGGGCGAGATGGCGCTGCCGCAGGTGAATGTTCCGGCGAACGCGGCCAACCAATTCGAACGCAACGCGATTCTTTCGCTTCCGGACATGTTCGCGCGCCAGTGGAACCCGGCCGAGGAGGTTCCGCCCGAATCTCTGATCAGCGAACGCTATCTGCGTTCCGCCGATAATTCCGCCCGCCTGATTTCGCTCAAGGAAGCGGTTTATATCGCGATTCACAACAATCCGGCGCTGCGGGCCGTGGAGCTCGATCCGATCGCCGCGACCGAGGGCGTGCGCGCCGCGAACGCCGTCTTCGATCCGGACCTGACCTCGCAGCTCGACACGTCCAAGGACGTTTCGCCCGTAACGTCTCCATTTCAAGCCCCCGGCTTCCTTTACTACGCGCAGAAGTTTTACGACTGGAATTTCGCGGTTAACAAGGTTTCGGCTATTACCAACGGCACCCTTGGCATCACGTTCAACAACAACCGGACCTATACGAATTCGGTGTTCTCCTCGGTCAACCCGCTCTACCAGCCGACGCTCGAAGCCTCGCTGGTGCAGCCGCTGATGCGCAATTTCGGCGTCGATTTCGCCACGATCAACGTGCGGCTCGCCGAATCGGCGCAGCGCAGCACGCAATGGAGCTACGGTTCGGCGCTCCAGGATTTCGTGCAGCGCATCGGCAATGACTATTGGGCGGTGGTCGGCGCCAAGGAAAATCTGCAAGTCGCCGAGTCCGCGCTGAAATTCAATTCCGATCTGGTTCGCGTCAACCGGGTCAGCGTCCAGGTCGGCACGCTCGCGCCGATCGATCTGCAGGAGGCGCAATCCGCCGCCGCGACTGCCGAGGCCAACGTTTACGCCGCCGAGGCGGCGCTCAAGAGCTCGCGCTCCCAGTTGCGGCAGGACGTGATGCTCAATCCCGCCGGCACTTTCCTGCCGGAGAACGTGGAACCCTCCGACCAGCCGAATCCAAAGCGCGAGATCAACGACGATGAAGAGGCCGCGCTCGAAAAAATGGTCGAATACAGCCCGCAGTTGGCCGGGATGCGCGAGGCGATTCGGACCGCGATGCTGCAGGTGAAGTATCAGGAAAACCAGATGCTGCCGCAACTGAATCTGGGCACGGAGTTCGGCGTCACCGCCGTGACCGGCTCAACTCCGTGCGTGAGCAATTTCGGCCAGCCGGGCGCCAACTGCGACGTTTCCGGAACTACGGTGGCGCCGGGAAAACTCAACGGCGTGAAGCTTCCGTTCGGCGGAACCTACGGCGACGCGCTCAACAAAATGCTGAGCGCTTCCTTTTACAATTACGCCGCCGTGATCACGTTCGAGATGCCGCTGGATAACGCCGCGGCCAAGGCCGCCCTTGCCCAGTCGCGCGTAGTCTACGAGCAGGCGCGCCTGCAGTATCGCGCGGCGCTCAATCAGGCGGTCACGGCGATCGAAGCGGCCCTCGCCAATCTGGAAGCCGATGTGAAACGCGCCGAAGCGACCCGCGAGGCGACCTATTTCGCCGAAAAGTCCCTGCGCGACGAGCAGGTGCGGTTCCGGGTCGGAATGGCGACGACGCACGACTTGCTGCAATACCAGAGCGAGCTGGTCACCGCGCAAGGCAATCAGGTCTCGGCCAATATCGATCTTGAGAACGCGCGGCTCGCGCTGCGGTACGCCGAAGGCACGCTGCTGCGGGCGTTCGATATCAATTTCGCGGTGCAGGATCCGCGCGAGCGGCCGTGGTACGCGCGCTTTTGAGGCTTGGGGCGCCGCGCTTCAGCGAAATACGATTTCGACGCTGCCGAGATAATCGGCAAGGCGCGAGATCTCGCGTCTGGCGTCCTCGATCCCGCCGTTCAGCGCGGCGGCCTCGAGCGCGGCGCCGATCCGCGTCAGTTCGTCGAAGCCATAGCTGCCGCCTTCGCCTTTTATTTTGTGCGCGATCGCCGCGATCGCCGCGAAGTCCGCGCCTTCGATCGCGGAGCGCAGCCGCGCCGCGTCCGCGCGCTTGTGGTCGATGAAGGCCGGCGCGAGATCGCGCAAATCGGCGTCAATTTCCACGATCGTGCGTTTGCCTTGTTCCATGGCTGCTCCCAGGTGGCCGTCGCCGGCGGTTCCGGGACTGGCTTTTGCGCAAACCCCGGAGCCGGCGGCGGCGATGGCCGCGATCAACGTGGCGCGCTTGGCCGGTTTCGATACGTGCCCGTCGCAGCCGGCGGCGCGGCTCCGGCGCACCGCTTCGTCCAGGGCCGACGCGGTCAACGCGATAATCGGCGTCCGTTGGCGTCCGGTCTCGCGCTCCCACGCCCGAATCGCCCGCGTGGCCTCGATACCGTCCACCACCGGCATCTGGAGATCCATCAGGAGCAAGTCGTAGTTAGCGCGTTTGACCGCCTCGATCGCCGCGGCGCCGTTTTCGGCGACGTCGATCTCGTATGGCAGCGCTTTCAGGAACGCCCGCACCAAAACCCGGTTGTCGGAGGAGTCGTCGGCGAGCAGGATTTTGAGCGGCCGCGGATTCGCCGTTCGTTCCGCGTCCATGTCCATTTGCGGGACCGCTGACGCGCCTTGAACGCCCCGGCCGGGCGGAGCGATGGCGCGTCCGGCCGCGCAGGCCAGCGCGATTTCAAATTCCCTGCGTTTCGCCGGTTTCACCACCCACGCACATCGCCGCTCCGGTCCGATTCCGATTCTTTCCAATTCCGCCAGATCGGCGCGCATCGAGTCGGTGGCGAGCGCCGCGACAATTCCCGGAGCGCCCGCGCCGAGCGCGCGAATCTCGCGGATGAATTCGGACAGCGCGCGCGAGTCGCCGGCGCGGGGCGCGCGGCCGAACACCACGCCCGCGTAGGGCGCATTCGCGGCGGCGGCGCGGCTGACGGCCTCAAGCGCCGCGCCGGTCGCCGCGCTGTCGGCCGTTTCGGCTCCGCAATCCGCGATTAGCGCCGCGAGCGCGAGGCGTTCGCGCGGATGGTCGTCGGCGGCCAGCCACCGGCCGCCGCACAGCGGCCGCGGGCCGGCCGGCGTCCCGGAAATCGCGCTTTCGTCCAGCTCGAACGGGATGTCGCAAACGAATTCGCTGCCTTCGCCCGGCGTGCTTGTAACGCTGATCGCGCCGCCCATCAGTTCGACCAGGCGTTTTACGATCGCCAAGCCGAGGCCGCTGCCGCCGAAGCGCCGGGCCGTGGACGAATCGCCCTGCGTGAAAGCCGAAAAAATCGCGTCGAGTTGCGCGGGCGCGATGCCTATTCCCGTATCGCGCACGCGGAAGCGCCAGAGTCCCGGCGAGTTCTCCGCGGCCGGGCCGGCCGTGACTTCCACTTCGCCGCGCGCGGTGAATTTGATCGCGTTGCCGGCCAGATTCACCATCACCTGCCGCAGCCTGAGCGCGTCGCCGATCACGAGCGCGCGAACGTGCGGCGCGATCCGTCCGATCAGTTCAAGGCCTTTTTCGTGCGCGCGCAGCGCCAGCATCTCGAGCACCTTTTCCACCGTTTCGCCCGGATCGAACGGGGCGCGCTCCAGATTGACCCGGCCGCTTTCGATTTTCGCCAGATCCAGCACGTCATTGATCAGGTCGAGCAGCGCGTCGCCGTTGTTGCGCATGGTTTCAAGATAGCGGCGCTGTTCGTCGTTCAATGGGGTTTCCGAAAGCAGCTCCGCCATGCCCAATATCGCGTTCATCGGCGTGCGGATTTCGTGCGACATGCTGGAGAGAAATTCCGACTTCGCGTTCGACGCGGCCAGCGCCGCCTCCCGCGCGGCGATCAGTTCGCGTTCGGCGAGTTTGCGTTCGCTGATATCGTGCGCGATCGTGATCACACGCAGCTCATCGTTGACGTCGGCGACCGCGGCGGACATCAGGTAGAGCGTGACGCGGCCGTCGCGATGGCGCAGCAGGCCCTCGAAGTCGCGCACTTCACCGTCGCGCAATAGCAATTGAACAAATTCGCGCCACTGATCGCGATCGGCCCAGACGTTAAGTTCGCTCGGAGTTCGTCCGAGCGCTTCGTCCGGTCCGTAACCGGTGATTTCGGTGAAGCTCCGATTCATCCGCATCAGCCGCCCGCTGCCGAAATCGGTCAGCGCGATCGCATCCACGCTCGCGTCGAACACGTTGCGCAGCGTCATTTCGCTTTCCTGCAGCAGCGCCTGCGCCGCCTCGCGGTCGTTGATTTCCTGGCGCAGGCGGCTCTCCGTCTCGCGCAGCGCCGCGACCTGGCGCGACAGCTCTTCGCGCGCGCCGCGCAGCTCGCCTTCGGTCCGTTTGAGTTCGGTAATTTCGTGGCCGATCGTAATGATGCACGGCTCTTCGCCAATGCGGGCGACCACCGCGGTTGCCAGATGCGGAATCAGCCGACCATCCTTGTTCCGCAGCGTCATCTCCATGTCCGGCACGCGCCCATCGGTGCGCAGCCGGCGCATGTATTCGCGCAGTTCGCCGCGATTCGCCCAAATTCCCAGCTCTTCCGCCGACCGTCCGATCGCTTCGCCGTGCGTGTATCCGCTGATCGCCAGGAAGCTGCGGTTGCATTCGATAAACCGGCCGTCGGAAAGCCGCGAAATCGCGATCGTGTCGAGGCTCGCTTCGAAAACTTGGCGCAGCATGGATTCATTTTGGCTCAAGCGCGCGAGCGCTTGTTCGCGCTTGTCAACGACGTGTTCACGTTCCGCGATTTCGGCGGCGTGCGCCCGATGGCTGCGCATAATGGCGTCGATTCGAGCGTCGCGCTCGGCGCGGTTGCGTTCGCCCAGCAGAGTCGCGCAAAAGGCGACGCCAAGTGCGGTAATCGGCAAAAGCCAATGATAGATGTGTTGGGGCGGACCCGCCGCGATCGCGATCGCGCCCGCCACAGTAAGCGCAATCTGCCAACGCGCGTCCCATGGAACCAGCGCCGCGGCGCCGAACACGCAAATTGTCACCGTCAGCACTATCGGCTCGGTTTGTCCCGTGCTTCGCGCCAGCATCGCGGTCAGCGCAAATATCAGGCACGCCGCCGCGAGCATCAATTGACGCCGAAAGCGCGCGAGCGCGGATGCTCCAAACAAGAAAATAAAGGCCGCTATATCAATAATCAGCAGCAGATGGAGCGCTACGACCATCGGCGTTTTCTGGCCGAACCGGATCAGGTCGATTGCCAGATACGCCGCTTCCATCAGCAGCATCACGATGGCCGCGGCGCGTACGAACCGGATGGTCCAGCGCTCGCAAGCTTCGGTCGTTGTCGCCGGCAAAACGGGCGAAGCCGCCGGGAAATGCGGTTGCTGCCGATCGGGGGCGCTTGTCGGCGCGATTCGAGCTTGATGAGGCGCGCCGGAGCGCGTCGCGAGGTCTTCGTGGGATGTGGCGTTCAGGTCCATTTAAGCGCGCACGGCGAGACCTCTATCTTCGCAACCTGCGGAAGCCAGGTCGATTCCCGACTTCATAGTCTTGGCAATATAGCAAGCCGGATGCCGTTGCGGATCGCGAAAATTCGGGTTCGGCCGCCTATCCGACAGGATTTGAACAGAAATTTTCCCTATTAAGCGCAGGATACATGGTCGGGCATTGTAGTTCGCGGATGCGACAACCGTTGTCGCAATTTGAGACCTGTAGCGAACTGCTCGCGGTTCGCGTCCGCGCGCGTTTTAGCGGTCAACAGGCCTCAAGCGCCGCGGCGAGATCCTCGAGCAGATCGTCAACCGCTTCCAGGCCGATGGACAGGCGAATCAGGCCATCGCTTATGCCGGCGCGGTCGCGTTCCTCGCGGGGCATCCCGGAATGCGACGTCGTCGCCGGCCGCGTGATCAAGCTCTCGACGCCGCCGAGGCTGGGCGCGCTGATCGGCAGCGTCAGATTCGCGATGAACGCGTCGGCGGCGCCGACGCCGCCGCGCAATTCGAAACTCAGCATCCCGCCGCAGCCGTCGAACAGCTCGCGTGCGCGGGCGTGATCGGGATGGCTTTCCAGGCCCGGATAGTTGACCCGCGAAACCTTCGCGTGGCCCGCCAGAAAGCGCGCGACCGCGCCGGCGGTCTGGTTCTGATGGCGCACGCGGACGCCCAGGGTTTTCATTCCGCGATGCATCAGGAAGCAGGCGTGCGGATCGAGCGAACCGCCAAGCCGCGCGGCGGTGCGGGAGATTCGCCCAATCAAATCGGCGCGGCCGATTATGGCGCCGGCGACGATATCGGAATGGCCCCCCAGATACTTCGTCGCGCTGTGAATCGACAGGTCGAAACCGGCCTCGGCGGGACGGAAATTGATCGGACTGGCGAAGGTGTTGTCGATGATCGCGATCAGGCCGTGCGCGTGTGCGAAACTCACCGCGGCGCGCAAATCCGCCACCCGCATCAGCGGGTTCGATATCGTCTCGACGTGGAACGCGCGGGTCTTCGGCGTGAGCGCGCGCGGCCATGTTTCCGGCGCGCCGCCATCGACAAAATCCACGCCCAGGCCAAAGCGCTGGAATTCGTGGCGCATCAGGTCGTGCGTGCCGCCATACAGGCAATCCTGCGCGATCATCCGGTCGCCCGTGTCCATCAGGGTCATCAGCGTGGCCGTAATCGCCGCCATCCCGCTCGCCAGCACCAGCGCGGCCTCGGCGTTTTCGATCGCGGCGAGTTTGCGATGCAGCGCGTCGTGGTTCGGCGTATTGCTGAGCCGGATATAGCGCAGCGCGTGATAGTCGGTCTCGCCGCGATAGGCAAAAGTCGAGGACTGGAAGATCGGCATGCTGACGGCGCCTTCGATCAATGGATCGGGTTCGCCGGCATGAATCAATCGGGTGTCGATACCGCGCATCGGACGCTTCATCGCCTTCATTCCCCCGCGCGCGCCTGAGCCGGAGCGCGTTTTGCCTGCTCGATGGAATACCCCGGCGCGCGCGGCTAAGCTAGCGAATGAACTGACGGCGGGCGGGATCATTTGACGTGAAAGCGGCAATTGTCGGAGGCGGAATAAGCGGCGGCGCGATCGCGTGGCGGCTCGCGCGCGAGGGCGCCGCGGTGACCGTGCTGGAACGCGGCCGGCTGGGCCGCGAGGCGTCGTGGGCGGCGGCCGGGATGATCGCGCCGCAGGCCGAGGCGCAAAGCGCGGGCATATTCTTCGACCTCTGCATGACGGGCCGCCGTGTCTTCGACGCCACGGTCGATCGATTGACGGTGGAATCGGGCGTCGATCCCGAATACGACCCGCAGGGCATTCTTTATCTCGCGCTGGACGAAGCCGAACGCGCCGAATTGATCGCGCGCGCCCGATGGCATCGCGAGTGCGGCGCGATGGTGGAGGAATTGTCGCCTGCGGAGGCGCGCCGGCTCGAACCCGCGATTTCGCCCGCGACCGTCCATGCGCTGCACTTCCCAGATAACCGCCGTCTGGATAATCGCAAGCTGACGCAGGCGTATATCGCGGCGGCGATCGCGGCGGGCGCGGAATTTCGCGAAAATTCCCGCGTTGACGGAATCGCGACGGCCGGGGGCCGCGCCGCCGGCGTCATGCTCGACGACGGCGTGCGCATCGGCGCCGACGTCGTGATCGTCGCGGCCGGTTCATGGTCGCACGAAGTTCGCGGCCTCGAGCAGGATCGCGTGCGCCTGTTTCCGGTCCGCGGCCAGATTCTCTGTTTCGAGGCGCGGCCGCGGACGCTTGGCCCGGCGCTTTTTTCGCCGCGCGGCTATCTCGTGCCGCGGCGCGACGGCCGCATCCTTGCCGGTTCGACGATGGAAGAGGCGGGCTACGACAAGAGCGTGACGCTCGCCGGAATCGAAAAGATCGCGCGTGGCGCGGTCGCGATGGTCCCCGCGATCGGCGAGTTGCGTTTCCGCGAGGCGTGGGCCGGTCTGCGTCCCGCCACCCGCGACCTGTTGCCGGTGCTTGGTCCGTCGCCGTCCGTGCCCAACGTAATCTGGGCGACAGGCCACTACCGCAGCGGAATTCTGCTTTCGGCGTTGACCGGCGAGACGATCGCCGACCTGGTCGCGGGACGCAAGCCGCCACTCGATCTCGCGCCGTTTTCGGCGGCGCGCTTCGCGCGGGCGTGAACCTGGTCGTGGCATGAGGCGTTGAGGCGATGGCGGCGACGGTGCTGGCGCTGGTGCGCGATTTGATGCTGCGGTCGCGGATCGAGGGCGTCGCCGAGGCGCTCGGCGTCGCGTGCACGCCCGCCGCAACGCTCGAAATCGCCCGCGTCCGCGCCGCGGAAGCATCGCCGGCCGTTGTCTTCGTCGATCTCTCGGATCGCCATTTCCCGTCGGAGGAGACGCTCGCCGCGATGCGCGCGGCGGCGTCGGCCGCGCGCGTCGTCGCTTTCGCCTCGCACGTCGATCTCAAGGCGTTCAAGGCGGCGCGCGCCGCCGGCTTCGACCAGGTTCTCTCGCGCAGCGAATTTACCGCCCGCCTGCCTGAACTGCTCAAAACCTGAAGATGCCCTATGCCCGGAGCGGGTATCGTCGCCGCGCGGGCGGCGCGCGCCGACCCGGCGTGCTAGAATCCGCGCGTGGCGCTCGCCGCTTTCAATCCCGCCGTGCGCGAGTGGTTTCGGCGCCGTTTCGGCGCGCCCGCGCCGGCCCAGGAGCGCGGATGGCCGGTGATCGCGCGCGCCGCCGAAGCGCCCGGCCACGACGTTCTGCTCTGCGCACCCACTGGCAGCGGCAAAACGCTCGCCGCGTTCATGTGGGCGATCGACCGCCTGACCGGCGAGGCCGCCGCCGGCCGCCTGACCGACACGGTTTCGGTCCTCTATGTTTCGCCGCTCAAGGCGCTTGCCAACGATATCCGGCTGAATCTCGAAGAGCCGCTGGCGGGGGTGCGCGAAGCCGCAGCCGCGATGGGAATCGAGCTGGCCGCCGTACGGGCCGGCCTGCGCACCGGCGACACGCCCGCGCACGAGCGCGCAGCGATGCTGCGGCGGCCGCCGCATATTCTGGTCACCACGCCCGAGTCGCTGTTCATCCTGCTGACTTCGCCGCGCTTTCGCGAAAAGCTCCGCGCCGTGCGCCACGTGATCGTGGACGAGCTGCACGCGATCGCCGGCGACAAGCGCGGCGCCCATCTGGCGATTACGCTCGAACGGCTCGAACGTTTGGTGCGCAATAGCGGCGGGCCGCGGCCGGTGCGAATCGGCCTCTCCGCGACGCTTAATCCGATCGCGACGCTTGCGGCATTTCTGGCGGGCGGCGAAATCGAACCGGACGGAACGCGCCGGCTGCGGCCGGTCGAAATCGTGCGCGCCGACGACGCGCCGCGCGCGCTCGATCTGTCCGTAATCGCGCCCGGCCCGGAACTCGGCCCGCTCGCGACCCATCAGCATTGGGAGGCGATGTACGACACGGTCGCCGGCCTGATCCGGGAGCATCGCACGACCCTGGTGTTCACGCTGTCGCGCCGATGGGCCGAGCGGATCGCGCTCGCGCTGCAAAAACGCATCGGCGCCGACGCCGTGATGGCCCATCACGGCAGCCTCGCGCGCGCCGAGCGGCTCAAGGCCGAGCGCCGGCTCAAGTCGGGCGAGCTGAAAGCGATCGTCGCGACCGCGTCGCTCGAACTCGGAATCGACGTCGGCGCGGTCGATCTCGTCTGCCAGATCGATTCGCCGAAATCGATCTCGGCCGCCGTGCAGCGTATCGGCCGCTCGGGCCATCAGTTGGGCGCGACGCCCAAGGGGCGTTTCTTCGCGCTCACGACCGACGACCTGATCGAGTGCGCCGCCGCGGTTCGCGCGATTCGCGCCGGACGGCTCGACGAGGTCGAAGCCGCGCGCGCGCCGCTCGACGTCGCCGCGCAACAAATCGTGGCGATCGCGTCCGAGGAAGAAGATCTCGCGCGCGCCGACCTGCTCGCGATCCTGCGCGGGGCGCATAACTTCGCGGAATTCGGCGAAGACGAACTCGAGCGCCTGCTCGAACAGATGGCGGCCGCCTTGCCCGAACGAATCGCGGGCGCGGCGCCGAAGATTTATTACGACCGGATCGCACGGCGCGTGCGCTCCCGGCGCGGCGGCCGGCTTGCCGCGATCACCTCCGGCGGCACGATTCCGGAGAGCGGCAACCTCGACGCCGTGATCGCCTCGGAGGGGCGCAGAATCGGCGACGTTGAGGAAGACTTCGCGCAGGAGTCGTCGCGCGGCGATATTTTTTCGCTCGGCTCGATGCCGTGGCGAATTCTGGGCATCTCGAAAAACCGCCTGCTGGTCGAGCCAGCGCCCGGAATGGCGCCGTCGCTGCCGTTCTGGCAGACCGAGGCCGGCGGCCGTTCCGCCGCGCTTTCGGCGGAAGTCGCCGAACTGCGCTGCGAAATCGCGCGGTTCGTCGCGGCGGGCGAAGACGGCGAAGCGCATGCCGCCAGTTGGCTGCGCGAAAATTGCGCGCTCGACGAAAACGCCGCCGCGCAGGCCGTCGCGTGGATTCGCCGCGGCGTCGCCGCGCTGGGCGTCGTGCCCGATCAACGCACGATCGTGGTCGAGCGGTTTTTCGACGGAGTCGGCGGCACGCAAGTCGTCATCCACGCGCCGTTCGGAATCCGCTTCAACCGCGGACTCGGACTCGCGCTGCGCAAGCGCCTTTGCCAGTCGTTCGATTTCGAAATCCAGGCTTCGGCGATCGATGACGCCGCGCTGCTCGCGCTCAATTCGCGCCACAGCTTCGAGCTTGGCGATCTGCTCGCGATGCTCGATTCGCGCCATGCGGCCGGCGTGCTGGGGCAGGCGATGCTCGACGCGCCGATGTTCGAGGTGCGCTTCCGCCACGTCGCGACGCGCGCGCTTGACGTGATGCGCTCGCTCGGCGGACGCAAGGTGCCGGCGTGGTTGCAGCGAATGCGCACACAGGAACTGATCGCCGCGATCTTCCCGCGCCGCAACGCCTGTTTCGAGAACCGCCCGCCCACGATCGAAATTCCGGATCATTTCGTCGTCACGGAGACGATGCGCGAGTGCCTGCAGGAATCGGCCGACGCCGACGGTCTCGTCGCGCTGCTCGCCGGAATCGAGCGCGGCGACGTGCGCGTGCGCCTGGTTGACAGCGTCGCGCCGTCGGTCTTCGCGCAGCGCATCCTGCTCGCCTGGGACTATTCGTTCCTCGACGACGGCGAGCGCGCGGACCGCCGCAGCCGCTCCGTCACGATGAATCGTGCGCTGGCCGAAGAGGTTTTCCGCGCGGACGATCTCTCCGGCCTGATCGCCGCCGAAGCGATCGCGCGCGTCGGCGCCGAGCTCGATCGAACCGCGACCGGTTATCGGCCGCGCAACGCCGACGAATTGCATGAGCTGATTCGCGAGCGCGGCTCGATTTCATCATCGGAAATCGGCGCGCTCGGCGATGCCGTCGTCAAGCTCGCCGATCAACTCGAAAAATCCGGGCGCATCCTGCGGCTACGGCGCGCGCCGGACGGTCCCGCGATGCTGGTCGCGGCGGAGGACGCGGCGCTTTACGCCGCCGCTTATCCGGGCGCGATCGACTTGCAGGGCCGCCTGTTTCCGCATCCGGATAACGGCGCCGATCGCGACGCGGCGCTCGCCGAAATCGTGCGGCGCACGATGGCCGCGGCGCTGCCGGCCACCGCGGCGGAGATCGCCGGGCGCGTTGGAATAACGAACGCCGAGGCGGAGCCGATCCTGATCGGCCTCGAGGCGCGCGGCGCGATCTTTCGCGGCAATTTCACCGCTCCCGCGATCGAAGGAGCGCCGCAGCAATGGTGCGATCGCTACGTGCTACATCGGCTGCATCGCCATACCCTGAGCCGCCTGCGCGCCGAGGCCGAGCCTGCGGATGCGCGCGCGTTCGCCGCGTTTCGGCTGCGCTGGTCGCAAATCGGCGCCGGTTTGCCGGCTAGCGTCGATAGCGTTGCGGAGGTTTTGCGGCGGCTGGAGGGAATGGCGTTCGCGCCAGCCATCTGGGAGCGCGCGATTCTGCCCGCGCGAATCGGCGGATACCGGCCCGAATTGCTCGACTTCGCCTGCACCTCGGGGGCGTGGCGATGGATCGCGGCGACGGGCGATGCGCCTGACGCCGAGGTTGGGCAGATTCCCGCGAAAATCCGCTTCGTGCGCCGACGTAGCGGAATCCGCAATTCCGCCGCCGGCGCAATCGACGCCCGCGTCCTCGACGATCCGCGGCTGGCGGCGGCCGACGCCGCGCTGCGTTCGGGCGGCGCGCAATTTCTCGACGAACTGGCGGAACGCGCGAATCTTTCCGAACGCGACGCGCTTCAGGCGCTTTGGCGCCTGGCCGCCCTCGGCCGCGCCTCGAACGACAGCTTTGGGCCATTGCGGATGCTCGCCGGCGGCCACGCCGCGCGCGACGCCCTCGCCGATGGCGGATCGCGCGACGGAATCAGGCGCGACGCCGCGATCCGCGCCCGTCTGAAATCGAGTATCGCCGGCCGCTGGTCGCCGATCGCGAGCGAACATCGGCCGGACTCGGGCGGCGACGGCGACAATTCCGACGCGACGCGCGAAGCCGCGCTCGCGCTGCTCGAACGCAACGGCGTGCTGACCCGCGAGATGGCCGCGGCGGATGAAACCGCGCCGCCGTGGCGCGAGCTGGTCTTCGCGTTGCGTCGAATGGAATACGCCGGCACGATTCGGCGCGGCTATTTCGTCCACGGCCTCGGCGGCGAACAATACGCGATGCCCGAAGCGCTCGAGCTGTTGCGCGCGGCGCGCGTCGAGGATCTGTCGGCCGAGCCGGTCGCGTTCACCGCCGCCGACCCGGCGAATCCGTGCGGATGGCTCACGCCGGCATGCGGAATCGCGCGCGAGACGGGAAATTTTCTCGTGATGCGCTCGGGGCGGATGCTGCTCGGACTGGCGGGACGCGCCTTGCTCGGCGCCGCCGCGTTGAGCGAGCGCGACTTCGCGGCAGCGCTCGCGGCGCTGATCAAGCTGCGTCCCAGGCTCGCGATCGAAACGATCGACGGCGCGCCCGCGCTCGAATCCGATCGCGTGCCGGCGCTGGCCGCGACCGGATTTCATTCCGACGGCCGCGCGCTCGTGCGCGACGGCCTGCCCGGTCCCGCTCCCCGCCGCGCGCTCGCCAACAGCTGACGCGCGATCCGCGCGCTATTCCATCACGTGCTCGTAGCGCTTCCAGTCGTCGGGATCATGGCTGATCCAGAGCGCCGCCTCGCCGCTGTCCTGCATGTCGCGCAGGCGGCGGATCGACGCGCTCGCCTCGCCGATATCGTAATCGCTGTCCATCGCGGCGAGCGTCTCCAGTTGCGGCCGGATATGGATCGTGTCGCCGGTCAGGATCACGTTGCCGCGCTTGAGCCGCACCTTCAGCGAACATTCGCCGGGAGTATGTCCGGCGGTCTTGATGATGTTGACGCTGCCGTCGCCGAAGAGGTCCGCGTCTTCGGTCAGCTCGCGCCAGTCGAAGCCGCGCGTCGGCAACAGGTCGGCGAGGATAAAGCCGTTGCGCGCCTTGCGATCCGGCCAGTAGGCGTAAGGCAGTTCGCCCTTGAAGGTGATTAGCTGCGCCTGCGGAAAGAGCTTCATCCCGCCGGAATGGTCGAGATGGAGATGCGAGACGACGACGAACTTCACGTCCTCGGGCCGGTAGCCGTGCAGCTTGATCTGGCGATCGACCACCTGGTCGGGCGTGTAGCGGATATTGCGCAGAAACTTGGTCGCCGGGCCCCAATAGCCCTCCGGATCGGTCGCGACCTCGGGAGCGCATCCGGTGTCGAACAGCACCAGCCCCTTGGGATGCTCGATCAGAAAACTCGGAATCGGAATATCGATGACGCGGTCGCTCCCGCCCATCATCAGATGCCTTTCCTTCATGCTGATGGTCGCGCCGTCGAGCGCGATCAGCTTCGTCGCCTGGCTCATCGGGACCTCCGGCCGCGCCGCCCATTCAGGCTGGCGCCGCCTCGCTTGCCGAACGTTTCGTTTACGGCGCAATAGTGGAACGGCCCCGCCGCGCCCGTCAAGCACGCGCGCGCGAGGACTGTCCGCGATGCATATCGAACGGGAATTCGAGGCGGAATTGATGCGCGGGGCGGAGTTGTTCAACGCCGGGCGCTATTTCGAGGCGCACGAGGCGTGGGAGCGGATTTGGCTTGGCGCATCGGAACCCGACCGCACGATCGTGCAGGGCCTGATTCAGGCCGCCGCCGCGCTGCTCCATCGCGAACGGAATAATCCGCGCGGCGCGATGCGCTTGTGGAACAAGGCGCGAGACAAACTTGGATGCGCGCCGGCCGCCTATCGCGGCCTTGCGATCGGCGATTTGCGCGCCGCGCTGGAGCGCCGCTTCGCGGCGCGGACGAAGTCAACGGCGCGGCCGCAATTGCGGCGGATCGATTAGCCTCACATCGGTCTAATCGGCGCGGGCTTGCGGGCTCGCCCGGAATCGGCGATATGGAGCGGGGATTTATCTCGCACGAGGAGAAAAAGTCATGGCGGGTCGAGTCGAAGGCAAAGTCTCATTGATCACCGGCGGCGGCTCGGGAATCGGGCGCGCGACCGCGCTGTTGTTCGGGCGCGAGGGCGCGAGCGTGGTGATTTCCGATTACAACGCGGAAGGCGGCGAGCGCACCGCCAAAGAAATTCGCAACGCGGGCGGCGCGGCCGAGTTCCACGCCGCCGACATGTCGAATCCCGCGCAGGTCGAGGCGCTGATCGGAAAAATCGCCGCGGCTCACGGCCGGCTCGATTGCGCCTTCAACAACGCCGGAATCGAGGGCCAGATGGCGAGCACGCCGGAATGCTCGCTGGAGAACTGGGATCGCGTAATCGCGATCAATCTGAGCGGCGTCTTCTACTGCATGAAGTATGAAATCGCGCAGATGCTGAAGCAGGGCGGCGGCGCGATCGTCAACACCTCGTCCGCGGCCGGACTGATCGGACTTGCGGGCGCGCCCGCCTACGTCGCCGCCAAGCACGGCGTCGCCGGACTGACCAAGACCGCGGCGCTCGAATTCGCGCAGCGCGGAATTCGCGTCAACGCCGTCTGCCCCGGCTTTATCCGCACGCCGATGGTCGAGCGGGTGCTCGATCGCGGCTCGTTCAATGAAGAGCAAATCTTCGCCGCCGAACCGATGCATCGCATGGGCAAGCCCGAAGAGATTGCCGAAGCGGTTTTGTGGCTGTGTTCGGACGCGTCGTCGTTCGTGACCGGACTGCCGATGCCCGTTGACGGCGGTTACCTGGCGCAGTAATTCGCGCGTCGCCGCCGGCCACGGAGCAAACGCTCCCGCCGGCGGCGCGCCTATCGGAGCGGTGTCGAAAGCGCGCGCAGGCGTGACGTTCGCGTGCGCTTTCCGTGACGGTTGGTCCCATTCCGGCTCCGCGCGCGAGCCTGCTCAGTCGGCGGCGCGCGGCTGGTCAAGTTGCGCGATCGCGGGCGCGACTACCACGGCGGCATTTGCCGGCTCGGCCCTCCCACAGCGTCATTCGCGGGCTTGATCCGCGAATCCATAGCGCTGGATGCCCGGGTCAGGCCTGGGCATGACTATTAAGGGTGGAGCAGTTTTACTTCGGCGTTCCCACCGAAGAGTGGGTCAGAACCAGACCGGCGTTGACAGAGGAAAGCGGATCGACCCACAAGTGATAGCGCTTCGAAGCGTCGCCATCGCCAAAGTTTCTATAGTCGGACGCATCACGGCGAGAGCCCTCAGGACTGTCTTCGCCAAACTGAAGCGGTGGAGTCGAAAGAGTCGCGAAACGTTCCGATCTGGCGATAGCATCTGTGGAGATACTCTCTAATCGGCTGAATGTGATCGGTGTTTGGTCCACATTTCAAGTCCACGCCAGCGCTCCACAAAATCAGCGGAACTTGGTGTTGTTTCAAACCTTGCAAAACTCCGGGTACTTGTTCAGGCCTGGTAAAATTGCAGGAGGTTAACCACCACAGCCCGGTGGGATTCCGCAGCCCGAAGAGAAAGTATAACCCCGGGTGCCCTGTCGCATCGAAGACATAGTCGCCCGGATGGGTATTGCTGGCTAACCACTGATAATACGCACGGCTATTGCCGGCAATGGGATTCAGCGCGATCCGGCCCGCGGGCGTGTCAACATAAACTGGTGCGCGAGCCCGAACGAACCAGATGTCGCGGAGCATCACAATCGCCACCGCCATCCATGCCAGAGCGATCGCGCCGCGGGTCCACTTCCTTCTTTGGATTAACCAGACTGCGATGATGAAGGCGGGCATCGCGATCGAGCTCATCCTTGCAATATCGGCGGAATTGACGATCGACGCGAACAGGGATAATCCGACAGCGCAGAGCAGCATGATCTGCCGCCATTGCCCGTTTGAGGCGCGGGAGTCGCGCCGTCTGTAACTGATTATTGCCAGGATGTAGACGGCTGGAATCAGTAATCCGACAATGAGCGGTCGCGGTATGTGATACGGGTGATAGAAAAACTCTTGCGCCACCACCGCCAAGGCATAATCTGAAAAGGAATTGGGGTCGTAGGTGGCATTCCAGAACTTGCAGGGAAAGATAATCGTCAAGTTGATAAAGCGGCCAATCCCGGCTTCGGCGGCAAAGTATAATATGCAGGCGCCCAGGATCACGAAGAACGGAGCCAGGTAGCAGCCTTCGGCTCGCAAGATATCGCGTTTTTCCTTGCGATCCGCGGTGGCGTCCCACCAAACGAAAACCGCCAAAGCCAAAGCCGCGAAGACGCCATGGGCTTGCGAGAAAATCGCCGCGAGGCCGCATAAAGCGCCGGCGCCGGCCAGGCGCGCGGGCGAACGCCGTGCGGCGATCACGGCTATGGCGGCCGTAATCAGCAGATTGCTGTACAGGTGATGTGTGGGATCCAGGTATTTGTGAAACGCGAAGACGAGGAACAGGAATCCTGGCAGCAGGGCGCTCAACCCCGGGAGCAGGCGGCGCGAAATGACGAAGCTTGCCCATAAAAAGCCGATTCCGAGAGAAACCAGGCATGCGTTGGGGAGCCAGGCGCGGGCGCCGAAGAGTTTTAGGAGGAGGGCGTCGAGATATGGCACGCCGGGCAACAGAATGTCAAAGAAATCGCGATAGATGACCTGGCCTTTCAGGATGCGTTGCGCTTCAGTGAACCCGAGTCCGTTGTCTCCGTAGCTCAGGTCGAACGGGACTCGCAACGTCGCGAAGAGCGTCAAGTGGAGATAGACGAATGCGCAGAGGAACAGGAAAATCGCGAGCAAGCGCCGCGTGCGATCTTCCAAGTAGCTAATGGGATTTTCCTTTTGACTTTCCAATTCCGGCTCGTTTGATAGCTGGAACGGCATTCCTCTTCAAGGTTTGGGCCGGAATCTCCATTTTGAATCCTCGCCGCCGCCAGACTCCTACCGCAAGTGAGCGCTGTAACGCAAGTTGAGGGGACGCGCGCGCACGTCCATGCCGGTTGGTTCCACCCCGGCTCCGTGCGCGCGCCTGCTCAGTCGGCGGCGCGCGGCTGGTCAAGTTGCGCGATCGCGGGCGCGACTACCACAGCGTCATTCGCGGGATTGACCCGCGAATCCATAGCGCTGGATGCCCGGGTCAAGCCCGGGCATGACTCACCAGAGGAACTCGCAAAATAAACGGATACTTGGACGTGACTATCAGGAGGAACTCGCCAAATCGATGGATACTCCGGCGTGACTAACCAACGGAACTCGCCAATGCGCACGCCCCGGGGGATGCGCGGCGCCCGGTTCTGATCCCGGATTCACCACCTGATTCGGATATACAAGAATCTCGTTCCAGACCGGATCGGTCCGCAGGTTATTTGCGGGACACGAGACTAAAAGGGGATGTCCTCGTCGTCCATCGGCGCGCCGCCGCCTTCGCCCGCGCCAAGCTCGATCGGTTCGTCCATCCCGCCGCCCGCTCCGGCGCCCGCGCGTCCGCCGAGGAACTGCACGCGTTGCGCGATTATCTCGGTACGGTAGCGCTTGCCGCTGCCGTCCTTGGCCTCGTACTGTTGATTCGAGATGCGTCCCTCGACGTAAACTTGGCGGCCTTTTTTAAGATATTGGCCACAAAGTTCCGCCTGTTTGCCCCATACCACGATATTGTGCCATTCGGTGCGCTCCTGACGCGCGCCGCTGCGATCGTTGTATGAGTCGCTGGTCGCAAGCGTGAACTTAGCGACGGTTTGGCCCGAAGGCAGGTAGCGCACCTCGGGATCGCGCCCGAGATTGCCGACCAGAATTACTTTGTTTACCGACATCGGATGCGGCCTCGATACGCCCAAGCTAAGCCCGCTCCGAATCCAGCGCAAGCGTGCGGGCGCGCCGGTTGTTCACAAGCGCCGCTGACCGTCCACAAGAGCGCCGCCGGCGGCCATGCCGGACCCGCGCCGCTTCCGCCCGCGGAAGGCGCTGGATATAATTCCAACGGGGTTGAAGCGTCGGCGCGCTGGCGGGGGCAGGGGTTGCGAAGGGCTGATGGCTGCGGCGAAATCCACGCCAATCAAAATTACGCCGTTGGGCGGACTCGGCGAAATCGGGCTCAACCTGATGGTCGTCGAACATGGCGACGAGGCGATTCTAATCGACGCCGGGGTGATGTTTGCGCCGGAAAGCGCGCTCGGCGGCGGGCTGATGTTGCCGGATTTGCGCTATCTGGCGCAGGCGCGGCCCCATCTTGCCGGAATAATTCTGACCCACGCGCATGAAGATCATATCGGCGCGTTGCCGTTCGTGCTGCGGCAGTTCCCGGCGCCCGTTTACGGATCTAAAGTAACACTTGCATTTGTGCGGCGCAGCCTCGCCGAAGACGGGCTCGGCGGGGCCGATCTGCGCGAATTCGCCGCTGGCCGGGAAATCAGTCTCGGGCCGTTCCGGGTCGAGCCGATCGCGGTCACCCATTCGACGCCCGACTCGATCGCGCTCGCGATTCGGACGCCCGGCGCGCTGCTTGTGCACTCCGGCGACTTCAAGATCGATCCCGCACCGGTTGATGGTGCGCCCTTCGATACCGAACGCTTCGCGCGTCTTGGAGAAGAGGGCGTGGACCTGCTGCTGTCGGACTCGACCAATGTCGAACGGCCGGGACGAACCGGCTCCGAGAGTTCGATCCGGCCGGTGCTGCGCGAGCTGATGGCGCGCACGCGGGGCCGCTTCTTCCTGTCGTCATTCTCCTCGCATTTGCATCGGATTCGCCAGGTGGCCGAAGTCGCGCACGAGTTCGGGCGCCGGGTGGCGCCGCTGGGACGCCGCATGGCCGAAAGCGTCCGGATCGGACAGGAAACCGGCCAGCTCAGCTTGCCGCCGGGAACTTTTATCGAGCGCGCGGAGGCCGATTTCCTCGAACGGCGGCGGTTGGTCTTCCTGACAAGCGGCAGTCAGGGCGAGCCGTCGTCAGCGATGGCTCGTCTGGCCGCCGACAACTATCCGCAAGCGCATATAGACGATGGCGACGCGGTGGTGCTCTCGTCCCGTTTTATCCCCGGCAACGAACGCGTAATCAACGCGATGGTCAATTCGCTGTGCAAGCGCGGCGCGGACGTCTTTTACGACGCGGTAGCGCCGGTGCACGTCTCGGGACACGCCAGCCGCGACGAATTGGTCGAACTGGTTCGGTTGGTCCGGCCGCGTCATTTTGCGCCAATCCACGGCGAGTACCGCCATCTGGTGCGTCATCGCGCGCTCGCGATCGAGGCCGGTGTGCCGGCGGCGAATTGCTATCTGCTCGAAGACGGCGATTCGCTGATCCTTGAAAACGGCGTCGCGCGCCGGGGCCGGCCCGTTCCGGTCGGCCGGATCTTTGCCGATGGCGAGGAACTGGGCGATCCCGTTCTGGTCCGGGAGCGCCGTGCGCTTGCGCATGACGGCGCGGTTATCGCGATGCTGGCGATTTCGGCGCGCAACGGGCGAGTCGTCGCCGGCCCGGAACTGATTTCCCGCGGCGTCGTGCCCGGCGACGGCGCATCGCCCCATCTGGCGCGCGCCCGTGCCGAACTGGCCGCCCGAATTCGCGGGATGGGCGGCCGCCCCGACGATGATATTACGCGCCTCAAAGACGAAATGGTGCGGGTGCTGCGCCGTTATTTCGCTGACGCGATCAATCGCCGGCCGTTGATCGTGCCGCACGTGATGGAGGTTTGAGCGCCATTCCGCGCCATGCCAAAGCGCCGCCGATCGATTTGGTCGCCGTCGCGCCCGCGCCGTCCCGCGGCGGCCGAATCGTGCGCGAACTGGCCGCGCTGGCGCTCGCCGCGGCGGCGGCATGGGCGACGCTCA
This sequence comes from Deltaproteobacteria bacterium, assembly GCA_021799495.1. Taxonomy (GTDB): domain Bacteria; phylum Desulfobacterota; class Binatia; order Binatales; family Binataceae; genus JADMIL01. Next base: position 40,150 of record JAJZAI010000004.1, read on the forward strand.
GCCTCGGTTCGCGCGAGTTAGGCGGCGTGAATCTGGGCGGATCGCTGGGCGGCGCGCTGGCGGCGGCGCTGGCGGCCGCGTTCGGGATCGAAGCCTATATCGTAATCGCGGCCGCGGCGGCGCTTGGATGGCGCGCATGGACGGCGGAAAATTGGCGGACGTTTGTTTACCAGGCCCTGGGCGCCATCTTGCTGCTGATTGCGATCAGCGCGATCGGCGGGTCGATCGATCGTGCCGGCGCGCCGATCGCAGGCGCGGCCGGCGCTTGTATTGCCACGGAATTAAAGAATTACTTGAATTTCGGCGGCGGCGCGATCGCCGTGATGATCGCGATCGCGGTCGGCTTGGCGCTGACGCTCCGTCGCGCGCCAACGGACTTTTTGGCCACCTTCGCCTCGCGCCGCCGCGCCGGCTCGAACGATCCACCGGCGGATGCCGCCATGGCGCCGGCGGTTGCGACGAACGCCGCCGGTGGGCAATTGATACGCGCCGCGGCCAGCGCGCTCGCGCCGTCTGAAAATTTCGCCGCGGAGCCGCCCAAATTGAAATTCCTCGCGCGGCTTGCGCCGCAGCGCGTTGCGTCAAAGACGGCAGGCCTGTCGGGCGTCACGGCCTCGGTCGCGCCGCCGCGCGGCGCCGGAGGGTTTCAGCTTCCGCCGCTCGATCTGCTCGATACGCCCGCGGGCGAGCATGCGGCGATCGACGAGGCCGCGCTTGCGGAAAGCGCGCGCGCGGTCGAGCAGAAGCTGGGCGATTTCGGAGTCGCCGGCCGGGTGGCCGAGGTGCAGCCCGGACCGGTCGTGACGATGTACAAGTTCGAGCCCGGCTCCGGCGTGAAAGTCAGCCAAATCGTCAATCTTGCCGACGATTTGTCGCTGGCGCTGCGCGCGCCGACGGTGCGGATCCAGGCCCCGGTGCCAGGCGAAGCGGTGGTCGGAATCGAGGTGCCCAATCGCCGGCGCGAAAAGGTCTATCTCCGCGAAATTCTCGAGACCGAGGAGTTTCGTGCGGCGCAAAGCCAGCTCACGATCGCGCTGGGCAAGGATATCGCGGGCCATCCCGCCGCCGCCGACCTTGCCGCGATGCCGCATCTGTTGATAGCCGGCGCCACCGGCACCGGCAAGTCGGTGTCGATCCATACGATGATCGCGTCGATCCTGTTCAACGCGACGGCCGACGATGTGCGCTTTATCCTGATCGATCCCAAGATGCTGGAATTGTCCGTTTACGACGCGATTCCGCATCTGCTGGTCCCCGTCGTGGTTGATCCGGAAAAGGCCGCGGCGGCGCTGTTGTGGGCGACGCAGGAGATGGAGTCGCGCTACCGGCTGATGCGCGATCTGGGAGTGCGCAATATCGACGGCTACAACCGCGCGATCGGGCAGGGCGGCGAGCTGGTTGAATTGCGCCGCGGCGGCCGCGAGCAAAATTCCGGCGCGGACGAGGAATGGCGCGATGAGTCGGTGAAATACCGCCGTCTGCCCAAAATTGTGATCATTATCGACGAACTTGCCGATTTGTTGCTTTCCGAGGGCAAGACCGTCGAGCGCGATATCACGCGCCTGGCGCAAAAGGCGCGCGCTGCCGGAATCCATCTGATACTCGCGACCCAGCGGCCTTCAGTCGACGTGCTGACCGGCCTGATCAAGGCGAACCTGCCCGCGCGCATTTCCCTGCAGGTGACCTCGCGCGTCGATTCGCGCACGATTCTCGATTCGATCGGCGCGGAACGGCTGCTCGGCGCCGGCGATATGTTGTTTATGCCGCCGGGAACCGCCCGGCTGCGCCGCTTGCACGGTCCCTTCGTTTCCGAGACCGAAATCCGCAAGGTCTGCGACTTTCTGCGCGCGCAGGGCGCCCCGGACTACCGGATGGAAATCCTCGAGACGGCGGTCGCGGGCGACGGCGACGGTCCCGACGGCGCCGACGATTATCGCGACGACCTTTATGACGAAGCGGTGCGAATCGTGCTCGACACCAACCAGGCGTCGATTTCGATGATCCAGCGCCGTCTCAGAATCGGCTACAATCGCGCGGCGCGGATGGTCGAACGGATGGAGCGCGAAGGGCTGGTGATGCCGGCTGACGGCGCCCGTCCGCGCGAAGTCCGGATGCGCTCGCCGGAATGAGCGAAGCGTCCGCCGGCGAATCGAAACGCCGCGCATTTCGTCCTGATCAATATCGTGATCAAACCTGATACCGACCGGAACTCATGGTTCGCGCGGATTTTGCGCACGACCGCCTGCTTTGCCGTGCTTGCGATCGCGGCTGCGGCGCCGCGCGCGCGCGCCGCGATCACCGCCGCTGGCGAGCCGCCGGAAGTGCGCGAGTTGCTCGTGCGCCTGCAGCGCCATTATCAGGAAACGCTATCTTTTTCGGCAAAATTTAATGAAACGATCATCCGTCCCGGCGCGTCCCCGCTTAATCGCGGCGGCACGCTGTTATGGCTTCGTCCCGGACGAATACGCTTCGATTACGGCGCGCCGCAGCCCGAAACCGTCATTAGCGACGGCCGCACGCTCTACGACTACGATCCCGGCCTGAACCAGGTTATCGAAACGCCGCTGAAGAACGCGATCCGGGCGCAGGCGGCTGCGGCGCTGCTGCTCGGCGCCGGCAATCTGGAGCGCGATTTCACTGCGGCACAGCCGCAGGTTACGGCTCAAGATAAGCTATCGCATGTTATATTAACTCCGAAAGCTGGCGGACCGCAGATTGAAATCGGCGTCGATCCGTCAACCTCGAATATAGTTACGCTGACGATCGCGGACGCGCTCGGAAACCGCACGGAATTCCATTTTTCGGATATACGGCAGAACGTTGTGCTGGCGCCGGCTGGATTCGTTTTCAAGGTTCCCGACGGCGCGGACGTCGTGACTTCCGGCGGCGGTACTTAATCGGCTCGGCCGCGACCGCGCCCGCAAGCATTTTTGATGCCCGATTGCGCTACGAACCGCGCGCGGGTAGGAATATACGACCCTAGGTTGTAAATCGTGCCCGCAATCGAGAAAGTTCATTTCGTCACGCTAGGCTGTCCGAAGAATCTCGCGGACAGCGAGTTGATGATGGGGGCCTTGGCCGGCGCCGGCTACGAGCTGACCTTTGACCCCGCCGCCGCCCAGGTGCTGGTGGTGAACACCTGCGCCTTTATCGAATCGGCCAAGAAAGAGTCGCTCGACGCGATTCTGGACGCCGCCGAAATCAAGCGGCGCGCCGTCGGCCGCCGGCTGGTCGTCGCCGGATGCCTTGCGCAGCGTTACGGCGCGGAGCTGCGTGAACGCCTTCCCGAGGTGGATATTTTCGTCGGCACCGGCAATTTTCTCGATCTGCCCGATTTGCTGAGCCGCAGCCGCCCGCCCGAAGCGCTCGGCGCGCCCTATGCCGGCGCGGCCCATCTGCTGCCCACGGCCGACGCGCCGCGCGTCTTGACCGGCAACTTTTTCTCGACCTATCTGAAAATTTCGGAAGGCTGCAATCATCAGTGCGCCTTCTGCATAATCCCGAAGATTCGCGGCCGCCACGAGAGCCGCACGCCCGACGATATCGTCGCCGAGGCGCGCGCGATGGGCGCGGCGGGCGTGCGCGAAATCAATTTGATTGCGCAGGACCTGACCGCGTACGGGCGCGACCTCAGCCCGGCGTCGTCGCTCGCGGCGCTGCTGCGCCGGCTTGCCGGGATCGACGGGATACGCTGGATCCGCCTGCTTTATTGCTATCCGAATTTCGTCACCGGCGAACTGCTGGAGACGGTCGCGGAATTGCCGGCGGTGGTTAAGTATATTGATATGCCGCTGCAGCACGCCGACGACGGAGTGCTGCGGGCGATGCGGCGCGAACGGTCGGGCGCGGCGCTGCGGGCGCTGCTCGATCGGATCCGGCGGAAAATTCCCGGCGTGGCGATCCGCACGTCGTTTATCGTCGGCTTTCCGGGCGAAGACGACGCGGCCTTTGGCCGTCTGCTCGAGTTCGTGCGCGAACAGCGATTCGAACGGGTCGGAGCGTTCGCCTATTCGCGCGAGGAGAACACGCCGGCCTATGCGATGGCGGCCCAGGTTCCGGAACGGATCAAGCGCGAACGGCGCGCCACGCTGATGGAGGCTCAGGCGGAAATTTCCTTGCGCCGGAACCGTGAATTGGTCGGCGGCGAATGCGAAGTGCTGGTGGAGGGGCCAATGCCGGGGCGCGCCACGCGATTGCGCGGGCGAACGCCGCAGCAAGCCCCTGAAATAGACGGAATGGTGATTTTGAAGGGCGATGCCGAACCGGGCGAGTTCGTGCGCGCGCGAATCGAGCGTGCGCGCAGCTACGACCTGGAGGCGACCGTGGCGAACGCCGCGATGCTTAACTAAGAAGGTGGCGGGCGATGGCTAAACAGAAGACGGCGGCTAACCGAAAGAAGTTCCTGGCCGACCTCCGCGAACATCTGCTCGAAATGAAGTCGAAGCTGCATGAAGAGATCGACTCCGAGCTCAAGGCCGAACGCGAAGGCGCCAAGGACGAGGGCATGGACACTTACGATCTCGCTTCCGAGGAGCGCGATCGCGAGATCAATTTCATCCTCTCCGACCGCGAGCGGATGAAGGTCAAACAAATCGACGAAGCGCTTTCGCGGATCGAAGAGGGTGCCTACGGCGTGTGCGAATCCTGCGGCCTGGAAATCGCCGAGGAGCGGCTGAAGGCGATGCCGTTCACGCGGCTGTGCCGCGATTGCCAGCAGGATCAGGAGCGCGAGGCCCGCTCGCAGCGGCGCTTCGACGACGAGCGCAACACGTACCGCAAACTCGGTTCGACCGACGCGGACGAAGACAACCTCTAAGGAGGCTCCGCAAAAGGTCCATTCCGTCATTCTGTACTGGTCCTGAGCGCAGCGAAGGGCGCGGCGAAGAATCCCGAAATTCCCTTCGTGGAACTCAGGGCAGGCTTCCACTCCGCTACGCTCCGTTCAGAATGACAAGCTGGCTTGTGCGGAGCTTCCCCAAGCGGCGTGCGCCGGCTCGACGAGGTAGCTTTACGCGGCTTCGCCAAGCGTGCATGTTTAATTGGATGGTGTTGGCGCGGATGCGGAGGCGGAGCCAGCGCCGGTCGAGATTTAAAACGCAATGAGGATTTTCAGGGAACGCCGGGCTGACGCGGAATGCGATTCCCGCGCCGCGCGCGGAGCGGCCGCGCCGGGCGCCGGACTGACCGGCGTGCGGGCGGTGGTCGCGATCGCGAGCGCCAAGGGCGGCGTCGGCAAAAGCGCTATCGCGGTCAATCTGGCGGCGGCGCTGGCGCTGGCCGGCCACAAGGTGGGAATCCTCGACGCCGACCTGAATTCGCCGAACGTGCTGGCGATGCTGGGCTTGCAGGCGCCGCGGCGTGTCTTCGGCGGCGACGCGATCGAACCGATCGCGGGCCCGCTTGGACTGCGGATCGCGGCCAGCGGATTGCTGCCCGGCGGCGAGCCGCCCCCGGTCAGCTTTCTCGATGACGAAGCGGCGCACGCAGCGGCGAGCCGCAACGGTTCCGCGCTCGCCGAACTCGATTACGATGACGCGCTGCGCCGCTTGATCGGCTTGACCAGTTTCGGCGCGCTGGACGTGCTCTTGATCGATCTCGCTCCCGGGCTCGAACAGCTTTTCCGCCTCGCGCGGATCGCGCCGCTCGCGGGCGCGATCATCGTGACCCAGCCGTCGGATTTCTCGGTGCGCGCAGCGCGCGGCGCGATCGAAATCGCGCGGCTGTGCGCCGTTCCCGTGCTCGGACTGGTCGAAAACATGGTCGGCTTCAGTTGCGAGGGATGCCATTCCGTGCGGCCGTTGCTGCCGCATGGCGATCTCGCCGCCGCGGCGGCCGCGGAGGAAGTTGCGACGCTGGCGCGCCTGCCGTTCGATGCGCGGCTTGCGGAAAGCTGCGACCGCGGCGTGATTTTTATCCGCGCGTATGCGGAATCGCCGCTGGCGAAGAACTTTCACGAACTCGCGCGGCTGGTCGCGTTGAAGCTCAGCGCCGCCCTCGCGGCCGAATCGCATCAGCTTTCGGCGGCGGAAGAAGCCGGCTGAAATCGCTTTATCGAATCTGGCCAAAGGCGGCGTCAGGCTGGCCGACGACCCGCGAATATTCGAACATCCCGGCTCCGCTTTCTCCGCCAAGCCTGAACTCGGCGAAGCCGAGCGTCGTATGGATGCGTACGCCGTCCGCGCCGGGGCGCGAGAGCGACATGAAACTTCTGACCGCTCCGCTCAACTGCGATTCCGCGCCGCGCGGCGCGACGATCGAAGCCGCGATGCGGTCGGGCGGCGCGGCGGGGTCGTGCGTCGTCAGTTCGATCGGGCCGACTTCCGCCGCTCGCCATCCGGTTTCGGTCAGGATTCGCGCGTCGCGGCGATATGATCGATCCCCATTGGCGGTTTCGCACGCTTCGAGCACGGCGATCCGACGCCCCGAAGCAAAGCGCGCCCACAGCGTTCGCCGGGTTTCGAAGCGCCCCGCGCCCAAGCCGGTCACAGACACGCCGATGCGCGCGACGGCGCTGATTTTTCGCGGTTGTCCCGCGATTACAAGTTCGCCTTCCAGCCGTGCGAACCGCGGATCCGTCGCGGCGAGGTCCGGCGCCCGCGCGGCTTCTTCGAGCGCGAGCGCGGCGCGGAAGCGCATCGCGGGGTCGAGCGCGCCGCCGGCCAGCGCGCTTTCGACGCTCAGATAGGCCGCGCCGTCGTTCACGACTATCGCGGGACCGGCGAAGGCGAGACTGCCGGCGCCGCCGTCGCAGACGAAGCGCAGCGGTCCAAGCGAGAGCGTTGCGCCGTCATGGTGCGGGCGTCCCTCGGCGGTGAAGAGCGCGGCGCGGCATCGATCGAACAGAATCATGATCCGTCCGCCTGCCCCGCTCGCGCCGAGATCGAAGCTTGCGATTCCGCCAACGTTCGCGGCGGCGTCGAAGAATTCCACGCCGTACCGCGTCGGCGCGGCGGCGGATGGCGCGGCGGCCTGCGCGGGCCGCGGCGGGGATTCGCGGATTACGATGCGCGCGCCGGAAGTCCCGTTCGAGGTTTTCGATTCAGTGGCGGGAACCGCGCCGTCGCCGGCCCGCGCGAAGCGAAATGATTCGGCGATCGCCGCGATTCCCCGCGCGCGCAACGGCCCGGGCATCCGCACCGCGACCGACATTTCCAGTTGAACCGCATCGACCGCGCCGTCCGCCGCGAGCGCGGCGAGCCGCCGCACAGCCGGAATGTCGCTGGCGTGATGGCGCGGGGTGAACGCTTGCAGCAGGTTCTGGCGCGCGCCGCCGGGATAGCGCATCCCGAAGGTCGCCGCGATGCCGGCGCGGTCAAGCCGCTCCGCCATCGCGGCTACGGGACCGCTGATGAAATCGTCGCTGGCGCTGACGTGGGCGCCGGCGGGCGGACGCAGATGCGCGCCGTGATCGCGCAGCCCGAGGCCGATATCAACCCGCGGCTCGATCACGTTCCAGCCGTGAATCAGCATCACGATCACGCGCCCGCGCCGGCGCGCGATATGTTCGACCCGGCCGGCGATCAATTCGATCATCCAGGGCGCGCGCGCCGCCAGTTGCCCGAGCCGGTTGCAATCCAGTTCATTGCGGTCCATCGCCGAATTGATCAGCGCGCAGGCGCCGAGCCTGCCGGCCAGCTCGCGCGCGATCGCGGCGGTCTCGAGGTCGTTTACTTTCGGATGGAGCGCGGCGCGCGCGGCCGCGCCGGCGCGTCCGCCGTGCGGCGCGATCAGCAGGATCGGCGCGGGTCCTTCGACGATTTCAAGCCATGCGGCGATCGTGGCGGACATCGCGGCCTAGCGCTGGCGGCGGGCGGCGACGCGCGCCGGATGAGCGTGAAGGGCGAATGACATCGCGAAATAGTAAACGACGAAGGCCAGCGACGTGTAAAGCAGGAGATCGTTGTGCCCCGGCAGCATCGGCAGCATCGCGACGGTGGCGACGCCCCAGACCGCGGCGAGCGCGAGGGTCAGCGGACGCATCAGCTCGGTGCGGTTCGGATAAATGTACTTGATTGGAACGAACACCATCAGCGCCAGCGCGCCGACGATGGCGCCGTTGGCCGCGCGCGAAAATCCGAGGCAGAAAATATAGAGCGCGACCAGGTTCCAGTAAGACGGGAAGCCGCGGAAGTAGTTGTCCTCGGTCTTCGCGTCGGTCCGGCTGAAGCCGTACGCGCTCGCGATCATCACGAATGCGGCGAGCGTGGTTCCGGCGTTCCCCGCCGGCAGCAGATTCGCCCGCAGCATCAGGAAGGCGGGAACCGCGACGTAATTGAGATAGTCCACGATATTGTCGAGCGTCGCGCCGTCGAAGACGGGAATGCGTTCGCGCACGCGAAGCGCGCGCGCCAGTGGCCCGTCGAAGGAATCAATGGCGACCGCGATCGCCATCGCGATAAACGCGCCGCGCCAGTCCGCGCGCGTGGTGCGGTCGATCGCGATCAATCCCGCCGCCGCGCCCGACGCGGTCAGCAGATGAACGCCCCATGCGCATCCGCGGAGAATCCTTTGACTCGCCATCGGAGGCGCCGCGGCCGGCTATGCGGACGGCTTGAGATGGCGCGGGCCGAAATGATTTTCGAGCACGGTCATGAACGGCCCGCACGCGCGCCGCGCCTTGACCAGCGCCATCGCCTCTTCGAGCGACATCCCGCGATGGGCGCGCAAGTATGCGATCGCGAGCGTCGGCGCGCGGTTCAGTCCCGCATTGCAGTGGAGATATACGCGCCGCTCGCCCGCGACCAGGGTGTGCAAATCAGCCAGCGCGGCCACCAGCCTGCGCGCGACGTCGTCGGAACTGCCGTCGTGGATGGGAGTGCGCGCGTACGCGATTCCGTGTGAATCGGCGGCCGCTTCCAGTTCGCCGATATCGAGCGCGTTGATGCGCAAATCCTCGTCGTCCTGAAGATTGTGGATCGCGGTCACGCGATGCTCGCGCCTGAGCCATTCGATATCGGCCACGCGCGGATATTCGCCGACCAGCAGATAGTCGGTGATTTCGCTCACCGACGGACGGATATCGCCGCGGGTCGGCCGGGGCCGGTCGTCGAATCTTTGGGTCCACCAGTCCATCAGCGTTCAAATTTCCAATCCGAGGCGGCGGCGCGATTCATGTTCACAACCGCTCCATCTCTCCAGTTGATATTCTAACCATCGCCCGGCCGGTCCAGAAGCGCACGATTATTGCGCACATGCGGGAGGTTGGCCGGCCTGCGTCCATTCGTATTGCCAGATCGATCCCAGCGTCGAAGCGGCGATCGCTATCTGCCGCGCGACCATCGGCGCCTCTTCGGCCATCAACACGCGATCGAAATAGGCGCCGCGCCGAAGTCCGGTTTCCGCGCGCGCCGCGCGGTCGGCGTTGATTACCGTCTGCACCAGCGGATGGCTCTCGTGCAGCTCCGCGATGGCCGCGTCCCACGGCGACGCGATCGGCGCGAGCCGGACTTCCGGGCGAGCCATCTGCTCGATGCGCCAGACGTTGTAATCGACCGCGCCTTCGAGGCGCGCATGGACGCCGCGATCCTGCGCGTAGCCGTCGAAGTGGGCGGTCGAATGGAGCGGCTGGGTCGCGTCGCCCACGTAATGCGCCAGGTAGCCCGCGGCCTGAATCGCATTCGCGCAATCGCCGCCGCGCCACGCGCTCGCGAGGTCGGCCGACTCTTCTTCGATCGCCCACGGCAAAACGCCCGATCGTTCCAGCGTGCGCCATCCGTACTCGCGTTCCATCACGCGAATATCGGGATTGAGCGCCGCGAAGGGATCGGCGCCGTAGTATTCGAGATCCAGATAGTGCTTGATCGCTTCGGACTTGCCGTAGAGAGGACGCAGGACTTCGTCGGGCGCGACGGAGGCCTCCTGCAGTTGCGCTGCGTTGGCCGCAAGCGTCGCGCGCGGGGATCCCGCGGGCAGCGCCTCGACCGCCAGCCGCGCGATCAAGCGATGCGTTCGCGAATCCCACGCGCGCACCGGCCGCGCGATCAAAACCGCCAGCGCCGTTACAGCGACAACCGTGATCGCGCGGGACATGATCATGATGCGCCGCGCGCCGCTCAGCCTTTCGCGTGTCGCGCCGGACGGCGTCCGCGAGCGCGGACGCGCCCGCCGGGTTCGGCGGCTATTTCCGCCGCGGCGTCCGGCGCTGCAAGTACGGGCGCTGCCGCCGGTTTGACACGTTTCATCGTGCGGACGCCGAGGCCGACGACCGCGTCGCGCATCCGCTCAGCAAGTTTGCGATAAGCTCCCGCGCCTTCGCCGTCGCGGGCGAGGCCGCGCAGTTCCTCCGCTCCGATCGGCCGGCCGATGCGCACTTCCACCGGATGACGCCGCGGCAGCAGCTGGCCCTTGCCGAGCACCTCGTGCGTGCCGTCGATTCTGATCGGCAGCACGTCGCATCCGCTATGCAGCGCAAGGTAGCCCGCGCCGCTCTTGAACTCGTGGATCAGGCCGTCGGGCGAGCGCGTGCCCTCGGGAAACATCAGCACGCTGCGGCCCGCCGCCAATTCCGCCAGCGCCTCGTCGAGCGATTCGAGCTGCGCGCGTTCGCGATCGAACGGAATCAGCCGCGAGAAATTCGCCGCGAGCATCCGCCGCGCCGGCGTGTTGAAGAAATAATCCTTGGCCGCGAGCACCACCAGATTGCGGCCCATCGCGCCCAGCGCGTGGCCGACCAGCGCGAAATCGAGATGGCTCGAATGGTTCGCCACGACCAGCGCGTTGCGGTTCGCCGGGATATTCCCGGCGCCCATCACGAGCGGCTTCAGCCAGCGGTCGAACGCCGCGTCGAACGATCGCCGTAGCGCCGCCTCGCCCAGCCGCCGCAGCGGCTCCGGCAGTTCGATCGTGTACGGTTTCGCGAAGCGCGCGTAGGACGGCAGCTTCGGGCGATTGCCGGCCTCGCCCGCGATTCGCTGCAACTCCTCGACGGTCGCGACGTTCGACAGCTCCTCGGCGCTGAGCTCGCGGCCCGATTTTACGGCGATATGCTCCGCCAGTTCGGCCAGCGCCAGCGAATCCAGTCCGAGGTCTTCGATCAGCCGCGTCGCCGGCGTGATTTCCGCGCCGCCGCTGGCGACCTGCGCCAGCGCCTGCGCCAGCCACGGCTCGACCTCCGCGCTGACGGCGCCGCGCTCGCGCTCGTCGCTGTCCACCATCCGGCGCAGCATCGCCGCGACCTCGGCGCGCCGCACCTTGCGCGTGCGCGTGCGCGGCAGCTCGGCGTCGGTGAAGCGCAGGATCCGGATGCGCTTGTGCGGACTCAGCGCCGCGCCGACCTTTTCGATATGCGCGCGCAGCTTGTCCTCGACGGCGCGCCGGCTTTCGCCGCGCGCGTACGCCGGCACGACCAGCGCCGCGACCTGCTCGCCCTGGCCGGCGCGCAATCCCACCACGGCCATCTCTTTCAGAAACGACGAGTGGCCGTAAGCCTCTTCGAGTTCGTCGATGTAGATATTGTTGCCGCCAGAATCGACGATTACGTCCTTCGCCCGGCCGACGATATAGAGCCGCCCGTCTTCGTCGAAACGGCCGAGGTCGCCCGTATGCAGCCAGCCGTCGCGCAGCACTTCGGCGGTCGCTGCGGGATTGCGGTAATAGCCAGTCATCACGTTCGGCCCGCGCGCGATAATTTCGCCGACGCTGCCCGCGGCCTTGGCCAGTTTGACTTCGACGTTGTGCAGCGGCTTGCCGACCGATCCGGGAACCAGCGCTTCGTCAGGCCGCGCGACGCTCAGCACCGGCGCCGATTCGGTCAGGCCGTAGCCTTCGAGCAGGCGGATGCCGATTTCGTTGAAAAAACGCGCGACCCGCTGCGGCAGCGCCGCGCCGCCGCTCACCGCGAGCTTAAGCCGTCCTCCCAATGCGGTATGCGCCGGGCGGAACAGCAGCGTGCCGAGATTGAGGTTGTAATCTTCGTCGAGCCGGCGGTTCAGATCGCGCATCCGCTCGAACGCGGCGTGCGCGAACGGTCCGCGCGCCTCGACTTCGTCCATGATGCGCCGGTGCACGGCCTCCCAGAGCGCCGGCACTCCCACCAGCGCGGTCGGCCGCACGTCGGCCAGCGTGCGCGACAGGCTCGCCGCGTCCACGCCCTGCGGGTAAACGATCCGCGCGCCGCTCGCCAGCGGCAGCAGCATCCCGCAAGTGAACTCGAACGTATGATGCAGCGGCAGCAGCGACAGCGCGACGTCGTCGGCGCCGAGCGCGAACACCCGCGCCAGCATCGCGATTTCGGCGGTGAAGTTGCCGTGCGTCAGCGTCACGCCCTTGGGCGCGCCGGTGGTGCCGGAGGTGAAGACGATCGACGCCGTCGATTTGCGCTCGAGCGCGGGCGGAGTCTTCGCCTTCGCGCTGAGGATGAACGGCCGGTTCAGCTCGTCCAGCTCGAGCTCGGCGATCCCGGGCGCCGCCGCGCCGATCGCCTCGCCCAGCCGCTTCGCGCATCCGGCGGAAACCAGCGCGACGCTCGGCTCGGCGATTCGCGCGATCGGCGCCAGTTCCTCGGGCGCGATCAGATGGTCCAGCGGCACGGCGATCGCGCCGGCGTAGATAATCGCGAAGTACGCGATCACCCATTCCGGCGAATTCTCCGCGATCAGCAGGACGCGATCGCCCGGTTCGACCCCGCGCGACGCCAGCATCAGGCCCGCCCGATACGCGCGATCGCGCAGTTCGCGATAGCTCATGCCCGTGCGCTGGCCCGACGCCTGGCGCGCCTCGATCGCCGGCCGCGCGCCGTAGCGCTCGGCCGCCCGGTCGAGCATCTCGGCCAGCGTGCGGAAGCGGAAACCGCCCCGCGGCCGCGCCCGCGTATGCAGTTCGAGCTGCGGAAAAATATGCCGGCGCAGGCCCGGCAGATGAACGTTGATCCAGTAGTCGGCCCAATCGATGCGCTCGGGATGGAACGGATGGGCGCGCGCGTCGACCGGCTTAAGCTCCCGGTACAACTCGCGGATATTGCGGCCGTGGAAGGTATAAACCAGGTCCTGGATATACGGCAGATATACTTCGACCAGCGACCGCGCCAGTTCCGTGTCGGCGACCAGCCGATCCGCGCGCTCGGCGATTTTGCGCGCCGCCGGCCGGCCGCCCATCACGGATTCCGCCGCCGCCGCCGCGCTCTTCAGCAGCGTCGGCAGCCGCTGGCTGACCAGTTCGTAGGTCTGATGCGAAACGATGACGGCTTCCAGATGGCGCGCGAGCTTGCCCATCGGGCCGCCCTGCCGGCGATGCTCCCGCCGATTGCCGAGGGCGGTCAATTCCACCAGCCGGCGCATCGGCAGCGGATTCACGTCCGACGTGCAGAGCTGGTAAATCGGCTGGTGCCGGCCGCGCAGCAGCGCGCCGAGAATCGGAACCATCGCGTGCGCGGCGAGATCGACCGGAATCACGTCGAGCACCAGGTCGCCCCGCGCCGGATAAAAGCGATAGCCGCGTCCCGACAGATAGGTCAGCGGCGCGCTGGTGTTGACGCCCTGGTTCCATCCGGGAATCGGATCGGCGAGCGCGCTTTCGATCACCGACGGCCGCGCCACCGCCACCGCGATCCGGTCGCGCGCCGCGAGCGCAATCTGCTCGCCAAGGCTCTTGGTGTAGCTGTAGGTGTTCGGCCAGCCCCACATCCGCGCGCGCCGCCGGCCAACTTCCTTGAGCCGTTCTTCGATCCATTGCTTGCGCCGCGCCTCGATCGCGCGCTCGCGGCTTTCGCCGTGGCCGCGCTCGTCGTCATCGTCGGCGGATTCCGCCTCCACCGCCATCCGGAACTGCGCCATCCGCGCCTGGTCCGCGGCTTCGGCTTCGACCCGCGCGATTTCGGCGCGCGCGTCGCGCAGCTCGCGCGCCAGCTCGAAGCCTCGCCGCCCGTTCGGGCGCCAGTCGATCGGGATGTCGTCCTCGTAGCGATGGCCGTCGGCGGCGCCTGCCGCGTAACAGGTCGAAACGTGCAGCAGGGCGGCGCCGCGCGCGCGGCAGAACGCGACCACGTTTTCGACGCCGGTGGCGTTGACTTCGAGCGCCTTGGCCAGCGACGCGTCGAAATTCACCAGGCCGGCGCAATGGATGACGGCGTCGATATGCGCGCGTTCGAACGCCGGCGCTTCGTCGCTGAGCAGGCCCGGCTCCGCGATGTCGCCCGGCACGATCGCGATGCGCTCCTCGATATGGCGGTCGAAGCGGGCGCCCAGATGTTCGCGCAGGGGGCCGAGCGCGGGCGATTCGAAAATTTCCCGCCGGAAGCGGTTCTGGCTCGATTTGCGGTCGCCGCGAATCAGCAGATGCAGCCGCGCCAGCTCCGGATGATGCCGCAGGAGAATCGCGATCAGCACCTTGCCGAGAAAACCGGTCGCGCCCGTGATCAGCAATTCCCGCCCGGCGAAAATTTCCGCGAGCGGCGCCATCGCGCCGTTCGGCGCGCGCGCGGATGCGCCGGCGCGGCGCGGGCTTGCGCCGGACGAAGCCCCGTTCTTATTCGACATCGGCGATCACCAGCGGCGGCAAGTGCAGATAGGTAATTGTCGCCGACCGTCCATGCTCCGACGTGGCCATCGCGATCGCCTCGTCGAGCGTGTCCGCGGACTCCCATCCCAGCCGTGCGGCGACCTCCGGCTCCTGGCATCCGGCCGCGATCACCCGCCCCACGTGCTGGCGCGCGGGCTCGCCCCAATACCACATGTAGAACGGATGCACGCCGTGATAGGCGTGCCCGTAGCGGTACATGTGAATATAGGTCGGGTTGCGCGCGAACTCGGCTTCGAACCGCTTTTCCAGTTCGACCGAGTCGGTCGTCTCGGCCAGGCATCGATGGAAAAATTCGATGTAGCTCGGATGATGCTCCGGATGAAATTCGTCGCGCAGCGGATGGCAGATAATCATCGTGCCGCCGGGTTTCACCAGCGGCTTGTTGCGGTACATGTTGAACAGGTAGCCCATCCCGGTGCACTGCACGAGAACGGGATTCATGATCGAATTGACATTGTAGGGACAGACATAAGGCACGCCGACGATCAGCACGTCGGATTGTCCCTTCACCGGCACCGCGTATTGCTGGAACACCCGCGCCAGCGCCTGCCGATGCACGGTTTCGGTCTCGCCCGCCCATACCCCCGTCATTCCGTATGGCGCCGCGTACTGATTCATCACCTGGCGGCGCAATTCGTTCGACATTCCGCCGAGCGTCCAGCGGAAGCCCTTCAGCCGCATCCGATCCCAATCGCTGAAGCGATCTTCGTTCTTTTGCAGGAAGTCGAGCATCCCGCCGTACATCTGGGTATTCACGGCGGTCTCGATCGAAAATACATTCACTTCGCGATTGACTATCCGGCCCATCCGGTTGGCCGAACTGTGCAGCGCCGAGCGGGTCGGGTCCATGTATGAATGGCTGTCGCGAAGCGTGGCGGGATTATGATGGTGGCGCAGGCTTTGATAGGGCGCGAGTCCGACGGCGACCGATTTATGTCCGCCGTCCATCGGCACCAGGTTGATATTCAGGTAAATCAGCAGGTCCGATTCAGCCGCGCGCCGCGACAGCCACACTTCCTCGCCATGCTCGGTCTTGCCGAGCATCGCGAGTTCCGACCGATCCTCGCCGTCGAAGTTGTAGAGCCGTTCCGGCCAGAACTGCCGGAACGCGCGCTCGCCCACCATCCGGCGGATCTCCGCTTCGGTCATCCGGCGATGGAGCGCGGTGGCGACGATCAGATGAACGTCATCGACGCCGTAATCCGCCAGCGTCTGCAGCACCTGGTTGAGCAGCCGCTCGCGGATATCCGGCCGGCGCATCGGCGGCAGCGGCAGGCTGATGTCGTCGATCGCGATCGTCACGCGCATGTTCGGATTGAGCTGCGCGAACAGCGGATCGGCGTTGAGCGGATGGAGCAGGGCGTAGCGGATCGCGGTGTCCGGATCGGGCAGCGCGTCGAGCGGCGGCGGCGGATAGACGACGCGCGTTCCCGCCGGCAGCTTTTCGTACAGAAACTCGTCGCCGTAGGCGATTAGCCGCGGCTCGGAGCGGCGGCTGAGCGTCACCACGAGATCGCGCCGCGACCCCACCTCGCGCTTCAGGTCCGCCGGCTTGAGTTCCTTGAGTTTCGCTTCAGGCCGCGCCATTAAGTTTTCTCTCCAGCCATTCGCCGACCGCGGCGCGGTCGATTCCGCCGAGTGTGCGCCGCTCTTCGCCCTTGTCGAAGCGAAGCAACGGCCACTGGCGCGCCGCCGCGGTCGCGGCCAGGCGCCGGTCGGGATTGACGGCGACCGGATGCCCCATCACGGCCAGAAATGGCAAGTCGTAATGAGAATCCGCGTAGCCCCAGCAATCGGCAAGGCCGATACCGAGGCGCGCGCAATACTCCGCGCACCATTCCGCTTTGGCGTCGCCAGCCATCACCGGCGCGTGTAGGCGTCCCGTGGCCCGTCCGCGGCTGAAAACCAGCCGGTTCGCGACCCACGACTTGATACCGAGCCGCTCGGCGAACGGCGCGATGATAAAGTCCGGCGAGCCCGTCACCAGCACCGGTTCGAGCCCGGCGCCGCGGTTGGCTTCAATGAGTTCGGCGGCGCGCGGATAGAGATGGCCGATCATCACGCGGTCGCAATATTCCTCGCCCAGCGAAAACAGGCGATCGCGGGAGACGCCCTTGAAGGCCTCGAACAGCGCGATATTGAGCAGATAGCGATCGCGGCGCTCCGCCAGATAAAGCGACGGCAGCCGCGCGGCGAAACTTGCCAGATAGCCGATTCGGCCGCTCCATTCGCCGATATTGCCGAAAACGAAAATCGCCGAATGGAGCAGATTCAAATCGATTAGGGTGCCGTCAACGTCGTAGAACGCGAGCGCGCGACGCGGATGCGTTTTGCCATTGGCGGTTACGGCGGCGCGCCGCCGGCTCTGCGTTCGGCCGTCGCCTTTGAAAACTGACATGTCAGTCTAATTTCGGACGAAAAAAATGTCCCGCCTCCGCCGCCGTCTCCGCGCCGGCCGCGGTCGGTTGACAACCCCCCGCCGCCGGTTCCTTGACGACCGTTTGAAGCAGTTCCGGACGGGCGACGCCGCGCAGCCCGAAATCAAGGATCTCTTCCGCCAGGGCGGCGACGTCGTCGCGCTGGCTTCGCGATAGTTGGCCGACGATTTCCTTGATGCCGCCCAGGATGCAATAGGCGACCGCGCGCGTGTCGCATTCCCGCACCAGGCTCATCTCGATGCCGAGATCGAGCGACCGCTGGATCTGATCCGTAACGCGTTCGTAAAAATCCACAATTTGCTCGTCAAGTCCCCGATCGAAACCGGTCGAATGGTTGAGCAGAATGTCCGTCAATTCGCGTTCGTCGAGCACGAAGGCGAGCACTCGCCGCAGATTGGCGCGCAATTGCTCGGCGGGATTCGGCTGGCCGGGGCCAACCCGCAGGCGCTGAATCCGTTCGCGCAGCTCGCGCAGCGTTTGCGCCAGCAGCTCTTCGAAAATGTCGCGCTTGTTCTGAAAATAGAGATAAAAGGTTCCGCGCGCGATCCGCGCCCGCGAAATGATGTCGGCGATGTTTGTGCGATGGTATCCCTTGCGCGCGAAGATGTGCTTCGCGTGATGCAATACCTGCTCGCGCCTGGCTTGCCGTTCCATCGTTGCCGCAGTGGCCGACACTATCGGCGGCGGTACGTGGAGTCAAACCGTAACGGCATCGCGCTGCCAACGATTTTCAACAATAAATCCGGGTGTTGCGCCGTTTTTTTGCCTTGCCGGATTGCTGGCGCGGCAAACCTGGCCAAAGCGGCGATTCTGGCGCTTACGCTCTTCAATTCTACGGCGTGGAGCGGGCGTCTTGCGGAGCGGAATCGAGCGCCTTCGGTGTGGGCGTCGGAATTTGCGGACAGGTGAACGCACAGTTCGATACGTCCTGGTTAACTCCAACCAGCACGCTTTGGCTGGGAATGCCGGCGTCGGAAGCGTTAAAGCAGGCGCATCCTGCGGAACCAACCGGCCGCAACGCGACGAACACGCCATTCGTCACGTAGCTTAGCAGCGCCGTGATATCTCCGCTCTCGGGGAACGGATTCCATGCCGAGCTGTTCGTAACGTCGTGATATCTGTACGGCACTTTGGGATTACGGGTGGTGAATGCGCCTTGCGCGTTGAACTGGAGCGAGGTGGGCGGCGTCGGAGCGGTTTGGCAGAACGCGTTGTTCGTGTTCGGTATGCAGAGCGACGCGGACGTTACCGGCGAGCATTGCGGCGTCGGCGTGGGCGTGGGCGTTTTGGTGGCGCCCTTGGTCGGCGTTGGCGTGGGTGTGGGCGTGGGCGGCGCTCCCGAGCAGACGAA
Source organism: Deltaproteobacteria bacterium (assembly GCA_021799495.1). Classification (GTDB taxonomy): domain Bacteria; phylum Desulfobacterota; class Binatia; order Binatales; family Binataceae; genus JADMIL01. Next base: position 58,453 of record JAJZAI010000004.1, read on the forward strand.
GACCGCAAAGAGCGAAGTTGGAATGATCGTGGGCGTTATGCCGCTGCTTCCGCCGCTGCCGCAACTGAGAAGTAACGCCGGGGCCAGTCCTACCAGCACCGGTACAATAATCAAGCATCGCCGCCACGATTTCATCGCGCGTCCAGCTATGACGGCGGCTCATCGGCATGTCAAGGGCGGACCCGGCGCGGCCGTCAACGGGACGGCGCGGTGCGTCAAATGGCGTCGGTTGGCGAACGCTCGAAGATCGCTTGGGGCGGCTAATTGACTTTCATAATGCTGAAAACATTCGTATAAGCGAACAGAACATAAAATAAAAAGGCGGGTCGTTGAAGGAGGGGGGAGTCTCCTTAACGCCCGCCTTTCACCGTCCGTCTTGCGGCGGACGGCCCCGACTGCAGGGAGGAGGTTGCAACCGGGGAGCGGCCTTGGCTACCGCTTCCAATACTATTCGACGAGGCCTCGGCGGAATTATTCATCGCCGCGCCGAAAAAAAATTCAAGCGCAGAAATGGCCGTAAATCCTCGGCAAATCCCTTTCCAAACGGACCTTTACGGCCGGGGCCATCGGCAATGCGCGGACCGAATCGAATTTGCGCCAGCGTGGAACACGCCGCATCCGCGCGGGTGGATTGCGTTCAATCCCCTATGGTATGCCGACAATGCGCGTCGGCCCTTCTATGCGATTGTCGCGCAGCCGGACCGGAAAGGAGGACGCTCTCTGGCGGAGCGTCGTGAAAAAATCCAGTGGCATTACTAGAAACCTTCCGGCGCGCGCTCGAAAAAGCGAAACGATTGCCCAAATCGCGGCGCGTTCGCCGCTGGACGATCGGCATCGCCGCCGCGCTGGCGATTTATACCGGCTTCGGTTTTTTCGGCGTTCCCGCAATCTTGCCGCATGTGCTGGCCGGATCGGTCGCGAAAAGCCTCAAACGGCAAGTCAGCGTAGGCGAAATCGCGTTCAATCCGTACAGTCTTCGCCTGGAAATCGGCCAGCTTGAAGTCGCCAGGCGCAGTGGCGGCGGCGCTTTCGTCGAAATCGGCCACTTGGGCGTTGAAGCCTCCTGGAATTCGCTCTGGCGCCTCGCCCCGGTGGTCGAGGAGGTCGTGATAACGAATCCGACGATCAATATCGTCCGAACCGCGCCGAATACCTTCAATTTTTCGGATTTGATCCCGCCGCCCAAGCCGGCGCCGGCGGCTCCGCAGCCGGGCAAGCCGTTCCGTTTTTCGGTTTCGAATATTCAAATCAGCGGCGGCGCCGTCAATTTCGACGATCAGGTGCTTGGCCAGCGCCATACGATTCAGGATCTCCGGCTGGACGTGCCGTTTATCGCGAATCTTCCCGCGTACGTGAAGGTTTACGTCAAACCCTACGTGGCGATGAGCGTGGACGGAAGCAAGCTGTCGATGGCGGGCACGGCGCGACCGTTCGGCGCCGAGCCGGAGTCCGAACTGGTCTTAAACCTGCGTTCGCTCGAAATCTCGAAGTACCTTGACTACGTTCCGCGCAAATTGCCGATCACGATGCCGCATGGCGCGCTATCGACCTATTTGCTGATTCATTTCGCTCAATCGGTTCAAGGCCCGCAGATTCGCATCGGCGGCAGGGTGCGGCTCGATCAGCTCGACGTGCGCGATCAATCCGGCCAGCCGCTGGTCGGATTCAATCAACTGTTGGTCACGCTGAACAACGTTGAGCCGCTGCACAACTACGTCCATCTGGCTGCGATTAAATTGGACGGCTTAAAGGCCAATCTGACGCTTAATGCAGATGGAACGACGAATTTTTCGCGGCTGGCGTCTTCGGGCGGAGCGCCGCCGCCGGCGGCCAACGTCCAGTCAGCGCCTGCGCCCGCGGCGCCATATGGCGCCACATCCAGTACCGCGCCGTCCGCCGCGGCCGCGGCGCCGACCCCGGCCGCGGCGTCCACTCCCAGTCCTGCGGCGCCTAATCCATCCTTGGTCCAGGCCGCGCCCGCAGCGCCATCTGGCGCCCCCGCGCCGCCCGCGCAGGCCGCAGCGCCAGCCGCCCCCGGCAAACCGGCGCTGGATTTGCAGGTCGCCGCGATCGACGTGACCAACGGCGCCGTGAACCTGCAGGACAATCAGATGCCGGCGCCGGTCAATACCGCGATGCAAGCGATCGCGGCGCACGTCAGCGATTTTCATCTCGGGGCGGGCGCGCCGATTCCGTATAGCTTCGGCGCGACGCTGAGCGGCGGCGGCACGATCGCGGCGAAGGGCTCGCTTGATTTGGCGGGCTCCGCGGCGACGACCCAGCTAACGCTGTCGCAGATCGACGTTCCCGCTTTGCAGGGATTTGCGCAGTCGATCCTCGCGGGCAAAATCGTGGCCGGCAAAGTCAACGCCAGCGCCAATGTCAAAGCGAACTACGCGCCGGGCAAATTCAATCTTCACGTCGAGCCCGCGCAGGCGTCGCTCGATGGCTTTGAAATCCAGCTTCCGGAGCGCGGCCAGCAGCCGATCCGATGGACGAGCATCGGCGCGCAGCTTGCGATGGCCGACCTGCAGGCGCATCAGGCGGCGGTCGATCGCCTGAGCACGGACGGCATCAGCGTCGAGGTGGTCCGCGACCGGCGCGGCCGGCTGAACCTCGGGTCGCTGCTCAAATCATCGCAAACCAAACCGCGCGAAGCGCGCCGCGGCCACCCGCATCCGCGCCGCGCACGCGCGCGGCGGCGTCCGGAGCGGCGGCGCGCGACGAAGAAGCCCGCCGCGCCAACGGCGAAAGCGCCGCAATGGCAATTCCAGATAAAGACGATCGCGTTCGACAAAACCGCGATCGCCCTGCGCGACGAAACCGAGCGGCCGGAGCTGCGGGCGGCGATCGCGCCGCTCGATATCGATCTGAAAAACGTCACCAGCGATTTCGCCAAGCCGTTCGGCGTCGCGATCGGTGCGACGGTCAACCGGCGCGGCACGCTCAAGATCACGGGCGACGCCGCGATCAAGCCGCTCAAGGCGAATTTGCATATCGTGACGCGGCGCCTCGATCTGACTCCGGCCAACGCCGTGCTGGGTTCACGGATGAATGCGGTTATCGCGCGCGCGATGCTCAGCAGCAGCGGCGCGGTGCGCGTCGCGCAGGAGCGGCGCGCGATGCGGATCGGCTATCGCGGCGACGTGACGCTCGGCGACGTGCGGATGCTCGACAAGCTGACGCGCGACCTGTTCGCGCGCTGGCGGGCGCTCAGGTTCGAGCGGATCGATTTCGCGATGGGCGAGGGGAAGCCGCGCGTTCATCTGGGCGCGATCGCGTTCGACGATTTTTACGCGCGCATCATTCTGAATCGCGACGGCAAGCTCAACCTGAGCGATATCATGGCGAATCCGCAGGCGGCGCCGACTTCGCTGACGCGCGCCCACGGAACCGTGGCCGCGCCGGCTCCGTCGCCCACCCCCACGCCCACGCCGCAAGCGGCGGGCGCCGGACAGCAGGCGCCGCCGGCGCCGCCGAAGCCTCTGCCGGCCGATATCAGGATTGGCCAGATCACGCTCGCCGGCGGAGAGGCGAACTACACCGACAACTTCATCCGGCCCAACTATTCAGCGGACTTGACCGATTTGGCCGGCAAAATCGGCGAGTTCAGCACGGAATCGACCACACCCGCAGACGTGTCATTGAACGGGATGGTCAACCGCAACGCCCCGGTCAGCATCAGCGGCGCGGTGAGTCCGCTGGCGCCGATGGCGTATCTGGACATCACGGCCAAGGCCAACGGCATCGAGCTGCCCGATCTTTCCGCCTATTCGGCCAAATACACGGGCTATCCGATTACCCAGGGCACGCTGACCGTCGATGTGCATTACCTGCTCGACCAGCGCAAGCTGACCGCGCAGAACCATATCCGGATCGATCAGCTCACTTTCGGCGACAAGGTTCCGCAGCCGAGCGTTTACAACCTGCCGGTGCGGCTGGCGGTCGCGATTCTGAAGGATCCGCAGGGCCGGATCGATCTGAACATTCCTGTTTCCGGGTCGCTCAACGATCCGGAATTCAGCCTTGGCAGCGTCATCTGGTACGCCTTCAAGAATTTGATCATGAAGGCGATTACTTCGCCCTTCAAACTCCTGGCGGCGGCGCTGCCGGGCGGTGGCGGCGGCGGCGAGGGATTGTCGTACGTCGGGTTCAAGCCGGGCTTTGCGCGGCTGAACGCGGACGATCGCAAGAAACTCAATCAGGTCGCGGCGGCGCTCAAACAGCGGTCCGCCCTGAAGCTCGACATCACCGGCGTGGTCGATCCGTCGCTGGACAAACCGGGCCTGCGGGAGGCCAAGGTCGATTACCTGGTGCGCAAGCGCAAGGCCGCGGATAGCGGGCAGGAGAATGCGAATCTCGACGATCTCCAGATTACGGCCGGCGAATACGACAAGTACCTCAAGCAGGTGTACAAGGCTGCGGATATTCCCGACAAGCCGCGCGACTTTCTCGGGATGGCGAAATCGCTGCCGCCGGCCGAGATGGAAAAGCTGTTGGTCGACAATACCAAAGTATCCGACGCCGATTTGCCCAAGCTGGGGCGGGCGCGCGCCGAAGCGGTGCGCACCTTTTTGATGACGCGGATCGATCCGGGGCGGCTGATCGTTTCGCCGGCGAAGATCGTTGCGGGCACGCCCGGCGGCGGCGAACCGCCGGCCCGCGCGGATCTTTCGCTTGAGTAAGGCGCGCGGATTTTCGATCGGCCGCGATTCTGCTGAAATGGCATGAGGCAGGGCGGGGCGTGAAGCTATCGGTTATCGACCAGTCGCCGGTGCCGGCGGGACTAACGCCGGCCGACGCGTTTCGCAACACGATCGATCTGGCGCGGCTGGCCGACGAACTCGGCTACGAGCGCTACTGGATCGCGGAGCATCACGCGATCGCGGCGCTGGCCAGCCCCGCGCCGGAAGTGTTGATCGCGCGCGTCGCCGCCGAGACGAAAACCATACGGATCGGTTCGGGCGGCGTGATGCTGCCGCATTACAGTCCGTTCAAGACGGCCGAGGCCTTTCGCGTGCTGCACGCGCTGTACCCCGGCCGGATCGATCTCGGCGTGGGCCGCGCGCCCGGCGGCACGCCGCTCGACACGCTGGCGCTCAGGCGCGAGCGCACGCGCGCGCCGATGCCTGACGATTTCGGCCAGCAACTGGTGGAGCTGGCGGCGTGGCTCGGCGACGGCTTTCCGCCCGAGCATCCGTTCAGTCGTATCGCGATTTCTCCGGCGACTCCCGGCGCGCCGGAACTTTGGCTGCTAGGTTCGAGTCCGTGGAGCGGATCGGCGGCGGCGCAGTTGGGATTGCCGTACGCGTTCGCCCATTTTATCGATCAGCGCTCGACGCGCACGGCGATCGAGCATTATCAGCATCATTTCGCGCCGTCGGCGCGGCTCGCTCATCCCTATACGGTTCTGGCGTTGGGCGCGGTATGCGCCGATAGCGACGCGGAAGCCGAGCGGCTGCTGATGAGCGCGCGGCTGTTCCGCCGCCGTATCCGGCAGGGCGACGTGCGGCCCATCCCGACGCCCGAAGAAGCGATCGCCGAACTGGGGCCGGCGCCGGAGCCGCGCGATTTCGACAGCGGCGAATGGCCAAGATATTTCGCCGGCGCGCCGGAGCGGGTGCGGTCGGGAATCCTCGAGATGGCGGAGACGCTGCGCGTTGACGAGGTGATGGTGGTGACGATCGTGCATGACCATCAGGCGCGCCGGAGATCGTACGAATTGCTGGCCGCGGCGTTCGAGCTGCGGCCGCGGTGATGACGCGCGGGAGTCCGGCGGCGGTTTGAAAAATCCGGCTTGCGAAGGACCTCAGGCGATGACGTCCACAATTTACGGTTCGCAAGGCAAGCGTGGTCTGGAACGAATGCGGCGTGCGGCGCTCGACGCGGGATCGGCCTCCGGCGTGGGCGCGGCGATGCTGATCGCGATCGCGGCGGCGACGCTCGCGGGCATACTGCTTAGCCAAGCGCCGCGCTGGAGCGCGGCCGAGCGGAGCGGCGATCCATTCTGCATCGGGGTCGCCCGCAATGCGCCGGACGACGGCTTTTTCCGCTCGAACAACGGCGCCGATCCCAGCTCCGATCCGGCCGCGCAAGGCCTCGACGACGAATAGCGCCGCCGCATCCGCGCGCCGGACGGATCATCCGGCCGCGCGAACCGTCTGTTTCAATTCGGCAAGGCCGTCGGCGAAGCTCACCCGCGGCCGCCATCCAAGCGTCGCCTGGATCAGCGAAATATCCGCAAGCGTGACTTCGGCGTCGCCGGCGCGGCGCGGCGCGTGGAGCTGGTCGGGCGAAATCAGGTCGGCAAGCTCCTTGACCGAGATGTTTTCGCCGCTGCCGACGTTGAGCGCGAAGCCGCGGGCGGAACTCAGGTAGGCGGCGAGGTTCGCCTCGGCGATATCGCGAACGTGGATGAAATCGCGGCGCTGCGAGCCATCGCCGTGGATTTCAAGCGTCTTACCGTCGCGCCATCGCCGCAGGAACGCGCCCAGCACCAGGGCGTAGGCGCCCTGTTCGGGCTGGCGCGGACCGTAAACGTTGAAGTAGCGCAGGACGATCGCGGGCAGGCCGAGCGCGCGATCGAAGAGCATGCAGTACTCCTCGCCCGCGTATTTGCTCAGCGCGTAGAAATTGAGGAACTGCGGGCGCATCGATTCGCGATGGGGGCCCGGCTGGTTGCCGTAGTAAGTCGAGGAGCCGCTGTAAACGACTTTCCGCATGCCGGCCTCGCGCGCGGCGATCAGGACGTTCTGCGTGCCGACGATATTGTTTTGCGTGCATTCGTCGATCGCTTCGAGCGACGGCGCCGCGCGCGACATCGCGGCCATGTGGAACACGCCCGCGCATCCGCTGGCCGCGCGGCGGCAGGCGGCGGCGTCGGTCACGTCGGCTTCGATGAATTCGGCGCCGCGCGGAACCCATTCGCGGCGGCCGTAAATCAGATTGTCGAGGACGCGTACGCGGTAGCCGCGGGCGAGCAGCAATTCGCACAGATGGCTGCCGATAAAGCCGGCGCCGCCGGTGACCAACAGGGTTTCGCTCATCGGATTGATTCGTCCTCGCTCGTGATCGGCGTTAAGTTTTCCCAATCGGCGCGCGGGAAAATTCGGCGCGGAAAAATTCAAGGTCGGCGGGAGTGTTAACGCCGCGCGCCTCGCGCGGGTCGCCGATCGGCAGCGGCGCCACCGTCCATCCGCGCGCCGCGAGCCAGGGCAGGAACGGGAGAAAGTTAATCTCGCCGGTGGCGCCGCCGTGCGCCGCGGAGGCCGAGTATTCCAACCATGCCTCGCGCAATCCGGCGACCGAGAGCACGAACGCGCCGACGTCGCCGAGTCCGCCGGGCGCGCAGCGATCGCCCTCCCGGGTCTGGCGGACGGCGACGAGGCGGCCGGCGTCGAAGACGTACTCGACGTAAGGCTCGGCGAGCGGCACGACGGGGATCACGACGGTGCGCGGAGCGCCGCGATGGGCGTCGCGGGCGGCGGCGAGGGTGGTTGCGGAAACGAAGACCTGGTCGCCCCACACGACCATGATCGCGCCGGCGCGCGCCCATCGGTCGTAGCCGCGAAAGATCGCGTCGCCCATCCCGAGCGGCTCCGGCTGAAGCGCGGTCGAGACGCGATCGGCGCCGGGGCCGGAGCGGATCGCGGCGGCGATCATGTCGAAAGCGTCGGGCGCGACGATGATGTTCAGGTGATCGGCGACCGCCAGGAGCTTGCCGCTGAGGACGCTCAGGATGGTCACGCCCGGAGCGACTTCCGCGAGAATCTTCGGCCGATCCAGGCCGAGCCGCGAACCGCGGCCGGCGGCGGGCACGAGCGCGCAGAGCTTCATCGCGTCAAGAATAGCGCGCGCCATGGGCCGGCGCCTGCCAGCCGCGTTCGGTCTCGATCGCGGCGGCGAGTATCTCCAGGGTCGGAAAATAGCGATCGGCGAGCGGCGCGACGGCGGGATTGTGCACGCCGATAACGCGAAGGCCGGCGGCGCGCGCGGATTCCACGCCCGACGGCGCGTCTTCGACCGCGACCGAGTCGGCGGCGTCGAGCATGTGGCGGCGCATGCATTCGAGATAGGGATCGGGAGCGGGTTTGCCGCGCGCAGCGTCGTCGCCGGCGATAATTCCGGCGAAGGCGCGCGCGAGATCCAGCCGCTCGAGCGCGAGCGCGACTGAGGCGGAACTGCCCGAGGTGACGAGGTAGCTGCACGCGCCGGCGCGACGGAGCGCGGCGAGCAATTCGCGCGCGCCCCTGAACGCGCGCAGGCGCCCGGCGCGCACCGCGTCGCGATAGGCGGCGCGCTTGCGCGCCACGCATCGCAGCAGCCGTTCTACGTCGGCGACGCCGAGCCGCTCGAACGCTTCGCGCGTGTTCAATCCTTTGAGCGGTTCGTAATCGAAGCCGGCGAGCGCGGCGGGCGCCTCGACCGCGAGCGCGGCGCGAAAAGCTTCGGCGTGAAGCGGAGCGGAATCGGCCAGCGTGCCGTCGAAATCAAACAAGAAATTGCGCGCCGCGAGCGGCGCCGCGGACGCGGCGGTCATCGCAACAGGCCGAGCAGGTTGCTCACGCCGCGCTTGAGCCGCGTGCGCGGATCGGTAAAGCCGGCGAAGGTCCGGTACTGCACCGGCAGTTCGGCGATTTCGACGTGGTTCCGCACCAGCATCCGCGTGATCGTCGTCGGCGTGGCGGCGCGGCGCGCGCGTCCGAGCGCCTGCTCGATGCCGGCCATCCGGCGGCGGCGGTAGATGCGGAAGCCGGTCAGAGGGTCGGAAAAGATTACGCCAAAGCCGGCGGCGAAGGCGATGCTCAGCAGAAACGCGCCGGCGAAGCTGGCGAAGTAGGCGAGGCCCTTTTCGCCGTACACCGAACGCAGTGAGTGGCGAAACTGCCGGCGGCTCTGGGTGCGCGAGCCGTAAACGGCGCCGAACGAACTTTGTTCGAGCACCTTGACGCCGAAAGCGATGTCGCGCAGGCGGTATTCGCCGTCGCCGGTGATGGTCGCGAGATAGTCGGCGCCGCCCGCGCGCAGCCAGTCGGCGGCGATGCCGATTTCGGGGAAACGGCCGGCGTCGCCCCAGCGTTCGATCGCAAGATGGTCTGGCAGTTGCGGCAGCTCGGGCAGTTCGGCGCCGTGAACACGCAGCACGACGCGGCGAAAATGCTCGCACCAGTCGAATTCGAGAAATTCCTCGACCAGCGCCGGCCCCGCGGCCGGACGCTGCGCGAGATCGTAAAAAATTTCGAGCGACGGACGCTGTTCGCGCGCGCCGTCGTGCTCGAGCAGATTGGCGACCGCGCCCGCGATCGCGCGTCCGTTGTGGACTTGCGGAAGAATTTCGTTGCGGAAGGAGCCGGGCACGATGACGGCGCCGCGCCAGGCCGCGCGTCCCTCCAGCGCCCCCGGATCGAGCGAGGGGCCGGAACCGCGGCGGCGCGGATGCTGAATCATGATGTGGGTGACGACGCGCGCCTCGTTTTCCGGATCGCCCGCATATTCGAGCATCACGTCGGCGAGGCCGCTCGCGGTGAAATTCTGAATGTCGTGATCGGGCGCGAGGTTGACGATCAACGCCTTGATGCGCGCGCGGGAAGATTTGAGCGCCGGCGCGGCGATTCGGTAACTCGGCAGGAGCGAGGAATGCTGCGTGCCGGGGCCGTAAACGATCGCGTCGGCGTCGCGCAGGAAGCGGCGCGCTTCTTCGGAAAGCTGCGGCGGCGAATCGCGCTCGGCGAGCCATTCGCGCTTGCGTTCGAGGCCGAGGCCGGCCAGCGCCGCGAGTTCCTCCGCGGGAATCTGTTGCGGCAGAAAATAGAGTCCGGTAATCGGCGCCGGCGACTGCGGACCGACGATTTCGGCTTCGTGCGCGAGCAGCGAGCCGTCGGCCTTGAGCGCCATCAGAATCCGGTTTTCGCCGTTGCTGACGTTGACCAGCACGGCGCGCGAACTGACCAATCGGCTCATCGCTTCGCCGGCGGCGTTGAAGTTGCGGCCCTGGCGCAGGTAGGCGCCGGCGAAGATCAGGTTGCCGAGCGCGCAATCGCGGAAATCGAACGAACGTCCGCCCGCCGCGGCGTAGTCGAAAAACTGCTTCAACAGGCCGCGCACTTCGACCGTCGTGCGTGGATCGAGCGCCGCCAGCAATTCGCCGATCTTCGCGTCGATGCCGTCGCGGGCGCCGGTTGCGGCGAAATCGCGGAGGCGCGCGGCGTCGCCGGCGCTGAAGGTCATCGGCAGGCGGTATTCGATCAGGGTCTTGAGCGCGTACTGATTTTTCGAGTGCGGATCGAGGAGATAGGAAAAATTCTTCCGAAAATCCGACGGCCCGAGCATCCCCGGAATAAAGTCGCGCAGCGCTCCGGTGGACAGCCCGTCGTCATAAGCGTTGACCAGCAGCGCCAGCTCGACTTCCGGCATCCGCAGAAATTCGCGGATTATCGTCGCGCTGCCGCGTCCGCCGCAAAACAGCGCCACTTTGGTCGTCATCGCCGAACCTCCTCAGGCCTCGAATCAGGACCGGCGCGCGTCAACCGCGCGGCGCGCCGTCCGCGTGCACAGCCACGCCCCGCCTACATCAGAGCCTTCACCAGCCGCAGCGCGCCCTGTTTCCATGCCACGCGATGGCTTGTGCCGGTCGTTTGCGCCATCCGCTTCCCTTCGCGCAGATACCAATCGTACGTTGCGATCATCGCCTGCCGGTTGCTGAATTGCGGCCGCCATCCCAGCTCCCGCTGCGCTTTTTCGGTACTGACGAACGAATCCTGGTCGGCGGTGTCGTAAACCCATCGATAGACCGGCGACAGATGCATCGCGGAAAGCGCCGCCAGAATCGCTTTGGTCGGCCGCGACGGCAAATGAAGGATGCGGCTGCCGGTGCCCGCATGTTCAAGCAGCGCGCCGAGGTCCTGGTTGACCGTGCCGAACTCCGCCGCGCCGGCGTTGTAAACCCCGCCCGGCCGGCCGTTCAGGGCCGCCAGCCAGACCGCGTCGGCCAGATCGCGGACCTCCATGAGCTGGAAGCGATTTTCACCGTTGCCGAGCACGGGAATTTTCTTTCCCGACTCTATCCAGTCGAAAAGAATCTGGAAGATGCCCAGCCGTCCGCTGCCGATAAAGCTTTTCGGGCGGATGCGCACGGTTTCGACGCCCTTGGCGTCCATGCAGTACTGTTCGGCGCGCGCTTTCGCGATTCCGTAAGGCCCCATCGGATCGAGCGGCGCATCCTCGCCGATCGGATGGAAGCGGGGCATACCGTAAACCGCCGTGGTTCCGATATAAACTACGCGCTTGACACCCGCCCGCGCGGCGGCATCGAGGACGGTCTTCGTGCCTTCGGCGTTGACCGACGCAATCTCCTCCGGCGCCGCCAGGGCCAGCGCCGCCGCCGCGTGTACGACGTAATCCACGCCGGCCATTGCGCGCCCGAGCGCGGCGCCGTCGCGCACGTCGCCAGCGATTACGCCGACTCCGTCGATTTTTTCGTCAGCAGGGAAGTCTGCGATATCGTAGGCCGCTACATCTTGGCCGCGCGCCCTGAGCGATCGGCACAAATGAACGCCAAGGAAGCCCGACCCTCCCGTAACCAACCAGCGAAATTGCGCCCCCACAGCCACGCGCTCCTCATCTCGTCCAGGCTTGACGTCCCACAATCACGTAAAAATACCAAAAATCAGGCGATATGATGAGTCTAGACTAATCTCCATATCTTTATAGCGCAATATTGGCGGGTAGGCGGCATTTTGCGAACTATGCCGCAACCCTCCACAATTTCAGACGTTCCGCTCCTTCGCAGATCGAATTTCTCGTCATGCGGCAAAGATCAGCGGATGACGGCTGTGCTTGCTGGTTAATGCCGCCGTCGCTATGGTGCCCGCAGATTCCCCGGAGAGGCGGCGCGATGGCGATTAAATTCGGTTATATGCTCGATTTCAGGATGCCGCCAGCACTTGCGATGGCGCCGGCGGAGTTCTACGCGGCGATGCTCCGTCAGGCTGAATTTGCCGATCAGGCCGGCCTGGATTCGATCTGGGTCACCGAGCATCATTTTACCGATGACGGCTATCTTTCGGCGGTGATGCCGACGCTGGCGGCGATCGCCGCACGCACGCGTCGTGTCGCGCTTGGAACGTACGTGCTGCTCGCGCCGTTTTACCATCCGTTGCGATTGGCCGAGGACGCGGCCGCAATTGACGTGATTTCCAACGGCCGCCTGCGGCTGGGTATCGGATCGGCGTATCGCGCCGAAGAATTCGACGGGTTTCAGGTTTCACGTGAAACGCGGCTGAGCCGCACGCTCGAGACGATCGAAATTTTGCGCCGCGCCTGGAGCGGCGAACGCTTCAGCCATGCGGGCAGGCATTTTCAGTTCAACGATGTGCGTGTGCTGCCGCGACCCGTCAGCCGGCCGCATCCGGAGATTCTGTGGGCCGGGATGACCCGCCGGGCAATCGAGCGCGGCGCCGAATACGGCCTGTCTTTCGCCTGCAATCTGGGCCTGAAGGAAGTGGCGCTCTATCGCGAACGGTTGGCGGCGCTGGGCCGCGATCCGTCGCAGTTCAGCATCGTCAACAGCCGTATCGTCTATGTCGCCGACACGCCGGAGGCCGCGTGGCGCGAGCTTGAGGCGGCCGCGATGTACCAGGCGGAACTTTACGGCAAATGGCTCGGCGCGGCGGCCGGGCCGGATCAGAACTGGATCGTTCCCGACGCGGATCGAATCAGGCGCGGCGCGATTCTGGGACCGCCTGACATGGTCGCCGCCAGGCTCGCGGAGCTTGCGGGAACCAACCTGATGACGGAGATAATCCTGAGCATGCAGTTGCCGGGATTGGCGCCGGACAAGGCGCTGCGTTCGCTCGAACGCTTCGCGGCGGAAGTTCTGCCGATCCTTCGCCGCGCATAATTTCCGGCGCGCTGTGATAGCTCGCGGCCGGTGGCCGGCGGCGTTGGATAAATCGCCGCCGGGGGGAGATTCGCGATGCGGCTAAAAGGGAAATCCGCGCTGGTAACGGGTTCCAGTTCCGGCATCGGCCGCGCGATCGCGACGCGCTTCGCGCGCGAGGGCGCGAGCGTCGTAATCAACGGCCGCAGCCCGGAAAAAATCGCGGCGGTGGTCAAAGAAATCGAGGCGTTCGGGGCGCGTGCGCTCGGCGTGCGCGCCAACGTCGGCAGTTTCGCCGAAGCGCAGACGATGGTCGAGCGGGCCGAACGCGAATTCGGCCGGCTCGATATTCTCGTCTGCAACGCCGGCGTATTCCATCACACGCCGTTCCTCGAATTGAGCGAAGCGGAATGGGACGAGGTGCTGACGGTCGATCTCAAGGGCATTTTCAATTGCGCGCGCGCCGCGATCGGGCCGATGGCGCGGCGGGGATGGGGCCGCATGATCTGCGTCACCGCGATTTCGGGATTGACCGGTTATCCGGAGATGGCGCATATCGCGGCGGCGAAAACCGGCGCGCACGGCGTGGTCAAGGCGCTCGCCGCGGAATTCGCATCGTCGGGCGTGACCGTCAACGCGATCGCGCCGGGATTGGTCGAAACGCCGATTCTGGCGAATTTTACCGAAGAGGCGCTGGCGAATTTCCGCCGGCGCATTCCCGTCGGACGCATCGGGCGGCCTGAAGAGATCGCCGAAGCCGCGCTCTATTTCGCCTCCGACGAGGCCGCATATACGACCGGCCAGATTTTGAATCTCAGCGGCGCGACGCTCATCTGATCAAGTTGCGCGCGCTTGGGCCGCGCGCTTCAGTCGAATTAATTTCCGTCCGGCCAGTTGGCGCGCAATCGCGAGCACGTCGCCTTCAACCGCGCGGCGCGGAGCGCCGTATTCTTTGGCGATGGCTGCCGCCGCCGCATGTATTGATTGGCCTTGGGCGAGCAAATTCCAGATTCGCGCGGCGGTCTGATTCAACTTGTAAAACCGCGCCGAAGCGAGGTCGAACACCAGCGTCGAACGCGGGTATTCGCGCGAGACCACGGCGGCCGGAATGGTGGCGCGGCCGGATGTATCCAAATGCGCTTCGCCGCGCGCTTCTGCCGCCGCGCCATCCGCGAATCCGCGCCGTCGCGACAAAGCAAAAACGGCGGAATTTTTGAATTTGGGATACGAAAAGAACCATCCGGTGAGCGCGGTCTTTGGCGTATCGCCGGTTACCGGCGCGACGCGATGTTCGAGATCCGGCGCGATGCGAAAAGCGACGGCGTCGCCGAAACCAACGTTGGGCGCGGACTCGGCGCCGCCGCCGGATTTGGTTCGGATCATGAGAGTACCGCCGCGATATGGCCGTTCGCTCAGATTTATCGAAATTGCGACGAGCCTGCCGCGGCTTTTCCGGTCGTCGTGCCAATCCAGTGCGACGCCGGGCTGTTCGGCCATCCGATAGATGCGGCCGTGGAACGATCCGATCGGCGGGCAGCCGGTCGCGCGGCGGATGAATCGAAACAGCCGCGGATCGTTCATGAACAGATGCAGCACGTTCCAGAGCGCCGGGTTGCGCAGCTTGAGATCCTTGCCGACGCCCTCGTAAACGGCGGAGCGAAAATCGCCGTCGCGCATGCGGCCCCATACGGCGCGCAACATTTCGCGATCGACAAAACCGGGTAAATGGATGAAGTTGCGCTGATCGAAATGGCGGCGCAGGGCGCGCAACTCCGAATCCGCAGCGTCACAGGAAAATCCGAATCGTGTCAGACTGGCGCGCATCAGCGACGCGGCAAACTAACCACGGCGGTTTCGGAGTGTCAACGCAATCCGCGCCGTGCATAAGGCGACGCGGGCGCGAACCAGCCGCCCGCGAGTCCGCCGATCGCGCCAGCGCGCGGTCGTCGCGATTTCACCATTTCCTACACGGTTCGCACCAAATGGAAATCGCCGCGCCGCGCCCGCGGCGTCCCGCCGTTGCGCTCTCGCGAGCTTTGCGATCTCACAGATTTCTCTTTGCTTCAGCGATTACCGTGGCGCCCGATTTGCGGTGAGATCGGCGCAGTTGTCGGCGTCGCCAGATGCCGGCGGTTTGACGCATACCAACATCGATCGATCGCCACGCCCGCGCGACCTTCGCGTTCGCGCCGGGGAACGCGCGCTTTACGACGAGCGTCACGCCGTTCGGTCTTATGGCCTCTGGTTTTTTCGGAGGTGATTTGCGGTGAGTAGTGACGATTGCGGCAAGCGGGCGTTGGCCGAGGTTTCCTCATACGAACTGGCGCCGAATGGTTGCGCATCGCAACGGCGGCGAAGGCGCGGGCCGCTTTTTCGTTTTATGGGATTCATGCGGCCGCATCTGGGCTGCGCGCTGCTCGCGACGATCGCGGGAATCCTGAAGTTCGTGCTGCCGCTCTCATTTCCGATCGCCTTCAAGTACGTCATTGACGTTTTGCTCGCGGCGCATCCGCGGCCAGACGCGATCGACGCCGCGATCAATCGCTGGTGCTTGCGGCTCGCTTCGGCGCTCGGATTAGGCAAGTCGCCCGCGGCGCGATGGGAGGCGCTGACCATCGCGCTGATTGTCATATATGTGCTGCAGGCCGCCGCTTCGTTCTGCCGCGACTATTACGGATTGAGCGCGGGATCGGGGCTGATTTACGATCTGCGCTGCGCGCTCTTCGCGCACCTGCAGCGCCTGTCGCATTCGTTCTTCGATCGCGTCAGGACCGGCGAGATTTTCTCGCGCTTGGTCAACGACGTCGATTTGGCGCAGGAATTCACCTTCTCCGCGCTGACCAACGTCTGGATCGATACGGCGTCGATCGCGGTCGCGGCGTGGCTGCTGCTTGCGATGAACCGGCGGTTGGCGCTGGTGGCGTTCGCGGTGATGCCGCTGTATGTCGTGGTGGTGCGCTATTTCGCGCCGCGCATCAAATCCGCGACGCATCGCCTGCAGGAGACGATGGCGCAGGTTTCGGGCGATTTGCAGGAACGCATCGCCGGCGCCGCGACCGTCAAGGCTTTCAATCGCGAGGACAGCGAAAGCCTGCGTTTCAACCAGCAAACGCGGATCTTATACGACGATACGCTGGCGAAAATCCGGCTCGCGGCATGGCAACAGGGATGGACCGAACTGCTGGCGCGGCTCGCGCCGACCGCCGTCGTCTGGTGCGCCGCGTATATGGTCGCGCGCGGCGCGGCGACGCTTGGCACGATGGTCGCCTTCGCCGGCTTTATCGGCTACCTGTACCAGCCGCTTGAACGGCTCTCCTCGATGGCGATCGTGATGGCGGGCGCGACGGCGGCGATCGAACGAATTTTCGCCTTCCTCGACTTGCAACCCGGGATCGAAAACCACTCGCTGAGCCGTCCGCTTCCGCCGCCGCGCGGCGAGATCGTGTTCGATCGCGTCAGCTTTGGGTACGACGGCGCGGCCGCGGACAATCTGGTGCTGCACGACCTGAACCTGACGATTCCGGCCGGCGCCACCGTCGCCTTCGTCGGCCGCTCGGGCGCGGGCAAAACGACCATCGCCAGCCTCATCCCGCGTTTTTACGAAGCGACCGCCGGCCGCATCCTGATCGACGGCAGGAATATCCGCGGCATGACTCTGGAATCGCTGCGCGGCCAGATCGGCCTCGTCACGCAGGAGGTGAACATTTTCAGCGCTCCGCTGCGCGATCTGATGCGTTACGCCAGGAACGATGCGACCGACGGGGAAATTCTTGAAGCGCTCGATCAGGCCAGCCTGTGCGGCCTCGTGGAGCGCCTGCCGTCGGGCCTCGGCACGGTGATCGGCAAGGGCGGCGCGAACCTCTCCGGCGGACAGCGCCAGCGGCTGGCCCTCGCGCGCGTGTTTTTGAAAAATCCGCCGATTCTGATTCTGGACGAAGCCACGTCGGCGCTGGATTCGGAAGCCGAGAACTTCGTTTACGACGCGATGCGCCGGCTGATGCGCGGACGCACGAGCGTGGTCATCGCCCACCGCCTGCGCGCCGCGGTCGATGCGGATTTCATCGTGGTGATGGAGCGCGGACGCATCGCGGAGGTTGGTTCGCACGAAGCGCTGCTTGAAGCGGGCGGCCTGTATGCGCGGTTGTTTTGCGAGCAGATGCGCGGGCTGCTTCCCGATAGCGAAGGCGGCGCGGCCGCGCGCACCAATCGCCCGTATAAAATTGCCGGGTTGGCGGGCCGCGGCCTCCGGATCGCCAACGAAGGAAGCTGATAAAGAATCTCTCCGCCGGTCGTGTTGCGCGTGATCGGCGCGGAAGGCTGGCGGAGATGCGTTACGGCGAAACCCATGTCAGCCGGGCGGTGGCGGAAACGGCGATCTCAACCGCTTTCCGGACTTTGAAAAAAAGGATGCTGGGATCCTCGAGGCCCCACGCGACATAGGGAACGGCGAAGGCGCAATGGATAACGACCGTGTCTCCGTCGTGCCGCACGAAGCCATGGATGGTGATCGGATGCGGCGCGCCGCGCAGCGTCATCACGCCGCGCACCGCGACCGGAAAATCGCCTTGCGGCTCGCCGTGGCTGACGACTTGCCGCGGCGCAAAGGTGATGGTGGGAAACTTTGCGGCTTCGAGAATATCGTTGCGCATCCGCGCGTCGCGGAGATTGTGGCCGCTGTTGCCGCTCGTCGCGTCGATAACGATTTCGCCGTCCATCCGCGCGCTTGCCGGATCGAGCCGGATTTTTCCGGATTTAAGCTTGAACGTTCCCTCGGTGATGTGCGGCCATCCAACCACCCGGTAGGAAATCGTCGTGGACGCCGGCTCGAAGACAAGTTGCGCCCATTTCCCCGCGGGCGGCGTTTCAGCCGCGGGCGGTTCGGCTCGCGCCAGTCCGCAAGAGATGATCAATAACGCGGCCGCAGCGATCGCGCGCCAGCCCGATTTCCGCCCCAATCTCATCGCGCTTCCGATCCTGCTTTGAAGAGTCCCGGCGCCGCGACGCACGCGCAAAAGCCGGCGATCGCGCCAAGCGGCAAATTGCGCAGCGCGCCCGTTCCGGTATGAATTCCGAGCATATGGTCGAAAAGGCGGGGATACGCGCCCAACGCATCAAGGATGCGGCGGCGCCACGCATGACGCGCACCTGCGGCCAGCATCAGCCGCGCCATCCGCCGCGCGGTTTGTACGAAAGCGCGATGCGCGCGTTGGTAGCGCGCGGGATCGCCGGCCGCCAGCGCGTCGGCCAGCGCGATCGCCTGGCGAAAACCGAGCGACAGGCCCTGACCCGTGATTGCGTCCACCGCGCCCGCCGCGTCGCCGATCAGCAGCACGCGCCCGCGGGCGACGGAAGTAACCGAACTCGATCCGGAAATCGCGCCGCGCACCGCGGAGGTTGGCCGGGCGCCGGCGAGCCGCCGCCGCAATTCCGGATGGCGCGCGATCGAATCGTCAAATCTGGGTCCGGGCCGATTTGCGAACGCCGAAACGCAGATCTCGCCCGACGGCAACGGCGTTACCACGGCTTGTCCGTCGTCGTGCCAGTGAACTTCAACCAGATCGGACCACGCCGGAATCGCGAAATGCCGCCGCACCCCGGCCCTGCGAGCCGGCTGCGCAACCTCGGCGAAGCCGGTGGCGCGGCGCACGGCCGATTCGCGTCCGTCCGCTCCGATCAGCCATCGCGCCGCGACCTTGCGTCCGTCCAGTTCGGCGCCGCCCCCGCGGTCGAGCCGGACGGTTTCGTTCCAACGCATCGTCACGCCAACCTCGGCCGCGCGATCGAGCAGGCGCCGATGCAATTCGATGCGGCGGATGCCGGCGCCCTGTCCGTCGGTGAAGCGGCCGTCGGCGTGGCGGCCGTCTTCGGTGAATCTGATACCGAAGAAAGGCGTCGACGCGCGCGCGCAATCGCTCCAGACGCCCAGCGAACGCAACGCGGCGGCGCCTTCGGGCATCAGGCCCTCGCCGCACGGCTTGTCGATCGGCGGGCGCGCGCGATCGGCGACAAGCACCTCGCCTCCGCGCATCCTGAGCGCGATCGCCGCAGCGAGCCCGACGGGTCCGCCGCCGACGATCAACGCATCCGGAGCGTCCAAGTACCGATCACCACCGCGCGAGAATCAGCTCGGAGCAAAAGCCCGGACCCATCGCCGCGATCAGGCCCATCGTTCCGGGCGCCGGGCGATGATGCGTGAAAGTATCCTCGAGCACGCACAGGACCGACGCCGACGAAAGATTGCCGATGCGTTCCAGCGATTCCCAGGACAGCCGCAATTCCCGATCGTGGAGATTGAGCGCGGCCTCGACCGCCTCGAGCACGCGCGGGCCGCCCGGATGAAACACCCAGCTTCCAATATCGCGCCGGGTCAGGCCATGGTCCGCGAGAAAACGATCGACGTCGTTCGCGAGGTTATCCTTGATCAACTCCGGCAAGCGCTGCGAAAGGACGATCGAAAATCCGTTTTCCGAGATGTCCCAGCCCATGATGTCTTCGCTGTCGCGGTAAAAGACCGAGCGATGCGCGATAATGCGCGGCCCCTGAAGATCGCGGCCGGCGCCGGCGACGAGCACGGCCGCCGCGCCGTCGCCGAAAATTCCGGTCGCGACCAGATTGGCGGTCGAAAGATCGTCGCGGCGGATGGTGAGCGAGCAGATTTCCACCGCGAGCACCGCGGCGACCTGATTGGGATAGGCCAAAACGTAGTCGGCCGCGCGCGTCAGGCCCGTGGCGCCAGCGACGCATCCGAGGCCGAAAATGGGCGTGCGCTTGAGGTCGCGCCGCAATCCCATCTGGTTGATCAGGCGCGCGTCGAGGGAGGGGCTGGCGATTCCGGTTATCGACGTTACGTAGAGCGCGTCGATGTCGTCAGGCGCCAATCCGGCGCGTGCGAGGGCCGCGCGGATCGCGCTGGCACCCAGCTCTTCGGCGACCTCGAACCACGCGCGATTGGTTTCGCCCCACGATTTAAACTGATGGTAACAGTCGAAGGGGAAAGCGAGGTGGCGCCATTTGACTCCGGCCCGCGAATGTATCCGCCGCAACAACGCCGTTCGTTCGCCGAGGCGGTCGCTCCAATAGGCGCTCAATGCGTCCGTAATCGCATTTTGGCTATAGCGATTTACCGGGAAACTGCTTCCGACACCGACGATCCGCATCAACAAAACTCCCTGAATCGGGCCGACGCACGATCGAAAATAGCCAGTCGTCCCGCTGAAAAGTCGAAACCTAGACGAATGACGCTGTCACTATATTCATATCGACTGAGTAATGATACCGGCCTGCGAATTGATAATGGGTCGCAATTTCACGCTGCGCGGCGCCTGGTATTTTCACTCCCTTGTGGCCAGCCCGGCTTTGCTGCAACATCATGGGCGTGTCATCGCCCGGCCCGCTGGTGCGCGTTGCAGGATTGCGCAAAAGCTATGGATCGCGGCTGGTTCTCGATAACCTCAGTTTTAACGTCGCGGCTGGCGAAATTGTGGGTTTGCTTGGTCCTAACGGCGCCGGCAAAACGACCACGCTTTCGATCCTCGCGACCCTGCGCGACGCCGACGCCGGCGAGGTGGCGATCGCCGGCCACGACGCGCGGCGCGAGCCGCGCGCGGTCCGCCGGCGGCTCGGTTTGGCGCCGCAATCGATCGCGATCTATCCGTCGCTGAGCGCGTATCTGAACGTCGAGCTGTTCGCGCGGATTCACGGCCTGTCCGCGGCCGCCGCGCGTTCCGCGGCCGCGGCGGCGCTGGACATCGTGGGCCTGAGCGAGCGCGCGCACGATCCGGCGTCCACGTTGTCGGGCGGCATGAGAAGAAGAATCAACCTCGCGTGCGCTATGGCGCATCGGCCGCAAATCCTGTTGCTCGACGAGCCGACCGTTGGCGTCGATCCGCAATCCCGCGAGCGAATTCTCCAGATTTTGCGCGAGTTGGCCGAATCCGGCATCGCGATAATCTACAGCACCCATTACATGGAAGAGGTCGAGCGGCTGTGCGATCGGGCTTTGCTGATCGATCGCGGCCGGCTGCTTGCGGAGGGCCCGGTGGCCGAACTGGTTGCGCGCGCCGGCTCGCGTCATCGGATGGAGTTGGCGTTGCGAGGCCATGCGCCGGCCGATCTGTGCGCCGGCATGACGGGCGTCGAGCGAGTCGATTTCAGCGCCGACGGCGACCGTCTGATTCTCATGCTCGCCGATCTTGGCAAAGTCGCCGAGGTGCTCGAGCGGGCGCGCGCGGCGGGGTTTCCGGCGATCGAATTCAATCTCCACAGTCCGAATCTTTCGGATGCGTTCATGACGCTTACCGGCCGCGCTTTACGCGATTACGACGAAATTCAGGGCTGAACGCCGCCTTTGATGATTCGCACCGCGCTACTTGTCTTTCGCAACGAATTTCGCCTTTTGCTGCGGGATAGGATGTCGCTCTTCATGCTGTTCATGGCGCCGATCGTGATCATCACGGTCGCCGGATTTTCGCTTGGCAACATGTTCGGCGCGCCGGCGGGCGCGCGGAAATATTTGATTCCGCTTGTCGATCGCGACCACGGCGCGATCGCCCGGGCGATTGTTCACGGAATGTCGCACGATTCGCGCCTGCGTCTGGTCAGCGCCGGCGATGTGGCGGCGGCGCGCGCGATCCTTGCCGAAAACGACGATGCGCCGATCGCGATCGTAATTCCGGCGGGGACGACGGCGGCATTCTCCGCGGGCCGCGAAGCCAACATCGTGGTTTATGTAGATCCGGTCAAACAGGTCGAAGCATACGCGCTGGAAGCGCGGCTGACGGACGTTTCGCGGGCAATCGGGATGGCGGCGCGCGATCGCGCCCAGGCGCGCCTGGAACGGATGCGGGCGGAGGCCGGCACCAAAGCCGGCAACTTAAGCGCGCAAATTCGTGCGGCGAAAAGCGAGATTGCGGAATACCAGGCGCGCGCCGCATCCGCGCGGGCGGCGCTGCAAAAAAAATTGGCCGCCGAAATTGCCGCGCAGCTCGCCCAAATCGATTTGCAGGCGCGTGCCGCGCTTTCGGCGGCGCTGCGCGCCCATCAAGCCGAAATCGCGGCGAAGATCGCCGACAAACAAGCCGCGATGGCGACGATGGTTGCCTATCTCAAGCACTTGCAGGCAAGTCGGGGCGCGTTCGAGCTATGGCTCGGTCAGTTGAAAGCCGCCGCTGGAGCGCATGCTGGCGAAATTCCATCGCCGCCAGCGTGGCCGGCGCCGCCGAACCCGCGCGTTATCGCCGAACTGAATGCGCCAATCACGCTCCCGTCCATTTCGAACGATATCGCTGTGCCGGCGCCGAAGGTGCGGATCGATATGCCCTCCGTGGAAATGCCGAAGTTTCCGCTGCTTGCGCTTGATCTCAAGCGACTCGCGCCTGGACCAGCGATCGCGTTGCCGGGCGTGATCGGATGGCGGAATCGTTCGCTGACGCCGGGCTATGCGGAGGTCAACAGTTTCGATCAATACGTGCCCGGATTCGGCATCACGTTCCTGCTGATCGATATTCTCTGGGGCGTCTCAGTCGGCCTTATCGACGAACGCGATTGGGGCACGTTGCAGCGGCTGCAAGTGAGCGGCGCGCCGATGTCCGGCCTGCTCTCGGGAAAATTGACGGCGCGCTTTCTGATCGGATTCGTGCAAATGACCGTGCTGCTGGGCGTGGGGCGCGTGCTGTTCGGAATCAGTTTGGGGCGAAGTCCGGCGATGCTGCTCTTGCCGACCGCCGCAATCGCGTTTTCCGCGGCGGCTTTCGGCCTGATAATCGCGGTAATCGCAGGCGCCCGCGATGCGGTTTTGCCGCTCGGCTCGGTCGGCGCCATGACCATGTCGGCGGTCGGCGGATGCTGGTGGCCGCTCAATTTCGAGCCCGCCTGGATGCGGTCGGCGGCGCAGTGGATTCCCACCACCTGGACGATGCGGGCTTACAACGACTTGATGATCCGCGGCCTGCCGCCCGCGCATGCGTTGAAACCGACGCTTATCACGTTCGGGCTGGGCCTGGCGTTTCTATGCCTTGGGATGCTCGGAGCGGCGCGCAGCCTGGATTGACGCGGACTAATTCGCGCCGCCGGCGCCTCCGGACGCCCAAGCCAGAACGATCTGCCGCTGATCGCTTGAAAGCGCGCTGGAAGGATGCAGCACCCGGAAATCCCACGGCGGCATCGAGCCGTCTTCGACGACCTTCGCGATTTCCGCCATCGCCGCGCGCCGGCGCGCCGCGTTGTAGGAGCTCCAGGCGGAAAAATTCAACGTCTTGCGAGCGTCGCCGGCGCCGAAGATGTACGACGGCGCAAGCTTTGCGTTCCATGGAAGCGTCGGTGCGCTCGAATGGCATCCAAAGCATGAATTGTCCAACGCTTGCGCCACATGGATATTTTTGCCGAGAGAACCGTTTGGCTCGGCTAATGGGCCCGGATATGCGACGGAAGAGTTCGAGCTGGAACAGGCCGCGAAGGCGATCGCCGATATGGCGAACGCAATGAGAATAAATATCGAAACAATACGGTTGCCGCCGCTATTCGGCACTTTGAAGCGGTTAGGGGAGTTGGTCATTCCGTGCGGCTCCGATTCTTTAAGCATTATCTATTGGTTACCCGTGTAACCGGAGTTTGCCAATTTCGTCTTTTCAAGCGCGACGATCATCCGGAAAACGGACAGCCGCCAAGCCGGTTGAGGTCAATAAATCGATTATGTCCGCATCGCTGACCGCGAAGCACTACGATTCCGCCGCAAACTATGAGCGTTTCGTGAATCCGCAATGGGCGCCCCTGCTCGATATCCTTGGAATGAATGTACGCTACGAGCGATACGTCGGTTGCGAAATGTTCACCGCTGACGGCCACCGCATGCTCGATTTCAATTCCGGTTACTGCCTGCGTAATGCCGGCCATAATCATCCGGCGATCGAAGCGGCGGTCGCGATGATGCATCGCGGCGGCGATTTCTGGAGCGAGACGCTGGGGAACCTCTGCACAAGTTCGTATGGTCGATATGAGCAGGAGAAGGTTTTTTCCGGAGAGCGGCCGCTCCAGAATCCTGCCAAATTCAAAATCATCAACCACCATTGGCATTTTTGTCATTCTGAGCGCAGCGAAGAATCCCGGGATTCTTCACTCCGCTGCGCTCCGTTCAGAATGACAAGCTGGCTTGTGCAGAGCTTCCCTGGAGATGGCGCGGCGGGTGATCGGTTCGATTTGACGCCGCCGCTCCGCCGCGCGCCATGAAGGTTATCGCGCTTTTTTCACCCTGCCGCGCCGGCGCGCCGTCGCGACCGGCGGAAGCTGTTCGAATTCGCCTTCCTCGGGTCCGCGCTCGCTGCCGGCATGCACGAACAACTCTTCTTCCGGCTCCTTCAACTCGTCGAGTTCTTCGAGCGTTGAGCCGATTTCGACGGGCGGGTTCCAGCGGCGCGCGAATTCGCGCGTGAGCGCGCCTTCGCCATGCATGTTGCGGACCCTCTGGCAATCGACGCATCGGGTCGTCGCCGGCATCGCGCGCAATCGCTCGAGCGGAATTTCTTCGCCGCAATCGACGCAGCGGCCGTATTCGCCGCGGTCGAACCGATCCAGCGCGATTTCGATTTCTTTCAGCCGCGCTTCGTGTTGTTCGATGATTCCGGCGTGGGTTTCGACGTCCGCAAGCGAGCGCGCCGCGTCGAGTTCGTCGGCCGGCGGCGCGGTTACGTCGTCTTCCTGATCGTTGCGCAGGCGGCGGATTCTGAGCCGCAGCTTGTCGCGCTCGCGCTCCAGATAGACGCGCAGATCGCGGCCGCCTGTCTTGGGAATGGTTGTTTTCGCCATCGAATTGATGCGGACCGTTTCGTCCGTCCTCTTGGCGCGCCGGCCGGCGTGCGGCCGGCGCCGGCAATTCAGCGAGCGCCCGCGGCGCTTCGCGAATGCGCGATGTAAACGGTGCTGGCCTGCGGTCCCTGTTCGCCGTCTTCTTCGACGAAGCGCACTTCGCTGCCCGCCTGCAGGCGATCGAAACCGGGATCGATCACGCTGTTGCGGTGAAAATATATATCGCGTCCGTCGCCGGAGCGGATGAAGCCGTAATCGCCGAACAGCGACGCGATCCGGCCCTGTGGCGCCGCTTCATGCAGTTTGACCGCGCCGCGCCGGCGGCGGCCGTAGTCTTCGATGCGGCGGCGCGCCGCGTCGAACGCGTCGCGAATCGCAATCGAAAAATCTTCAGCCGATCGGCGATTGACGATCAGGCGCGAGCCGGGAACGGTCATGATGACTCGCACTTTGAACGGCCCGCCGCGCCGATGATGATCGACCGCCCCCTCCAGCACGACTTCGCATCCGGTCAGGCGCGGATAGTAATTCGCCAGCCAGCCGGCTTTCGCGCGCACCACGGATTCGATCGCCGGAGTCAGCACAAAATCACGGGCGGTAATTTTCAATTCGCGTTGCATAACGTCCTCAACCGCGGGATGGAAATCAGAAGTTCGTAAAACCGTTAATTTTCGCGTTCATCCGGAACGGGCGGCCTCTTTCTGGAATCAGCTTCCATCCGCGCATCCGTATCGTCAACGAAATAGATCGCGGGAGTGCGCGCCAACCTGGGTCCCGATTATCCGAGCGCCGCCGCCCGCGATCGCCGCGAACAATTGATTGCATGTGGGCGATTCGCGGATAAATCTTTACTTGCTGGAGAGCCGCCGGACTCCGACGCTTCGCGGCGGCGTGCAACGGTCTCAAGCGGTTGGCGGGCGCCAGGATTCGCTTGGGGAGGCGAACGTCAATTTTTATCAATTAGCTATTGTGATGAGTATCAACATGACGTTTTCGATTTGGCATTCTTCGATCGCGGCGACGTTTCTTGCTATTACGCTTGCGCTCGCGCCGAGCGCATTCGCCAAGCCCGCGCGCGCGGCCAAACCGGGAAAGTAAATTCGAATCCGCCGCGCAGTAATCGATCGGCCGGCGTGGCGATGGTGGCACAGGCGGCCGCAACCTCGACAACGGCCGTTCATCGAGCGCGCCGGGTCGTTCTCCGCGGTTTCCCGTGAAATGCCAGACAGTTCGCGATCGATCTGTCGCGGATCGCTAAATCATGGCGTTTGATGGAAGGGAATTTGGCTGGCGATTGAGCCGGATTGGCTCCCCGGGCCGGATTCGAACCAGCGACCCGACGGTTAACAGCCGTCTGCTCTACCGACTGAGCTACCGGGGAGCGCGAGCGCAATCAGAACCCTTATCACTAGCTTCCGTCGTCGCGCGGATCAAGCAGCGGCGGCGCGCGCAGGTTTAATTGGCTTCGTAAACGAGTCCTTCGCCAAGCATCCGCGCTCCGTAGCGAACCATCGCCGTCAGCTTTTCCACGCGGGCGAGCAGTTCGTCTTCCCGCCCGGGCGGCGCGTCGCGCAGGGCCGCGGCGGCGTCGGCGAGATTTTCCTTGAGAATTTCCAGCGCGCGCGCCAGATGAGCATGGGCGGCGGCGCGCTTGCGCATTTCCCGCCGCGCATCCTGGAATTCGTCGAGATGGATAATCCGCGCCATAGCGTCGCCGCGTGGAAATTCGCGCTGGTGGGAGCGTATCACAAGCCGCGGCGGCCGCCGCGATCAAGCCGGGCGGGAATTTATCGCAACTTCCGGCCGGCGCGGCGTTTCTCGGCAAGGGTGGCGGCGCCGCCGCTCGCGAGCCATTCGATCTGGCGCGCGACGCCGTTGAGGATATCGACCTCGCGCGGACGCAACCCGCCGCGGCCATGAATTGCGCGAATCGTGTGCATGATGTGGCCGGGATTGTCTTCGGACAGGAAGCCGATCGCGATGAGCGCCCGTTGCAGGCGCCGATGCATCGCTTCGACCTCCACCGCCGCCGCCAACTCGCGATCGGTTGTCGCCGTATCGGCCGGCGGCGGAAGCGTGACGCCGAGTTCGTACGCCACGACCGCGACGGCTTGCGCCAGATTGAGCGACGGATAAGCCGGCGCGGCGGGAATTGTCACCAGCCGGTGGCATAGCGCGACCTCGCGATTGCTGAGGCCATAGTCCTCCGGCCCGAAGACCACGCCGATGCGATTATCGCGCGCCGCCGCGATGATATCGGGCGCCGCCTCGCGCAGGATGCGCGCTTCGGAGCGATAGGCGCCGGCGCGCGCGGTCGTGCCGATCGTGAGCGTGCGATCGGCCAACGCGCTGGTCAGGTCGTCGAATATCCGGATTTGCCGAACCACGTCGGCGGCGTGCACGGCGCGCCTGGCCGCCACGGCGGGATCGTAGCCGCGCGGCGCCACAAGGCGCAGATCGGCGAAGCCCATGTTCTTGAGCGCGCGGGCCGCGGCGCCGACATTGCCGGAAAATTTCGGCGCGGCCAGAATGAAAGCGAAATTATCTCGCGCAGCGCTTGGCATTCGATCTCCCAGCCTGTGCTATTTTGATGCGAATTTTCGCGGCCCGTCCAGCGACGCTCTGGACCGGACGCCAGGGGAGGCGCGCATCATGGCGACCGTTGCGAAGTCATCAAACCACTTCACCGGCGCATCCGTGACAAGCGGCGGCTACGCCGCCCAGGCGGCCGCGATCGCGCCCGCGATTCGTGCGCATGCCGATGAAGGCACGCGGTTGCGCCGCCTGCCCGACTCGACCTGGCGCGAATTCACGCGCCACGGCTTTTATCGAATCCTGCAGCCGGCGCGATGGGGCGGCGGCGAAGGCGATCCGCGCGATCTCTACCATACGGTGCGTGAAGTCGCCCGAGCCGACGGTTCGGCGGGATGGGTTCTGGGCGTGCTGGGCGTGCATCCGTGGCAAATCGGGCTTTTTTCGCGCGAGTTTCAGGAGGAAATCTGGGGCGCGGATCCGGCGACGATCAATTCGTCCTCCTACGCGGCGACCGGCCATGCCGAAAAAGTTCCGGGAGGGTATCGGCTGAACGGACGATGGTCGTTTTCCACCGGATGCGATCATTGCCAGTGGGTCGTGCTTGGCGCCGTGCCGGGCGCGGTGACGATCAACGGACGCGAGTTGCCAGAGTTGCGTTCGTTCATGCTGCCCCGCAAAGACTACAAAATCGATGACAACTGGTTCGTCGCGGGGATGGCGGGCACTGGCAGCAAGGATATCGTCGTCGAGGGCGCTTTTGTGCCTGAATACCGCACCCAATCGCATTGGGATTATGCGCTGAATCGGCGGTTGCCCGGTTGGGAGCTGAACCCCGCTCCGCTGTTCCGGCTGCCGTTCGCGGCGGTGTTCAATTACACGCTGACCGCGGCGGTGCTGGGGGCCGCGCAGGGATTTCTCGACGAATGGATCGAAATAAACCGCACGCGACGGGCGGGCTACGGCGGGATGGTCAAGGACGATCCTTACAGCCAGCGCCTCGCGGCCGAGGCCTGCTACGCGATCGACGCTGGAATCGCGCTGCTCGACGGCGATTGCGAAGCGTTGATGGACGCCGCGCGCCGCGGCGAGTTTCTCGATCCGCGCGCCCGCGCGCGCATCCGCTACCACGCTTGCCAATCCGCGCAGGCCGCGATGACGGCGATCGATCGGGTGTTCGCGGCCAGCAGCGGCCGGGCGATCTTTCACGGCCATCCGCTGCAGCGCCGCTACTTCGATCTTAAGGGGATGCTCGGGCACGCCTTTCTTAACCCCGATCCGCCCGCCAAATCGTTCGGCGCGCTTTCATATGGCGCGGACGTATTGGAGATGATGCTTTAGGCGGCGCCTTTCGTAACCGGCGCGGATGCGGCTACGCTGGAATTTTCAGGGCGGAATTGGCGATGAAGATTGTTTCCTTCGGCGATGTGCACATGGCGACGCGCAATCTGGCGCGGATGGACGCGGTGCTTCGCGATGCAGATTTGATAATCGTCTCGGGAGATTTGACCAACTTTGGCGGTCCGGAACAGGCCCGGATCGTCCTCGACGCGGTGCGCGCCGCCGCGCCGCGCGTGCTCGCGCTCAGCGGAAATCTCGACCGGCCCGAAGTGATTCCGTATCTCGAAGCGGAAAGCGTGAGCCTGCACGGCCGCGGCCTCGTGATTGACGGCGTCGGCATCTTCGGATGCGGCGGCTCGAATATCACGCCGTTCAAGACGCCGACCGAACTGACCGAAGACGAAATTTACGAAACGCTGGCGCGCGGCTACGCCGAGGTCCGCGAGGTCAGGCCGTTGCTGATGGTCTGCCACACGCCGCCGTACGAGACCAAATGCGATCGGATCGCCGGCGGCCGTCCGGTCGGCAGCACTGCCGCGCGCCGGTTTATCGAGGAATTCAAGCCTGACGTTTGCCTGTCCGGCCATATCCACGAATCCGCGGCGGTTGACGCGATCGGCTCGACCACGATCGTCAACGCCGGTCCGTTCAAGGACGGCGGCTATATCGTCGTGCGCTCCGCAGGCGGGCGGCTGGCGGCGAGCCTGGAGTTCCTTTGACGTGCCGGCGGTCTCGCGTGCGGCGCAATCTCTGGGCGTTTACGCCGGAAAAATCGCGAACGGATGGCCGCTGATTTTGCGCAGCCTGGGCGCGCTGATGCGCCGTTTCGTCTTCGCGCGGTTCGGCCGCGGGTAACGCGC
Organism: Deltaproteobacteria bacterium; assembly: GCA_021799495.1. Lineage (GTDB taxonomy): Bacteria > Desulfobacterota > Binatia > Binatales > Binataceae > JADMIL01. The sequence goes on from JAJZAI010000004.1 coordinate 87,862, forward strand.
CGAAGCGGCGCGGCGGAGCAATCGCGGCCGTGAAAATTAAATTGCCGGCGAAGGGAGAAAGTCTTCGACTTGATGAATTTACGCAACGGAGTCCGGATACGCTTCGACCATGTGTCGCTCGCGGTCGCATCGATCGATCGCGGGATGGAATTTTTCCGCCGCTATTTCCCGATTTCGCCGCGCCATCAGAAGCAGGTCAGCGACCAGGCGCAGGGCGGATTTCTTTGGCAGGATTTCTGGCTCGGGGGCGCCGCGGTCGAGCTGATCGAGGAATTGCCCGGCCGGCAAAGTTTTATCACCCAATTTATCCGCCGCCACGGCGAAGGCCTGCATCATCTGTCCTACGAAATCGATCGGCTTGAACCGATGGTCGCAGCGCTGAAGGCGGCGGGCGTGCGCGTGGCCGATGAGCACGATTTTCCGGACGGACAGCGCACGTGCTTCATCTCGCCGCGATCGGCTTTCGGCGTGCTGATTCAGCTTTGGCAACCGCTGGACTACGACGCGCCGCGGCCGCTTCCGCCCGGCGACGGCCTGGCGCGCTTCGACCACGTCGCGATCGCGGTGCGGGATATCAACGCGGCGATGGAGTTTTTCCGCCGATGGTTTCCGTGCGAGGTGCTCAACTATCCGATGCGGAGCGCCTCGCAGGGCAATTTCGTTTTGGGCCATCTCGAAGCGGCCGGTTTCAAACTCGAGTTCCTGCGCAGCGCCGGTCCCAACACGCCGGATGATTTCGTGCACCGCTTTATCGAGCGCTACGGCGAGGGCATGCATCACGTGACGATCGACGTGCGGGATTTCGATGGAATCCTAGGCAAGCTGCGCGCGGACGGCATACGAATCGTCGGCAACGAAACCAATTACCGCGGCGAACGGCAGTTTTTCATTTCGCCGCAATCGGCGATGGGCGCGCTGGTGCAGATTTGGGACGGCCTTGGCGGTCCCGGCGCGGGGAGCGAATAGCCGATGGCGCCCAAAGTGGTGTTCTTCGACGCCGCCGGCACGCTCTTCGACGCGCGCCATCCAATTGGCGAGAGTTACGCCCGGATTGCGCGGCCGTATGGCGTCGATGCGTCCGCCGACGCGGTGGCGGCGGGCTTCCGCCGGGCGTTTCATAACGCCGGCGGCCTTGCGTTCGGCCCCGGTCGGCCGCCGGCGGAATTACGCGTGATGGAGCGGGACTGGTGGCGCGCCGTGGTGCGCGAAAGCTTTCGCGGACTGGGCGCGTTCGCCGATTTCGACGCCTATTTCGACGAATTGTTCCGGTTTTTTGGCGATGCGGCGAACTGGCGCGCCGATCCCGAGGCCGCGCCGCTGTTGCGATCGCTCAAGCGCGCCGGAATCGAAATCGGCCTCATCTCCAATTTCGATTATCGCGTTTACGCGCTTCTCGACGGCCTTGGACTCGCCGGATTTTTCGATTCGATCACGATTTCTTCGGAAGCTGGATGGGCCAAGCCGGCGCCGGAACTGTTCGGCGCCGCCCTCGCGCGCCATCGCGCCACGCCGGGTCAATCCGCGCACGTCGGCGACGCGCCACACCTCGATGTCGCCGGCGCCGAAGCCGCGGGCCTCGCCGCGATTCTGGTTGAGCCGCACGCGCCGGAACGCGTCGCCGTCAACGGCCGAATCGCGCGCGTCGCCTCGCTCGCGGCGATCCCGGAGGCGCTTGAAAAAATGCCGTTCCCATGACGCATCCGCCGATCTATTCTGGCGATTCGGCGTTTTTGGGGAGACGCCGCAGCTTGTCACGGGATTTATAGAGGCAACATGGGATCAGTCATCGGATGGCGCTGTCGAGCGCTCGCCGCCGCGATCGCATTGGGGACGATCGTGGCGGGCGTTCCGGCCGCGCGGGCGCAAAGCATCGGCCAGCTCAATCGCAAACTGGATGCGATCGAACCGCTGGTCAGCGAAGGGGAAACCAATCCTTCGGCCGCCAGCGACGCGATTTCGCAACTCGACGCGGCGGAGTCCGAGTTCGCGCAAATCGCCGAAGGCTCCCGCTCCACCGGTCAATTGCTCGCCACCTACGACCGGCTCGAAGGGATGCTCGATCGGATGTACACGACCTATCAGCGGCGCAAGGACGCGTGCATCGAGCGGATCGACAACGGCGGCGACTGCGACTATACGGAGCCCGAACAACTGGCGCTGCGCGCGCTTTACCCGCTTTCGTGGTTGCGGTTCGAGGGCGCCGGGCTATACGGCGACGAACCGGCGACCGCGCGGCGCTTGTTGAACGAATCGATCCAGGGTTTCACCGCGAGCACCCTGATAATCGTCAATCCCGAGCTGGTTCGCGAAAATCTGCTCGGCCGCGCGTTCGCGGAGCGCGAGCTGGGCAAATATCAGCGCTCCGAGTATGCGAACGCGGTCGCCGATTTCAAAAAGATCATGTCCGCCGGATCCTGGACGCGCCAATATCGGCCCGCCGAGCAGGGACTCGCCACGACCTACGCGGCGATGGGCAAGATCGATCAGGCGCAAGGGATGACCGCGCGGCTGGCCTCGGGCGCGACCGGCGCCCAGCGGCGCGGACTGGAAATGCTGCGTTTGCGCGAGTTGTTCAAGCAGGAGCAGGCCGCCGCCGATCCGGCCAAGCGCGCGGCGCTGCACCAACAGATCGTCGGCTACGCGCGCGATCGCCAGAACGATCCTGGCGATTGGGCGGTGGTGGTGGCGACGGCGGCCGACAGCCTTTCCGACCCGGTCGCGGAATTCGGATCGGCCAACGATCCGTTTCAGGATTGGCTGCTTGCCAACATCCTGTACTACAAGCATCGCCCGCTTCCGGCCGCGAATTACTATTGGGCCGCCGCTCGCAGCGGCAAATATCCCAAGGCGTGGAAGTATGCCGCCGATCTTTTCTATACCGGCGGGCGCGTCGACATGGTCGAGAAGGTCGCCGAACAGATGGCGGGCCAGCCGGGCAATCCGGACGCGCAATGGGCGTCCTACATCCTTTATAAAATTCCGCGGCTGGAATGGGAGCATAGCGGAATGCGCGACGCGGCCCTCGAAAAGAAATGGATCGCCGCCGCGCAGGCTTATCTGAAGCATTATCCGCGCGGCAAATATGCATTCGAGCCGCGCTTTCGGCTCGGCGAATACTATCAGCGCATCGGCGATTTCTCCGCGGCGGCCGACCAATACAGCCAGGTTTCGGGCAATCCTGACTATGACTATACCGCGCGCTACAACGCTGCGGAATGTTATTACCGGGCGCTGGAAGCGCTTGAAAAAACGCCTTTGGCGTCAGCGGGCGCCGGCAAGCCGCCGGCCGCGGCGACGCTCGCCGAACGCGACGCGCTGCGCAAAAAAGCGATGGACGCGCTTGCCAGCGCGATCGGGATGGAGCCGGGCGCGGAACGCGCTTCGCCGTCCGCGCAGCAAAAAGCGCTGCGCGACAGCCGGGGCCGGGCGATTTACATGCTGGTTGCGCTGCTTGAAAAGGAACCGAAAATCGATTACGCGCGGATCGCCGCGCTGCTGGCGAATTACGAGACTCAGTATCCCGCTATGTCGGCCAGGTTCGCCGAAGTCGTCAAATGGCGCCTGGCCGCGCTCGATCGCACGGCGCAATACGCGGAGCTGGATCGCGAGGCCGCGGCGCTGGTCGCCAAACAAGCAAAATCTTCAACGCGCGACGATTATATCAAGGAAGTCGGGATGAGCTTCTGGCGCGCGGCCAAAGCGAGCCGCGCCGCCGGCGATGATCGCGGTTATCTTGAGAACGCGAAGCTCACCGCGATCACCTACGAATATTTCGCGCGGCAGGCCGACGAGGGGAAAATTCCCGTCAAGGATTTGACCGGGACGCTCTCGGTGCTGGGCGAGGCGTATCTAGCGACTGATCAGGCCGATAAGGCCGAGGCCACCTTCAAACAGGTCGCCGCCGCCGATCCGGCCTCGCCCGACGCCAACGCCGGGCTGGCGCGAATTGCGCAGGCGCGCAACGATTACAAAGACGCGCTCGACCTCTGGAGCCGGGTCGAATCCGTCGCCGCCGAATCCGATAGCCTGTTTTTCGAGGCGAAATATAATATGGCGCAGATTTTCGCGGACGAGGGCAATGTCGCCGGCGCCTGCAATAAACTGGCCGTCACCCGCAGCGAGCATCCTAACCTGGGATCGCCGCGGATGAAGGAACGCTGGGGCGATCTGCAGCGCAAGCTCTGCGGTAATCATACGGAAGGCTGAAACGATGCTGAAAAAGATTCATCATGTCGGCGTGGTGGTGCCCGACCTGGAAAACGCGATGCGCTTCTGGCGCGATCTGCTCGGACTGCATCTGACCAAAACCCAGACCGTCGCGGACCAGGGCGTGAAGGCCGCGCTGCTGCAGGCGGGCGAAACCGAGATCGAACTTCTCGAACCGCTCAGTCCCGAAAACGGCGTCGGCAAGTTCCTCGCCCGCCGCGGCGGCGGATTGCATCACGTCTGTTTCGAGAGCGACGATGTTTCGCGCGAGCTGGAGGCGGCTAAGGTCAGGGGAATTCCGGTTATCGATCAAAAACCGCGGCAGGGCTTGGCCGGGATGATATGCTTTCTCCATCCGAAGGCGACGCGCGGCGTGTTGGTCGAATACGCGCAGCCGTTCGAGGAATGACGAATCCGCGCAAAGGCGGTCAACAATGCCGATTTACGAATTTCACTGCGAAGATTGCGATCGCTCGTTTGAAACGCTGGTCCGTCCCGGCCACGCGGAAGACGCCGAGTGTCCCGATTGCCATGGCGCGCGGCTGAGCCGCGAGATGTCGGTCTTCGCGGCGGCCCATGGTCCGAACGAAGACGCTCCCGTTTCCGACGGGCCGGTGATGGGCGGCGGCGGCGCCTGTTGCGGCGGCGGATGCGGTTGCCGTTGAGCGGCCTCCGTAGCCCCGACGCCGAGGCGTCCAGAGAACGACTTCGTTAAGAGCAAGCCGGATCCTCGGCGACGGCGCGGCTCGCGAGGTTGTCGCGATCAGGCGTCGGGCGTGACAGCCAACGCGATCGCGCAGCGTGCGTTGCGCAGGATGTAATCGACCTTCGGTCCGAAATACAGATGGCCATTCGACGGACGGCGCATCACGCCGATCACGAGCAGGTCGGCCGAAATCCGCGCGGCGACGTCGAGGATCACCCGTTCGGGATGCCCGCCGGTCGCGACGCGAGCGTCAACCGCCACGCCCAGCGGCTCGCCAAGCTTGCGTATTTCCTCGGCGATCGGCGCCCCGTCGTGCTCCGCGCCGGCGCGGCGGTAAAGATTGCGAAGCGTGAAAGGCGCTTCGTTCACGAACAGCGCCGTAATCATAGCGCCGGTCGCATGCGCGTATAGCATCGCGAGACTCGCGCCGAGGCGCGAGAAGGTCGCGCCGGTCGTGGGCGCAAGCGCCCGGCGCAGCGGAATTGGCGCGCCCGCGTCGCGCGTGATAACGATCGGCGCGCGCGCGCCGGCGACGATTTGCGGCAATACTTCGCCCGCGAGCGCGTCGTCATCGCCGCCGGGATTTTGCGACGCGCCGACGAAAATCGCGTCGTAGCCGCGCGCGCTTTCTTTCAGGATCGCTTCCGCGGCCGAATCCGCGGAGCCGGCGCGCGTAATCACGTTGGGCGCGCCGCTCTGAACCGCGATCGTTTTGAGCGCCGCGAGATTCCGCGCGACTTCCTCCGCGACCGGGTTCGCCGCCGCCGATTCCACCACGGTCGCGCGGAAGATCGTGATCGTCGCGTCCGGATGATTGCCAAGGACGCCCGCCAGATGCGCCGCAAGGCGCGCGTGCGGCCCGCCGCCGCTCAGCACCAGGAGCTTCGCGCCTTCCTTCGTGAACGGCACTCGCGCGAGCATCTTTTCGCGCTCGAACCGTTCGATCTCTTCAGGTCCTGGCTCAAGGCCCGTCAGCACCCATGAAAGAAGCGGCGGCGTCATCAACGAGGTGACGATCGCGACCATGATCACGATGGCGTACATCTCGGGCCCGAGCACGCCCATATTAAGCCCGATCATGCCGACGATGATGCCCATCCCGCCGCGCGCGTCCATCCCGATCGCGACGGCGAGCGACTCGCGCCAGCCGAGACCGTGAAGGCGCGATCCCAATGCGCATCCGACCAGCTTGCCAGCGATTGCGATCGCGAGGACGACGATCGCGATCCAGATCTGGTGAATCGCGAAGAGGTTCGCCTTGAGCCCCGAGAAACCGAAGAAGACGGGAGCGAAAACGCCGACCGTGGCGGCCTCGAGATCGGTGCGGTCGAGCCGATGCAGCCGCGCGGAGCGCCCGATCATCAATCCGGCGATATACGCGCCGAAGACGGCGTGGATGCCGATCGCCTGCGTGACGATCGCGCAGACCATCGCGACGCCGACCAGCGCGCTCATCCCCGCATGTTCCGCCTGCGCGTGATCGTCCACCCAGCGCATCAGGCGCAGCACCAATGCGCCGCCCGCGTAGTAGCAGAAGCCCACGAACAGAATGATCGCCAGAATCGTTCCGCCGAGCGCGCGCAAATCCACGGCGCCATGCGCCGCGAGTCCGGCGACCACGGACAGCGCGATCCATCCAAGCGTGTCGTCGATCATCCCGGCCGCCAGGATCGTCATGCCCAGATCGCGGCGCATCAAATCGAAGTCCATCAGGATTTTGGCGATGACCGGAACCGCCGAAATCGCCATCGCGACCGCCATGAACAGGCTGAAGATCAGCCGATCGTCCGGCCTGACGAGATAGATCGACGGCAGCGTCCATCCGAGCGCGAAACCCGCCGCGCCCGGCGCCGCCACGCCGAGAATCGAAATCGAAAGCGCGCCGCGCCCGACCCGCTTGAGCAGGCCGAGATCGGTTTCGAGTCCGGTCATCAGCAGCAGCATGATCACGCCGAGCCAGGCCACGCCGTCGATCAAATGGTTGACGATTGCGTCGGGCGGAAAGAGGATGCGATGCAGCGCGGGTGCGAAATGGCCCAGCACCGTCGGTCCGAGCAGAATGCCGGCCAGCAGCTCGCCGATAACGGTCGCCTGGCCGAGCCGCTTCATCACGTCGGCGAGCATCCGCGCGCTGACGAACAGGAGCGTGAACTGAATCAAAAAACGCAGCACCTGGATTTCATTCAGATGGTTCATGCGCGCCTGCGATGAAGTGGAAGCTGGGACGAAGCCGGGCAGCTTCGCCTGATCGACGCTAACGGCCGGCGCTTAGCCGGTCAACGGCGGTCGGAGGGCGGCGCCTCGCGGCATTTGCGGGCGGGAGCCGCTCCGGCGCTATACTCGCCGTGCGATTCAACGCCACCAAGGAGCGCGCGATGAGAAAATGGATTCGCGTCCCGCTGGCCGAGGGCCAGACTACCCGCCAGGCGCATTGCGATTTGCCCGAGGGCGTTTACGAACGCGAACTTGGCCGGGAAGGGTTTTTCGGTCCCGCGACCGATATGCTGCACCGGCATCCGCCCACTTCATGGAACAGTTGGGAGGGACCGCTGCGCCCGCGGGCTTTTGATTTGACCAAACTCGACGCCGCCACGGAATCGCCATGGGGCGCCGCGCCGGTGCTGGGCAATGCATATCTCAAGCTAAGGTTCTGGCGCTGCGCCCGCGCGATGGACCATCTGGCGCGCAATGGCGACGGCGATGAACTGATTTTCGTCCACGAGGGCGCCGGCGAACTGTTTTGCGACTACGGCCACATGACCTTTCGCGACGGCGACTATATCGTGCTCCCGCGCGGCACGGCGTGGCGGATCGAGCCGGCCGCGCCGACAGCGGCGCTGTTGCTGGAGGCGACTGGAGATTCCTATCAATTGCCGGAAAAAGGGATCGTCGGCCATCACGCGATATTCGATCCCAACGTGCTCGACACACCGAAAATCGATGCGGCGTTCCACGCGCAGCAAAGCGAGGAGCCGTGGCGGATCGTGATCAAGAAACGCGATCGGCTGAGCGCCGTGACGTATCCGTTCAATCCACTCGACGCGCTTGGATGGCACGGCGATTTGGTTCCGGTGAAACTGAATTGGCGGGATATCCGGCCAATCGTGAGCGCGCGCTACCATATTCCGCCGTCGGCGCACGTCAATTTCGTGGCCGAGCGCTTCATGGTCGGGACCTTCGCGCCGCGGCCGATCGAGACCGATCCGGGCGCCCTGAAGGTTCCGTACTTTCACAACGACGACGATATCGAAGAGATCATCTTTCTCCATCGCGGCCAGTTTTTCAGCCGCGACAATTTCGGCCCCGGCATGATGAGCCTGCATCCGTCGGGGTTCCCGCACGGTCCGCAGCCGAAAGCGTTCGCTATCGGCGCGAAACGCGCGCGCAGCGAGACCGACGAGGTCGCGATCTATATCGATGCGCGCGATCCGGTGGACGTTGCTCCCGAGGCTGAAGCGGTGGAAGATTCGACCTACGTTGACGCATGGAAAATCCGCGCCTGAGCGGAGCCGGAGACAGACGCGATGAAGCTTTACAATTTCTGGCGATCGTCGGCGAGTTCCCGGGTGCGAATCGCGCTCGCGTTGAAAGGAATTCCGTACGAATACGCAAGCGTGAATCTGCTGACGGGCGAATCCGGATCTCCAGATTATCTTGCGATGAACCCGCTGGGCGTCGTGCCGACGCTCGAAGACGGCGGCAAGCTCTTCACGCAATCAATGGCGATTTGCGAGTACCTTGAAGAGACTCACCCACATCCGCCGATATTGCCGCCCGATCCGGCTGGACGGGCGCGGGTGCGCGCGCTCGCGCTCGCGGTCGCATGCGAAATCCACGCCGTCGGCAATCTGCGCGTGTCGGCCGAACTCGTCAGGAAATACAGTGCGACCGATGCGCAGCGGATGGAATGGATGGCGCATTGGGTCACGGTGGGGTTTGGCGCGATCGAGCGGATGCTTGCCGGCGCGCCCGAGACAGGACGTTTCTGCCACGGCGACGCGCCCACGCTCGCCGATATTTTTCTCGCGCCGCAGATTTACAATGCGCGCCGCGTCAAGCTCGATATGACGCCGTTTCCGACCATCGTGCGGATCGAGCAGGCCTGCATCGCGCATCCCGCGTTCGCCGCCGCGCGGCCCGAAGCGCAACCGGACGCGCCGCGCTGAAAAGCCCGCGATGAAGAGCGCGATCGCGGGTTTTCATACGGACGAGGCCGGCGATTGGGTGGCCGAACTTGCCTGCGGCCACAATCAGCACGTGCGCCATCGGCCGCCGTTCCAAAACCGTTCGTGGGTGGTCTCCGAAGCGGGCCGGCGTTCGCGGCTCGGCGTCGAACTCGATTGCAAAAAGTGCGACGAGGGCGCGCCGCGCGATAATTGAAAAGTCAGCGCCGCGGGTTCGGCCGGCGGGCGATCGCCTCGATTTCGACCCGTGCGTTGCGCGGCAGCGCCGCGGCCTGAACCGTCGAACGCGCGGGGTAGGGCGGCTCGAAGTGCTCGCCGTAAATCCGATTGACGATTTCAAAATCGGCCAAATCCGCGAGGAAGATCGTCGTTTTCACGATCGCGTCGAAACCGAGTCCCGCGGCGTCGAGCACTGCGCGAAGGTTCGCCATCGCGCGGCGCGTCTCAGCTTCGGCGCCGCCGTCAACCAGGCGCGCGCTCGCGGGATCGAGTCCGATTTGGCCCGAGCAGTAGATCGTTCCGCCGTCGTCGATCGCCTGCGAATACGGCCCGATGGGGGCCGGAGCGCCTCTGGTTTCGATTGTCTTGCCCATTCTCAATCCGTCCGGATTCCGCCGCGAGGCGCGTCCGGAGAAGATAACGCGGCCCGCTTCGCCGATTAAAGCCGATGGCGCGCGGCGCCGTTGCGCAATCCCATCCGCGACACGCGCATCACGCCGTCGATCGCCGCGATCGAGTGCATCAAGTTGTTCAGTTGCGCCGCATTGGTCACGCGCAGCTCGAAGAACGAGAGCGCGCGCCCGTCGGCGCCGGTGGTTTTGACCTCGGCGGTCGAGATGTTGACGCCCGCCGCCGCGATCGCTTTCGACATCGCCGCGAGCAGCCCGGGCTGATCGACGCACAACACTTCCAGCCGAATCGGCCGCGGCGTCGCCTCGTCGGCTTTCCATACGACGGGAACGCGCCGTTGCGGATCGGTCGCGAGCGCGTGCGCGCATCCGGCGAGATGCACGGTGACGCCGCGGCCGCGGGTGATGAAGCCCGTAATCGCTTCGCCGGGCAGCGGACTGCAGCATCGCGCGAACCGCACCAGCATGTCGCCGACGCCAGAGACGATCACGGCGTTGCCGGGAGATTGGCGGCGCGCTTCGCGGGATTTTGGCGGCTCGCGATCGGCCGACGGCGCCGCGGGTTTTTCGCCGCGATAGAGTTTGAGCTCGTCGGGCGTGAGGACTTTGGCCAGCGTCTGCGCCGGCGTCACAAGGCCGTAGCCGACCGCCGCGATCAGTCCGTCAACGTCGCGCTGGGAAAATTCCTTGAGCGCGGGTTCGAACCGCCCTTTGGCGCGCATTTGCGCGACGCTCAGGCCGAGCGGCTCCAGTTCGCGATCGAGCAGCGATACGCCCAGCTCGAGCGAGCGCTCCGCCTGCTGCTGCCGCAGCCACTGCCGGATGCGGCTCTTGGCGCGCGCGGTGACGACGTGATTCGCCCAGTCCTTGCCCGGCGATTGCCGTTCCGAGGTAATCGCCTCGACCGTGTCGCCGGATTTGAGCCGATAGCGCAGCGGCACCATCCGCCCGTTGACGCGCGCGCCCGCCAGATGATGGCCCACCTGCGAGTGGATTCGGTAGGCGAAATCGATAACCGTCGCGCCTTGCGGGAAATCCAGCAGGTCGCCGCGCGGCGTAAAGACGAATACCTCTTCGGCGAACAGGTCATCCTTGACGGTCGAGAGGAATTCCTCGGGATCGTTGAGATTGCGCTGCCATTCGATCAGGCGCCGCAGCCACGCGAAACGCTCCGCGTCGCGCATCTGCGACGGGCCGCCGCCCTCCTTGTACGACCAGTGCGCGGCGATTCCGTGCTCCGCGACCTCGTGCATCTCGCGCGTGCGGATCTGCACCTCCATCCGCTGCCCGCGCGGGCCGATCACGGTGGTATGCAGCGACTGGTACATGTTGGGCTTGGGCAGCGCGATATAGTCCTTGAAGCGTCCCGGAATCGGCTTCCAGTTGGCGTGGATGATGCCGAGCGCTTCGTAACATTCGCGCAGCGTCGGCACGATGATGCGGAAGGCGACCAGGTCGTAAATCTGATCGAAGCCAAGCTCCTCCTGCTGCATCTTGGCGTGAATCGAGTAGAAATGTTTCGGCCGGCCGGTGACTTCGGCGGTGACGCCGCCGTCCTTCAGCCGCCGCGCGAGAATGTCGATCACGCCGCGGATATATTCTTCGCGCTCGGCGCGTTTTTTCGCGACCTGCGTCTTGAGCATCGCGTACGCAGACGGATTCAGATAGCGGAAGGCGCAATCCTCGAGTTCCGACTTGAGCCAATAGATGCCCAAGCGATGGGCGATCGGAGCGTAGATTTCCAGCGTCTCGCGCGCAATCTCCTCCTGCCGGTCGGGCGGCAGATGGTTGAGCGTGCGCATATTGTGCAGGCGATCGGCGAGCTTGATCAGCACGACGCGGATGTCGTGCGCCATCGCGATCACCATCTTGCGGAAATTTTCGGCCTGCTTTTCCTCGCGGCTCGAAAAAGTGATCTTCGAGACCTTGGTCATTCCGTCGACCAGGCGCGCGACTTCTCCGCCAAACAGGCTTTGAACTTCGTCGAGCGAGGCGCCGGTGTCCTCGACCACGTCGTGCAGCAAGCCGGTGACTATCGACGGCATGTCGAGCCTGAGTTCGGCGATAATCAGGGCGACGTTCAGCGGATGGGTGACATACGGCTCGCCGGAACGGCGTTTCTGCCCGCGATGCATCCGGGCGGAATACTCGTACGCCCGGCGCAGCAGCGCGGCGTCGGCTTGCGGATTGTAGGCCTCGACATGCCGAATCAGCGTGTCGAGTTCGGGCGGCGGACCGGCTTGCGGCTCGATCGTCGCGGCGGCTAGCTCCGCCATGGCTCAAACTCCGGTCCGAGCCGCGCCGTGCGCATCCGCTCGGCGGCCACGATCGCGTCGAGCCGCGCGATCGAGTCCTCAAGCCTGGCGTTGATAATCAGATAGTCGTACTCGTTCCACGCCGCCGCTTCGCTGCGCGCGCGCTTGAGCCGGCGCTGGATTGCGGCTTCGTCTTCCGTGCCGCGTCCGCGCAGGCGCTTTTCGAGTTCGCTGAAGCTCGGCGGCAGGACGAAAATTGTCGATGTGTCGGAGGGGTAGCAGCGGCGAATCTGAATGGCGCCCTGGATATCGATATCGAGCAGGATGTCGCGGCCCTCCGCCACGGCTCGTTCAAGCGGACCACGCGGAGTGCCGTAGTGCGCGTCGAAAACCTGCGCCCATTCGGCCAGTTCGCCCGCATCGCGAATTCGTCTGAATTCCTCGTCGCTCACAAAGCGATAGTCGATTCCGTCGGTTTCGCCTCCGCGCGGCGTCCGCGTCGTCAGCGAAATCGACGGTTCGAGGCCGCCGATTCGTTGCAGCGCCGCGCGCGAGATCGTGGTCTTGCCCGCGCCGGAGGGCGCCGAAAGAATAAAAATTATTCCGCGCCGGCGCCGATCCAAGCTCATCATATAACCTAACCAACCATCCGCGTTTGCGCAAATGCCGTTTTACTGGAACCTCTTTACTCGACGTTCTGCACCTGCTCGCGCATCTTTTCGACTTCGCCCTTGATTTCGATCGTAATTTGCGAGAGCGCCGCGTTCTGCGACTTCGACCCCATCGTATTCACTTCGCGATTTATTTCCTGGAGTAGGAATTCGATCGACTTGCCGATCGGGCCGCTGCGTCCGATCGCCGTCTTTAGCGCTTTCAGATGAACCCCGAGCCGCGTCATTTCCTCGCTGATATCGCCATGCTGGGCGGCGGAAGACGCTTCTTCGTAAAGCCGTTTTTCATTCACCGGCAAATCGCCGAGCAGCTCCCTGACGCGGCTTTCGAACGTCGCTCGAATCGCGGTCCGCGACGCCGCGGCCAGCTTCTCGATTTTCGGCGCCGCCTGCGCGATAGTTTTCAGCCGCGCTTCGAAATCGCGCTTCAGCGCCGCGCCTTCGCGGATACGTTCGGCCTCCAGCGCCTTCAGCGCCCGGCCCAGCGCGGTCATCGCGAGCGCCGCGCCGGCCCGATCGTCGCGTTCCTCTTCGATCACGTGAAATATCTCCGGACGTTGCAGCAGCGCCTCCACGCCGACGCCGCCGTCAAGTCCGAGCCGCTTGCCCATCCGCCGCAATTCCGCCACGTAGCTGGCCGCCAGTTCGTCGTTGACCTGAAGCCGCGAGGGCGGGGGCTTCAGCGCCACGCAACGTATGAACACTTCCACCCGGCCGCGGCTGACGACGCCTTGTACCTGCCTGCGCACCTCGGCTTCGAGCTCGCCCCATCCGCGCGGCAGGCTCAGCTTGAGCTCGAAAAATCTCTGGTTGAGCGCGCGCGCCTCGGCCACGGCCTGATAGCCGCCGCGCTCGATTTGCGCCCGTCCGAATCCGGTCATGCTTTGCATCGCGTCCCGCCTTGTCCTCAAGCGCCGCGCGCCGCGCGCCGGCGTATGCATTCGCGATAAAGCGCGAGCGTCCGCTCCGCCATCGCCGTCATCGTATAATCCGAATGCGCTCGCGCGCGCGCCACCGCGCCGATTTCCGCTCGCCGCGCGGGCGCATCGGCCAGCGCCGCGATTCCAGCCGCGAGCGCGCGCGCGTCTCCCGGCGCGACCAGCATTCCCGTGCGTCCGTCTTCGATCAAATCGGCCAGCCCGCCGGTCCGGCTGGCGATTACCGGCAGTCCGCAGGCCATCGCCTCGAGCGCCGCGACGCCCAAGCCCTCTTTCAGCGACGGCATCGCAAAAATATCCAGCGCCCACAGCAACTCGCGCGGGTCTTCGATGCGTCCGATCAAGCGCGCAATGCGTGCGGCGCCAAGCCGATCGATTTGCGCCGCTAGTTCGCCGCGCCGGCCGCCGTCGCCGGCGATCAGGCATTTGCGCGGATGCGCCGCCTTGAGCGCCGCCATTGCATCGATCAGTTCGCGATGGCCTTTGCGGGGTTCGAGCGCGCCGATCGCGCCGATCGCCACGTCGCTTTCATCCAGCGCGAAGCGGGCGCGCGCCGCGCGCCGTTCCGACACGGTCGGCGGCCGAAAACGTTCGCAATCCACGCCGCTCGGAATAATCGCAATCCCCGCGCGCGCAACCCCAGCCGCCGCCAGCGCATCCGCGACCCCCGGCGATATCGCCGCGACCCCATCGACCGCGCGGTTGAAGAGCCAGCGCGCGAAAATCCGGTTGGGCCGGTAGTCCATCCGTCGCGTCACGATCAGCGCCCGCGCCGCGCCGCGCGCGAACGGCGCCAGCGCGTGAGCGCGCGCGGTATGGAAGTGCGCGACATCGAAGCGGTTCGCGCGCAGTAATGCGCGGAGCCGCAAACCCGCCGCCACGTCGATTGAATTGCGCACGCGCAGCGGATGGCATCGAATTCCCGCCGCCTGGGCGCGCCGCCACAGCTCGCCGGCCGGATCGCAGACCAGCTCGGCCCGATGGCCCGCGCGAAGCAACTCGGCCGTCAGGCCCATCACTTGCGTTTCGCCGCCGGCGAAGCCGCGTTCCGGATCGACCCCCGCGATGCGCAGCGCCGGCCCGCACGCGCGCGCGCCGGCGTCTTCGCCGCGCCAGTTCGCCGCGGTTTTTGCGGCGTCGGGGTATTCGCTCGCGGCGTTCAATCCATGAACCGGTAATAGAGGATCGCCGCGAGCGCGCCGATCGCGTCGCGCCAGCCGATTTTCTTGCCCTCGTCATACGTTCGGCCGGAGTAGGAAATCGGCACTTCATAAATCCGCCAGCGGGCGCGCGCCGCCTTGGCCGTAATTTCTGGCTCGAAGGTGAAGCGGTCCGCGCTCAGCTTGAGTTCGAGCAGGCGGTCGCGCCGGAACGCCTTCATGCCGGTCTCCATGTCGGTCAGATTCACATTGTTGAGAGCGTTTGAAATCAGGGTCAGAAAACGATTGCCGACGTAGTGCCAGAAAAAGAGCACGCGATGCGGCCCGCCGAGGAAGCGCGAGCCGAAAACCATGTCGGCGCGATTGTCGGCGAGCGGCTCCAATACCTTCGCGAAATCCCGCGGATCGTATTCGAGGTCGGCGTCCTGCACGATCACGAACCGCTTGCGCGCCGCCGCGAATCCCAGCCTGAGCGCCGCGCCCTTGCCGCGGTTCACCGAATGGAAAAAGCAGTTTACCCTCGGATGCTCCAGTTGCTTGAGATATTCCCGCGTGCCGTCGGTCGAAGCGTCATCGACGACGATTACTTCGGCGTCGAAACCGGCTTTCAGCACGCGCTCGATCACCTGGCCGATCGTCGCAACCTCGTTGAATACCGGAATCACGACTGAAATTCCCATTGGCTCAGCCATCGCCGCCACCGTTTCCGCGCTGCTGTCCGTCCAGATCCGCGCGGCCCGCGCCGAGCGGAGCGACGCGCGTCATTCCGTCCCGCGCGATTCTCCGCGCGACCATCGCCGCCGCCCGCCGCATCGCCGCCCGCCGCCGCGCGCGCTTAAGCCCGGCGGCGTAACCGCTCAGCACGCGCATCCGATCGGTCGCCGTCACGCCGGGTATCGCAAAATGGCCCAACTGCGCGAGGTTGCGCAGCATCCGGCGCCGCTTGCCGAACGGCGCCGCGCGCCGCGTGCGTTCGTGATCTATAAAGACGAAGCGCGGCGGCTCGGCCGGCACGATAAAAATATTGAACGGCGTCAGATCGCCGTGGATGAAGCCGCATCGATGGAGCCGCGCGATTTCGGCGCCCAGCGCGCGCATCGCCGCCCGCTTGCGCGCGACCCCGCCCGGTCTTGCGCCGAGCGCCGCCAGGGTGCGCAGCGGCCCGTCGCCTTCGGCGCGCGGCGCGACGATCATCTCGCGTCCGAAGCCGCGTTCCGCGCCGCGCAGGACAATCGGCGGCGCGGCGAAACCCGAATCCGCCAGCATCCCGACCACGCGCGCCACATGCTCCGCGCGCGCTCCGCGCAAGCGTCGTTTGATCCAGCCGAGCGCGCCGCCCGGTTCGATAATCTTGACGAAGATTTCGAGCGCGATCGGGCCGCCGATCCGAATCTGCCAGGTTGACGCATGGCGCGAGCGCCGGCGCGGTGCGCCGAGTTCGCCGCGCGCGGCGGCCAGCGCTTTTTCGAGCACCGCCTCGCGCATCGCATCGGTCAATCTGCCGTCGGACGCGATCAGACGCCATCCGTCCCGCTCGATCTCCCGTTCCGCCTTGAGCGTCATCAGGAGCGCTCCGGATGCGCGCCGGCGGCGGGCGCGCCGGCCGCCGCTCCGCCGCCGCGGTTTTTCGCCAACCCGGACGGTCCGCGCGGACGGCGTTCCTGCAGCGCCCGCCGGACCAACGCGGCGACGCCGGCCGGCGCGATTCGGCGCATGCATTCCCTCTCGATCGGACATTCGCGCAGGTAGCACGGATGGCACGGAATTTCGCCGCGCATCGCCAGATGCGCATTGCCCCACGGCGCGGATCGTTCCGGCGCGGTCGAGCCCCACAGCGACACGATCGGGCATCCCGCAGCGGCCGCGATATGCATCGGTCCGCAGTCCGGCCCGAACGCCGCGGCGCATTCGCCGAATATCGCTATCAGGTCGCGCAATCCCGTGCGGCCGGTCAGGTCGCGCGCGCCCACCCCGTCCAGTTCGCGCATCACCGCCGCGCCCAGCGCGGCGTCTTCCGGCCCGCCGATTAAAATCGGCGTGAGCGGCGCGGCGCCGTTCGCGGCCGCCAAATCGCGGACCGCCGCCGCGACCGCTTCGGGAAAATAGATTCGGCTGGGCCATGACGATCCTAAAATCACGCCCAGCAGCGGCCGCGGCAGGCCCTCCAGATGCGCCAGCGCGCGCGCGGCTTCGTCGCCGCTGAGTTGGAGGCCGAATTCGATCGGCGTCTCGGGCAGATCAAGCGCGTCGGCGAAGGCCTGATACTGCGCGAGCTTGAGGCGCATCCGCGGCTGCGGCGCGATCCGCCGGGTCGAGAACCGATGGTTCCACTCCTTGGTATTCGCCGCGGCGAAGCCGATCCGGTCGGGCGCCCGCGAGACGAGCGAAATCAGGCCGCTCTTCAGATGGCGTTGCAGGTCGAGCACGAGGTCGAAGCGCCCGCGCCGGATTTTTCCGAGAAATGGCGCGAACGACCATGGCGCGCGCCGCCGCTCGTAAACGATCAACTCGTCGAGCCACGGATGGCGCTCCAGAACCGGCTGAGATTTTGGTTCGACCGCCCACGCGATATGCGCTTCGGGCCATCCGCGGCGCATCCGTCCGAGCAACGGCAGCGCACGGACGACATCGCCGATCGCGCCGAGCAAAATAATCAGTACGCGGCGCGGCGGCCGGGCCGCATAGCTATTGTCGGATTGGACCATCTGGCGAATCAGCCATGGATGATAACGGCGCGGCGTGCGGCGGCAAAGCCCGCTTAGGCTGGATTTCAAGCCCGAATCGGCGTTTTCGCGCCGCAACGCGGCTCAGACGCTCAGGAAGATCTCGCGGGTTTTCGGATCGCTCAGCCGCGTGACCGACGTTACCCGATCGCTGAACTGCGCAAGGGTCGAGGTTTCGCTCGAGCCCAAATCGACCAGCACCGAATAAATCGAGAACTGAAGATCGTCCTTGCGCCGCCGCAACTCCACGAGCCAGTCCCGCGCCACGGAACATTCGCCGTCGGTGATAATCACGATATCGGCGCGCTTGAGCTTGCGCTCCTCGATCAGCGCGACGGCGGCGTCGAGCGGGGCCTGAAAATCGGTGCCGCCGCCGGGGAAATACTCCGCCATTTCCAGCACCTTCGGCAGTTCGGGCTGATAGCGTCGCTCGCGATTCAGGTCCAGCACTTTGAGCGTTTCCGCTCCCGACGCGAAGAGCACGGCGCGGAACAGGCGGCGTTGCCGGCGCGCGATATCCATCAGGGTCAGGCTGACGGCCTTCGCCCACAGCTCCTTTTCGCCCTGCATCGACGAGCTTACGTCGATACAGACGAACATCGGACCTTTGCCTTTCTGTTCGTCGTCGCGCAGCCGGTATTGCAGCAATTCGCCTTCGAGCATCCGGCGGCGAAAATCGCGGGCGAGCGCGGGATGCTTCAGCGCGACCAGCTCCGACGGCGCCAGCCGGCCGATATCGCCGCCGCGCTCGATGTCGTAGGTTTCGGCCACGCCGCGATCGAGCGTGCGCCGGCGCAGCGCGCGCGCCTCCTGCTTGAGCCGTCCGACCAGCCGGGCCAGTTCGCCCAGCCGCCGGTTGCGCGCGAGCCGTTTGCCCAGCTCCAGGCGCTCGCTCGCCGGCATCCGGCCGCCCTGCCCGAATTCGCGGCTGAAATCGTGGCTGTCCTGCGCGACCCGATCGATATCCTCGGCCAGCCGCGCGGCGTTCAGCTCCATCCGCTTGAGTTCGGTGCGATCGCTGTGGCGCATCCGCTCTTCGAGCATCCGCGCCTTTTGATTCATTCGCGCTTCCGAGACTTTGGCGGCGCGCCCGGCGGCTTCGCGCAGGTCCGCGATTTTCTTCTCGATCGCGGCGGCGTCTTTGGCCTGCTCGGGCGTGGCGTCCGCGGGCGTCGGCTCGGGCTTCAGTTCGGTCGCGTTCTTGAGCGTCGCCGCGTGCTGTTCGAGGTCTTGCTCCTGATGCTCGAGGTCCCAGAGATCGAGCATTTCCGCCCGATTCATCAATTTTTCGGAGCGCAGCATCTCCAGCGCCTGCTCGCCGAGCACGATCGCGCCGAGGACGGCCTTGTCTTCTTCGAGCAGCGTGCGTTCCTTGAGCGTCGCGAAGGCGGGCGAGGGCAGCAGATGCTCCAGAATCGTTCGATTCAGGATCGCGCTGCGGCGCACCGCGTCGGGTTTGAGCCAGACGAGATTGTATTTGAACAGTCCGAGGAACAGGTCCTGCAGCAACGCTCCGAAGTGCGGCGCGAGGCGCTCGCCGGATTCGGCCAGCGCGCGAATCGAGTCGGCGCCGGCGCCGAGTTCGTTCCATGCGCGCCGGTCGTAGCGGTCGCTTTCGAGCCACGACGCGCTTTCCGGAACGGCCGGAATATAAAGCTGCCGGGGTTTTTTCGCCGCTTTGCGCCGCGTCGTCGCCATTGCCCATGGAGATTATCAATCCGGTCGAAATCGTGACAGCAACGATTGCGGCGCTTGCGCAACGCGCCCGCGCCGGGCAGATTTCTCGGGCGATGCATCCGATTTTGTGGCGGCTCCGTTTCGCCGTACGGCGTCCCGGACGTGAGCAGGTGCGCGAGTTTATTCTGGCGCGGATGCCGCGCGGCGGCGCCGTCGCCGAGATTGGCGTCGATTTGGGCGATTTTTCCGCCAAAATCCTGAAGATAAATCGGCCGCGCGCGCTTCACTTGATCGACCCATGGATGGTCGAAGGCGGCGAATATGGCCAGTTCGCCGGCGCCGGCCGCACTTCCGCGGCGGGAGCGGCGCGCGCCCTGAAAGCGCCCGAGCGTTACGATTTCGTGCGCCAGCGCCTCGCGAAAGAAATCGCGAATGGACAAGTGATGGTCCATCGTGAGGATTCGCGCGTGGTTGCCGCGACCTTCGCGGACGCGAGCCTCGATTGGGTCTATATCGACGGCAATCATTCCTACGAGTACGTAAAGGCCGATCTTGAAGGCTATTTCCCCAAGGTCAAGGCGGGCGGCTATATCGTCTGCGACGACTATCATTATGCGGGCTTCTGGGATGACGGCGTGACGCGCGCGGTGGACGAATTTGTCGCGGCCGGCGCCGTCCGGCCGATCTTCAAACGGCGTTCGCAATTCGTGATGCGCAAACGCTAGGCTGTGGAAAACTTCGTAACAGTAAGGTATTCGCGCATGCTCGGCCGCCCTGTGGTCGGCCGAGCACTTGAACCCGACCGCGCTCGCGTAACAATAATGTAACAGGGTGGCGGATCCTCGAATCCCGACCGATCCGCCGCGACGACGACGCGCTGCGAAAGATGGCTGTCGGCGAAGGAAATAGCGAGCTCACGCGGCGGCAGCATGCGCTGCTGATGGCGATGTTGCAGGAGTTTATCGCGACTGCGGAGCCGATCGGATCGCATCAGTTGGCCGCGCGGCATCCTTTGGGCGTCCGCGCGGCGATGGTGCGGAATCTGATGGGCGAACTGGAAGATTCCGGATTTCTGCATCAGCCGCATACGTCGGCCGGCCGCGTCCCGACCGAAAAAGCCTTTCGCTACTACGTCGACCAACTGATTCCGCCGCCGCCAATCGCGTATCAGGACCGCACCCAGATCGAGCTGCATTATTCCGTCACCTCGGGCGACGTGAACGCGACCATTCGCGACACCTCGCGCCTGCTGGCCCTGATGACCGGGCAGGCGGCGCTGGTGACGGCCCCGCGCCTCGATGCGGCCCGGCTCGAGCGCGTCACGTTTATCCGGATGCGCGAGCGGACGGTGCTGGCGGTTTTTGTCGCCGTGGCCGGCGGCGTGCATCATCGGCTGATCGATTCCGACACGGACCATACGCAGGACGAACTCGATCGGATGGCGGCATACCTGAATGAATCCCTGAGTGGCCGCACGCTCGAACAGGCGCGGCGCTGGATCGAGGAGCGCTTGGGCGAAGAACGGGCAAAATACGACAGTTTTGCCCGCGCTGCGTTGATATTGGGCGGCGCGATCGCGCAACCGTGGAATCTCGCTGAGGTTTATGTCGAGGGCAGCAGCAAGGCCGTGGAACAGCCGGAGTTCGCGAGTGCGGCGCGGATGCGGGAGTTGCTGCGGGCGCTTGAAGACAAAACCGCGCTGCTGGATTTGCTCGAACGTACGCTGACCGGAGAGCGGCGCACGATGGTCTCGATCGGGTCGGAGAATTTCGACGGCCGGCTCGCGGCGTTCAGCGTGATCGCGGCGCCCTATGCAAGCGGCGTGATGCCGCTCGGGAGCGTGGCGATTGTCGGCCCGGTCAGGATGGACTACGAGCGGGTGATTCCGCTGGTCGATTACATGGCGCGGCGGTTGTCGCGCGTCCTTGAAGATTAGGCGCACTGCGCAAATTTCCCTCCGGCGCGGACGGCGCAGATAATTTCAGCGTTGTACGGTAAATGGCGCCACTTGGCGCCCTTGCGCGCTATCAGGCGCAATCCCTTGTTGGCGGACGGCCGGCAACTCGCGTATATCATCGGCGGGGAGGAAAACCCGCATGAAAACGATCGTTTTTGCGACCGTCGCCGCTTTGGCGGCGGCCTTGGTAGGTTCTGGAACGGCGCACGCGATCCGGCTGAACTGTCCGCAGGCGCTGCATGTCAAGGCGGTCGAGCCGCCCTATCCATGGGAAAATGTTCCATACAGCGAAGCTGTGCTCCATTTCGCCGAGGCGTCGTATAGTTGCTCCAATGGCACCTGCACGCTCAGTTGCGCATATTCGACTCCCGGTAGCATCTATACGCTAATCAAGCTCAAAGTTCCGCCGGGGACCTGTCATTACACGAACGAAGGCAACAGTTTCGATTGCACGTCGTTGCCGCCGGAGCACTCCAAGCGGCGCCGCTAGGCGGCCGAATCGGCGTGCTTGCGATCGCTACGGCGGTTTAATCGCCGAAGCGTGCGGGTTCGGGCGTCGATTTGGCGAAATTGCCGCGACGCCCCTTGGCGGCGCGACGGATGATGCTTAATTTCTTTGCGGATGGATTCTTCGCCAATGCATAAACATTCGAAATCTGTGGAGCAGGAACGGCACGAGGATGGATCGGCGGAGGCGGCGCAGGGCGTCGCCGGCGAAGTCGAACGCCTTACCGCGGCTCTGGCCGATAAGGAAAAAGAAATCTCCGAGCTGAAAGACAAATATTTGCGCGTGCTTGCCGATGCCGAAAACGCGCGCAAGCGAATCCGCCAGCAGAGCGAGGATTCGATTCGTATTCAGCGCGAGAATTTCCTGCGCGATCTGTTGCCGGTCGCAGACAATCTGGAACGCGCGGTCGAGGCGGCGCGCACGTCGTCGGGCGACAGCCAATCCATCGCCGCCGGCATCGAGATGGTGCTGCGGGCGATGCTGGATTTTATGAAGGGGCATGGCGTGACGCAGATCAACGCCGTCGGCCAGCCTTTCGATCCGCAGTTGCATGAAGCGGTCGACCAGACGCCGACCGAGGCGCATCCGCCCAACACGGTTATCAGCGAGCATCATCGCGGATATCAGATCGGCGACCGGATGCTGCGGCCGGCGCGGGTGACGGTCGCGCGGCGGCCGGAAGGCGGTTCGCCGCAAGACGGCGAAAATAACGGCGGCGCGATCCATTGAAATGCGCCAAAACGTGATTATCGATTTGATCGAGGGTCTTTAAGAAATGGCTAAAGTAATTGGAATTGACCTGGGAACGACCAACAGTTGCGTCGCGATCATGGAGGGCGGCGATCCGGTGGTTATCGCCAACTCCGAGGGCGCGCGCACCACGCCGTCGGTCGTCGCCTTTACCGATTCAAATGAACGCCTCGTTGGGCAAATCGCCAAACGGCAGGCGATTACCAATCCCAGCAACACGATCTTCGCGATCAAGCGCCTGATGGGCCGTCGTTACGACGATCCGGAGGTGCAGCGCGCGACCAAGGTTCTGCCCTACAAGGTTATCAAGAACGAGGACGGCGCGGCGTGGGTCGAAATCCGCGACAAGCGCTACAGCCCGGCGGAGATCTCGGCCTTTGTCCTGCAAAAGATGAAGCAGACGGCCGAGGATTATCTCGGCGAAAAAGTGACCGAGGCGGTCATCACCGTCCCGGCGTACTTCAACGACAGCCAGCGCCAGGCGACCAAGGACGCCGGGCGGATCGCCGGTCTGAACGTGCTGCGGATCATCAACGAGCCGACGGCCGCGTCGCTGGCATACGGCCTGGACAAAAAGAAGGACGAAAAGATCGCCGTCTTCGACCTTGGCGGCGGCACCTTCGATATTTCGATCCTTGAGCTGGGCGAAGGGGTTTTCGAGGTCAAGGCGACCAACGGCGACACCTTCCTGGGCGGCGAGGACTTCGATCAGCGGGTGATCGACTATCTGGCCGACGAGTTCCGCAAGGATCAGGGAATCGATCTGCGCAAGGATCGGATGGCGCTGCAGCGCCTGAAGGAAGCGGCGGAAAAAGCCAAGTGCGAGCTTTCCACCGTGATGGAAACGGACATCAACCTGCCGTTTATCACGGCGGACCAGTCCGGACCCAAGCATCTCAACATGAAGCTGACGCGGGCCAAGCTGGAAGCGCTTTGCGCCGACCTGCTCGAGCGGCTCGACGCGCCCTGCCTGACGGCGCTTAAAGACGCGGGCTTGCGCGCCAGCGAGATCAACGAGGTCGTGCTGGTGGGCGGCATGACGCGGATGCCGGCGGTGCAGGAGCGGGTCAAGAAGCTATTTGGCCGCGAGGGTCATAAGGGCGTCAATCCGGACGAAGTGGTCGCGATCGGCGCTGCGATTCAGGCGGGAGTGCTCAAGGGCGAAGTCAAGGACGTGCTGCTGCTCGACGTCACCCCGCTTTCGCTCGGAATCGAGACGCTGGGCGGCGTGTTCACCAAGCTGATCGAAAAGAACACGACGATCCCGACGCGCAAGAGCCAGGTCTTTTCGACCGCGCAGGACAATCAGACGGCGGTGACGATCCGGGTCTTTCAGGGCGAGCGCGAAATGGCGGCGGACAACAAGCTGCTTGGCCAATTCGATCTGATTGGAATTCCGCCGGCGCCGCGCGGATTGCCGCAAGTCGAAGTGACTTTCGATATCGACGCCAACGGCATCGTCAACGTCCATGCGAAGGATCTCGGCACCAACAAGGAGCAGTCGATCCGGATCACCGCCTCTTCAGGATTGAACGAGGAGGAGATCAAGCGGATGGTGCGCGAGGCCGAACAGCACGCGGCCGACGACAAGCAGCGGCGCGAGGTGGCGGAGGCGCACAACAAGCTGGACAGCCTGGTCTATACGACCGAGAAGACGCTGGCGGAGCATGGCGCGCAATTGGACGAAGCGTCGCGCAAGACGGTGGAAGAGGCGATCGCGGCGGCCAAGGGCAAGCTCGATTCCAAGGACGCCGACGAATTGAATCACGCGGCCGAAACGCTGCAGAGCGCGACGCACAAGCTGGCCGAGGCGATGTACAGCAAGACCCGGCAGCAAGGCGCGCAGGCCGCCGGCGCCGACGGCGCGGCGGACGGTCACGACGCGGCGGGCGGCGGCGATGCGGGCGCGGAAAAGAAGGAAGACGTGGTTGACGCGGACTTCAAGGAAGTGAAATGAGTCGCACGGGCCGGGCTCGGCGCGGATCAAAAACCGGCTTTGGCGCGAGGAGTCTTACTTCCCGCGCCGAAGTTTATTAGGATAGCTGCGCGATGGCGGCCGCGAAGAAGCGCGACTATTACGAAGTTCTGGGGCTTGGGCGGGGCGCCGCCGAGGACGAAATCAAAAAGGCCTATCGCAGGCTTGCCGTCCAGTTCCATCCGGATCGCAATCCCGGCGACAAACAGTCCGAGGAGCGCTTCAAGGAAGTCAACGAAGCGTATCAAGTCCTTTCCGATCCCGAGAAACGCGCGCAATACGATCGCTTCGGCCATGCGGCTTTTCAGGGCCAGCAAGGCCCCGGCGGATTCGGGGGCTTCGATTTCACGCAGGGCTTCGAGGAAGTCTTCTCGGATATTTTCGGCGATTTCTTTGGCGCCGGACGGGGCCGTTCGCGCTCGCGCAGCCGCCGCGGCGACGACCTGCGCTACGACCTAGAAGTGGAGTTCGAGGAGGCCGCGCGCGGCGCCGAAAAGGTAATCAAATTCCAGCGGCTCACGGTATGCGACGCCTGCAACGGCACGCGCGCGCGCGGCGGGGGCGAGGGCGTCAAGACCTGTCCGAACTGCCGCGGCGCCGGCCAGGTGCGCACGCAGCAGGGCTTTTTTTCGATCGCGACGACTTGCGGACAATGCCGCGGCGAAGGAACGATAATCGCCGACCCTTGCACGAAATGTCAGGGGCAGGGGCGGGTGCGCAAGGCGGTGTCGCTGTCGGTGCGGATTCCGCCGGGCGTGGACAACGGCTCGCGCCTGAAGCTGCGCAACGAAGGCGAAGCGGGCTTCGGCGGCGGCCCGAGCGGCGATCTTTACGTCGTTGTGCACGTGAAGGAACATCCGCTGTTCGTCCGTCAGGACAACGACGTGGTAATCGAGGCGCCGATCAGCTTTCCGCAGGCGGCGCTCGGTTCGGAAATCGAAGTGCCGACGCTGGACGGCAAAATCAAGCTGAAAATTCCCGCCGGAACGCAATCGGGCAAGGTGTTCCGCCTCAAGGGCAAAGGCTTCGTCGATTTGCATGGCTACGGCCGCGGCGACCATCTGGTGCGTATCGTGGTGGAAACGCCGCGCCGCCTGAGCGGCCGCCAGCGCGAATTGCTTGAAGAGTTCGCCAAGGCCTCGGGCGAGGACGTGAATCATCCGATGGCCAAGGGGTTCGTCGACAAGCTGAAAGAGATGTTCGGCTGACCGCGCGGCGCCGGACGAATGATTCACGCCGGATTTGCGGCGCGCCCGTCGGGCGCGCCGTTTTCATTTTTGCTGAAATAAATAAATCGTACGCGCACAGGCGTTTTTCGCATTCGCCGGCCTTGACGCGGCGGCGAGCGTGATTAATTTCCGCTTAGAGCGGCCGCTCGAAAATCTCTCGAACAGGAGGCTTGCGATGGCGCTGATTCGTTGGGAACAGTTCGATCCGGTCGGCAGCATGCTGGCGTTGCAGGAGGAGCTCGGCCGGGTGTTGCGCAATCCCGCTTACAATCTGGGTCTTTCGGGTTACGGAGCCTATCCGCCAATCAATATTTTCGATGACGGCGAAGGCCTGGCGATTATGGCCGAATTGCCGGGCGTGGAGCCTGCGAGCGTCAACCTGGTCGCGCAGCGGAATACGCTTACGCTCACTGGAAACCGCGCGCGCGAGGAGGAGAAGGCGCCTGGCGCGTTCCATCGGCGGGAGCGCGAATTCGGCGAGTTCTCGCGGTCCATCCAATTGTCCGAGGGGCTGGATCTCGAAAAGGCCACGGCGCGGTTCGAGTCGGGCGTGCTGACCGTGAAGATTCCGAAGTCGCCGGAAGCGAAGCCGCGGCAGATCGCGGTCGAAACCGCCTGAAGCCGCAGGGAATGCGCAAAGGAGGGAGTCGTCATGACGCCGGAGCAGGAAATCGCCACGCGCGAAAAACAGGAAGTTCAGGGCGCGGAAAAGACGCGGCCGGGCCGTTATTTCGTGCCCGCCGTCGATATTCGGGAAAACGAGAACGAGCTTAAGCTGTGGGCGGATATGCCGGGCGTTTCGGAAAAAGACGCCGAGGTCTCGCTCAATGACGGCGTGCTTACGATCGCCGGCAAGGTTTCGCCGGCAGCGTACGACAAGCTCTCGCCGCTTTATACCGAATACAACATCGGCAACTATTTCCGCCAGTTCGAACTCAACGAGGATATCGACGAGGCGCGGATCAAGGCGCGGATGCGCAATGGCGTGCTCGAAGTCGAATTGCCCAAGCGTGAACATGCGCGGCCGCGGCGAATCGAGGTCAGCGCGGGTTGAGCAGGTTGCGCTGAAGCCGGCGGGAGCGCGTGCGGCAGCCGCAAGAGCGCGGCGCGCGCTCCCGGGCGTGGCGGCGAGGGCCAGCGATGCGGCGAGCAAACCGGCTTGCCGGCTGCTGGCTCTCCGTAGCGCGACCGGATTCCAGCGCGGCCGCTGATTGTCGCTCAGGTTCGTCCCAGGCGTTCCATCAGCGTGCGGCGCATCAGGCCCGCCGGCGGTTTTACTCCGTTGAACAGTTCGAAGGCGAGTTCGCCCTGATTCGCAAGCATCCCCGCGCCGTCGAGCGCGCGGCGGCCGAGCGCGAGCGCGGGCGCCAGAAAGGGCGTCGGTTCGCGGGCATAGACCATGTCGTAGAACATGCAGGCGGCGGCCGTCGCCGCATACGCGAGCGGCGCGAAGCCGCCGGTCTTGAGGCCCATCGGGGTGGCGTTGACGATAAGCGCCGCCGCGCCGATGGTCGCGGAATCGGTTAGCGCGGAGAGGCCGCGCGCTTCGATGGTTTCGCGCGGAGGGCCGCCGCCGCGGCGGGCGACGTGGCGCGCGAAACGCCGCGCGAGGCGATTTGCGCGATCGACCGTGCGATTGCAGATCACGATGCGCGCGGCACCCATCCGGATGCAGGCGAGGACGGCCGACGGCGCCGCGCCGCCCGCGCCAACGATAATCGCCGTGCGGTCGTTCAAATCGACGCGGTTTTCGCGCAGGTCGGCTTCGAGTCCGCGCGCGTCGGTGTTGTCGCCATGCAGCTCGCCCGCGCGATTGATCACGCAATTGACGGCGGCGAGCAGGCGCGCCTCGTCGCTCAGATGGGCCATCATCCGGAGCGCGCGTTCCTTGTGCGGCACGGTCAGGTTCACGCCGAGCATGCCGAGCGCCGGAATCGCGCGAATCGCCTCGCGCAGCCGCTCGGGCGCGACGTGAAACGCGGCGTACGCGCAATCGAGGCCGAGCGCGGCGTATGCCGCGTTATGCATCGCGGGCGACAGCGAATGTTCGACCGGATCGCCGTAAACGGCGCAGAGCCGCGTGCGCCCGCTGATCGCCGTCGCGGTCATGCCGATCCGGAACGGCCGTGACGGGCGGCGGCGCGCACCTGTTCGGCGGTGAAGAGGTAGCGATAGGCAAGGCCGGCGCCGGCGAAGGCTTGTGCGGCGCCTTCGCCGCGTTCGACGAGCGCGAAAGCGTGCGTGACGGCGGCGCCGGCGGCGCGCATCGCCGCGACCGCCTGCAGGCTGGAACCGCCGGTGGTGATGGTATCGTCGATGACGCCGGTCGCGCGATCTTTGCGGAAGGCGCCCTCGATTTGCTGTTGCAGGCCGTGCGCCTTCAGCTCTTTGCGCACGAAGAAGCCGGTGAGGTCGTAGCCGTGGCGCCACGCGGCGGCGACGATCGCGTCGGTCACGGGCAGCGCTCCGGCGGCCATCCCGCCGATTTGTCCGATTCGCTCCGCGCGCACCAGTTCGAGCATCAGTTCGCCCGCGAGATGGGCGCCGCGCGGCAGATAGAGCGTGCGCTTGCAATCGATGTAGTAGTTCGAGGCGCGGCCGGAAGCGAGCGTCAGTTCGCGTTCGAAATAGGATTCGCGCGCCAGCAACTGGAGGAGTTCGTCGCGTTCGTTCGGATTCATCGGACACCCGCAATCATGATGGCGCAATCATAGCCGGGGAATCGCGCCGTTCAACAGGCGGCGGCCGATAGATTCCGCGCGCCCGCGTGCTATGCTGCGCGCGATGTTCTTCGGGCCGTTTCTGGCGATGTACGCCATCCTGTTTTTTGTCCTGCTGGCGTTCGTTTTCGTGCTGCTGGAGATAGGCGTGATTCATTACGCCTTCCAGATGGTGGGCTTGCCGCCGGAACTCGCCCTGCTCGCGCTGCTGGTGAGCCTGATCGGCAGCTATATCAACATCCCGATTACGAAAATCGAGACCGGTTCGGTCCATGACGTCGAAGTAGTGAACAGTTTCGGCGTGCGTTATCGCGTGCCGATGCGTTACGCGGGCGGAGGCACGACGATTGCGGTGAACGTGGGCGGCGCGATCGTGCCGGTGCTGATCTCGATTTACGTGCTGGGGCGCCAGCCCGAGGCGATTTTACCCGCGATCTTCGGCGCCGTGATCGTGGCGATGGTGGTGAACCGGTTCGCGCGGCCGGTGCCGGGCCTTGGAATCGCGACGCCGATGCTGATACCGCCGATCGTGGCCGCGCTGGTCGCGATCGCGTTTGCGGGCATATTCCACGTCGCCGCGCACGTTGACGCGGTCGCGTACGTAAGCGGCGTGATCGGCACGCTGGTGGGGGCCGATCTCGTCAATCTGAACAAGCTTGGAGACTTGGGCGCGCCGGTCGCATCGATCGGCGGCGCGGGCACGTTCGACGGCGTTTTTCTGACCGGGATCGTCGCGGTGCTGCTCGCGTGAATTGAGTGACCGGCGGCGCGGATCAGGCGTAGCGGGCCAGAATCGGCACGATTTCGTGCTGCGGGGGCGAGGCGCTGATTTCGGCGCGCCCGTCCTCTATCGTCATGTCGAGTTCGCTGCGGACGCCGAAGCGGCCCGCGAGATAGACGCCGGGTTCCACCGAGAAGCAGGTGCGATCGATCAAGCCGCGGTGGTCGCGAGTTTCGAGCGAGTCGAGATTGGCGCCGGCGCCGTGGACCTCGCGGCCGATCGAATGGCCCGTCCGATGGATGAATGCGTCGCCAAAGCCGGCGGCTTCGATTACGGCGCGGGCGGCGCGATCGGCTTCGGCGCCGCTGATCGGATCGCCCGCGGCCACGCGATGCTGGATCAGCGCGACGGCCGCGTCGCGGGCGTCGGCGACGACGCGGAAGACGCGCGCGTGATCGTCGGCGGGGCGGTCGCCGACCGCGCCCATCCAGGTAAGATCGCCGTAAATCGCGTCTTCGCCGAGTTCCTTGGCGAAAAGATCGAGCAGCACCAGATCGCCGCGGCGAATCTGGGTGTCGCGTTCCTCGGCGGGGCTGTAATGGGGATTCGCCGCGTTGGCGCTGACCGCGACGATCGGCGCTTCGTCGGTGCACAGGCGATGGGCCGCGATGCGTCCGAGCACGAATTTCTGAATCGTAAATTCGGTGCAGGGAATCCGGCCGCGCACGCGCCTTGCGATTTCCGCGAAGGTTTCGTTGACGATCAGCCGCAATGCGGCGGCGGCGCGGCGATGGCCGGCGAGTTGCGCCGCCGTAAGCGTGGCCTCGAAGCGCTGAATCAGGTCGGCCGCCGTGACCACTTCAACGCCCGTCGCGCGCACCAGCTCCAAAGTTCCGGCATCGACGCGTGAAACATAGGGAATCGCGCACTCCGGCGAATAGTTCATGGCGATCGCGCGGGCGGCGCCGAGGACCGACGCCAGCGCCGCCGTCATTTCGCCGATGGATCGATAGACAATGCGGCGGGCGGCGGGCAGCGCGTCAAGGCGGTGCGCCTCGACCGCGGAGACGATCGCGCACGGCTCGCCTTCGGCCGGGATGAAGTAGAACCAGCGGCGGGTGGTGATGCCGCGCTCCGGCAGGCCGAGGATGCGATAGGCGAGCGGATCGCTGAGCCGGAAGTCGTAGAACAGCCATCCGTCGAGTCCGGATTTGCGAAGAGCTTCGGCGATCTGCGCGACGCGAGTCATCGGTGGTTGGTTCTTCCACAGGCCGTTCGGTCAGGCCGGTTTGGCGGGCGGCGGCGCGAACCGTTCGCCCCATACGTGAACGCGCTCGGCGTCGATGCGGACCATTGGGTTGTTCGCGAGACTGAGCGTCATCGCGCGATACTGCGGATACTTGTCGCGGAGATTGCGCAGCGCGAGCATGTATTCGTTGGCGTCATCGACCATCCGCGCCGCGCCGTGCACAAGGACGTAAGCTAGGTAAGACCAGTCCTCTTCGTAATGATCGATGAGCAGGGCGACCCTGGAATTTGCGGCGATATTGCGCATCCGCTTCAATTTAAGTCCGGCGCGCCGCTTGGGTTTCTGATCGATTACGAAATAGAAATGGCCTGCGCCATCGAACCAGAAACAGAGCGGAACGTTGTGCGGGTTCGCATCGCCGCCGGCGGTCGCCAGATGGCCGACGCGCGCGAGTTTGAGAAACTCCGAGACGCGATCATCGTAAAGCGGCGCAATCGACAACTCCGGCATCGCGCAACTCCCCTTGGGCGGCGGCAAGACCGTCTCTCCGCGCTACCCTGAGCATGTCGCGCCGGCCACGTCCACTCAAGTGGCGGCGCCTGGATCGTCAGCGCTCTTCGCCGAACAGGAAGATCGATAACGCGAGAATGGAAAATATCGCATTGGGCGTCCACGCCGCCATCCACGCCGGAATCGAACCCGATTCGCCAAGCGACGAAGTCAGGCCCAGCGCGAACCAGTAAACGAAACCGATGCCGATCGCGAGGCCGAAGCTGCGGCCAAGAATGGAGCTGCGCGGCAAAGGATCGAGGCTGAGCGCCATCCCGAGCGCGACCATGATCAAACACGACAGCGGCATCGCGAATTTCAGGTCGCGATTGACGATATAGCCGCCTG
>JAJZAI010000077.1 GCA_021799495.1 Deltaproteobacteria bacterium
CCCGCACCACCTCCCACTGTTCCTCGGCAAGCTCCACCCCACTTCCACCTCCGCCTCGGGTCGTCCGCCCACGGCTCAGAATACCCCAATAACCTCGACCAAACCATTTATGAGACTGCTTCTAATCCTTATCGCCTGATTCGCGGGCGACGGCGGAAGGCTTGACCTTCCGTTTTGGCCCGCGTCGCTTGGGGTTCTGCGCAACTTGTTCTTGGTATTGCTTCTCGCGCCGCAGCATCTCGTTGCGCGGAACTCTAAGCACACGATCTACTAACTTCGTAAATTCCTCGTATTCTGTGGGTTGGTCAGGTTTCATAAATGAGCCTTCATGTTCGCGCACAAAACGCCTTGATAGTGTCTATTAGTCCATCAAAATTTGAATCGTCTAAAGGCAGGGTGGTGGCTGCTTGCTCCCAAATACGAGACAGGGACATATGTGGGTTTTTAGGGTAAGCTCCGGCGAAAATCGTTCGCCAGCGTATTCGTGATTCCGTGTTGCGAGAGGTGTTAGTTGGGCGAAGGCAACTATAAAAAGCGTCAACGCAGGGGACGAGATGGCTCCATATATTTGCGGCGGCGGGCCACAAAAGAGTTTCTAGACAACCGTCTTTTTGTCCGATTGGGATAGTAAACACAGTTATTGCGAAATCATTCGGCGAACTCGTTACGGGTACAATGTCTAACTGGGCGGCCGGCGTTTTATATCCCTTGTCCGCCAAACCCTTCACGGTCTTCGCAAAAGACAATGCAGCATCGTCATCCGCGTCCCTTGTAATAATGAGCCCCTTGAGGTTCGGTCGAGTGCGGAGTTTCAAACCATTAAAATAAGCCGGATAAGAATCAACGCCCCTTCCCTCCTCGCCATCCTCAGGACACTCAACGAGAAAATCACTTATTCCACGGTTCTGAAAAAGAGCCTCAAAAAATACCTTATCCTGTAATCCCTCGCACAGTAGTATGTAGGGTTGAGTTACTTCGGCCCTCATATAATTAGCGAATTTCCATATCTTGCTGTAGGGCATCCGCCAATGTGTCACCAGGGAACACTCGTACTATGTGTTTTCGGTCATTATTGGTTTCTACCCGCAACAGACTGAATTGCTGTTCGCCCTTTGCTAGAATCCGATTGAGTGAGGTAAGCCAATCGGAACTATGTGTTGTAATAAATACTTGAGTTTCGTAGGTCTCCGCGAAATCACGCAAAGCTTCCCACACCCCTGATATTTTACTGTGATGTACGCAGCCGTCTATTTCATCGATCAAGACAATGCCCTTTGGGTTCGAGGCGATACCTAAAAGAACATTAAGGAATTTTTCAATCCCACCAGATACAAGACCTATTGGGATTTTCTCAGAAAGCTCCTTTACCTTGGCGTATATCATGGTCTGACCGCCCACTATTTCGAGCGACAAATCTTCAATAAAGGGAAATCGCTCATTAACGGTAGTAATCAGCTTAGTCACTTGTTGACGACGGCTTAGTATGGAGAACCGCTCTGAGGTTTCACGGTGCGGAGGGCGCATACCCGAGAAAAACGAAGCGGCGACATTTCCTACGCTTGAGTCGAAGGAAATTCCTTTATCAGTCATTTCGGCATGATAAAGAAACTTCTTTCCCGACGAATCGATTCCTTCAAAGACAAGCGGCGCAATTCCGCTGGCCTCGGAAGTGTTAAGATTGAACGACGCGACGGCTTCTGTCTTTGCATAGCTCATTTTGATTTCGCGCGTTTGTCCGACAGAACCCACGATTTTGGCGGATACGATCGAGTTAGCATTGAGACCATAGAACATTTCCCGCCAAAGGGATTCATATCCTGCCCGATCCCTAGAGACTTGAAGAACCCCCTCTACGATTCCACGAAAGGCGCGCATGCGAAGTAAAAGGTCGGGGTTTCCGCCTGCGGCAAAAAACAATGCCTCCAATAAGGCCGTTTTTCCTGCTGAGTTCTGGCCCACGACGACGTTGATCCGCGAGAAACCAGTTAGGTCTAGCGATTCAAAGCAGCGAAAGTTGCTGATAAGAAGCCTATCAATCATCCGATATTTGGCGAGATTTACCCGCCCCTCCAAAGAGTGGCCCATCATAGACCCCCCTTGTGCCGGGAGTCACCCGCTCGTAAGGGAGGGTCATCGTCGGAATCCGGCCTGTCGCATGACCCAGCTTGACCACTTCGCATGGAGTTGTCAAGTATATTCTTACCCAAATTAGGACACTACCCCCCATTCCGTCATTCGCGGGCCTGACCCGCGAATCCATCCCTTCGCGGCCACGCCATCGGCGTGGATGCCCGGATCAAGTCCGGGCATGACGGAAGAAGAACGGCGAGGCGAAATAGCGTAATATATTTATCGTGGCAGATAGGTAATCAGCGTCGGATCGCGCTCGAAATCCACGCTCACTTGCAGCTCGTCCCGCGCGATATCCGGTTTCAGGCGGAAGGTCAGCGTCACTTCGACCGAATCCGCAACCTCCTTGCGTTCGCCCACCGCTTCCGCCGCCGCAAGCAGGATGTTCTCCATCAGCCGCTTGCCCCACTTATCCAGCGAGACTTCCTGAGGCGGCTCGATTCCGACCGTGATTTTGTCGTTCATGATTATTCAAATCGCCTGCTCAAAACGCATTTGTGCCGCGCTCGCCGCACTAGGAAAAGCTGTCGAGGCTCTCCAGATCCGACATCGCCGCCGTAATCCGCTTGATCATCTCGAGCGACATCTCCTCCGGCTGCATATCGGGCGTGGTGCGCGTATGCACCAGCGTCGGCGTCCACATCATCAGCGCCAAAAACGTCTGTTGCCGGTACAAATCCCAGGCCTCGCCGAAAGAGATATTCAGTCCGCACTTTTCCCGCATCCGTTCCAGATAGCGTGCGAGCAGATCGCGTTCCCACGCGCGCCGATCTTCGATCGCGACCGTGGCCGACAGCGCGTATGAAACGTCGCGCGCCCAATGCCCCGTGCCGATACATTGCCAGTCGCACAGGCCCATTCGGCCCTCGTCGGTCACGTACCAGTTGCCCAGATGCACGTCGGAATGAATCAGCGTGGGCGTCGCCTTGTTATGCACCGCCAGCGCTTTCATCGTCGCCGGCCAGATTTCGGCGCGGCGGCGCGTGATGTCCGCCGGAATTACCGCTTCGGCCTTGACCATCGCCTGCTCGTGGCATTGATGCAGCCCCACTCTTTCGCCCGCGCGGAAGAAATCCTCGAAAGTGAGTATCCATTTCAAGTCCGTCTTGAAGCGCGGAGTTCCGTAATACTGGCCGTGCACTTCGGCCAGCGTGTCGATTATCTGTTCGGCCTGCGGACGTGAAATAGTCGAATGCCATCGGCAGAATTTCGCGGCCTTGTTGGTAATCAGATCGTCGAATAGATGGACCGAGCGGCCGGTTTTCCGATCCCATCCGGAGTGATAGCAAATCGGCGCCTCGATCTTCAGCTCTGGACGCATCTGGCGGTAGAAACGCGCCTCGCCCGCGGCGGATAGGCCGGTCGCGAGCCGGGTCAGGACGGTGGGCGTCGTCTTGCAGAACAAGTTTTCGGGCAAGCCCGCGTCCCTGCCCTTTTGATTGTATTCCGCCTTGAGTTGCCGGCGGACGCTCGAACCCTGGTCGCCGCCGCGAATCTCCACCGCGACCACTTGCGCATCTTTGACGCCGCCGCACAGGACCGCGGTCAGCCATTCGGGCGAGATGGCTTCAGCGCACCATGGAACATCGTCGATTGTTTTGGCGACCGGGCGCGTGATGAAGTCCCAAATCGTGTTGATCGCCATCCGGCCTCTGGCCCGGAACTGGACTCCCGCTTCCTGTGAATTGCTGGCCATTCAAGTGCCCCCATCCAGATAAAATCGCTTCGGCGCCTGGCGCCAGATCGAAAATCGAAAAATCCCGCGCCGCATTTTCTTCACCAGAAACCGGCGCTCAGCGTCGCACAGTCGCCAGCGCATGCCAAACGCGAAATGCGGCGACGGGACGCCGAACGCACCGTTCAAAGAATCTGGTCAAACACCGTACATGCGGGGACGGTCAGGGACATTGCGGGCAGGCCCCGGCGCCCTCGGGACATCGATGGAGTTTGACGTTTACGCCACTCAAGACATGTGTAGTCGTCGGCACGACCTCCCCGGTGCTGGTGCAATCCTCCTCGCCCGGATAACAGTCGTGCCGATACTTCCAATGCGCCATCGTGTCGTCGTAAACGGTTTGTGCTGCAAATCCGGGCGCTGATACGCATACGGAAAGCGGCTGGTCGGCGGGAACCCTGATCGTCGCCGGCGTGATCATCGTCTGGCCCATCGCGACCGCGATCGCGCCGGGCGGCTCAGACTCGATCATGATGGTGTCCGGGACGGGCTTATGCCCGATCAAGCCGCATCCCGAAAAAGCCGCCAGAATCACCGTAAATCCAACAACCGAAGCACGGCGCAACCCGCCGCCGACCCCGAATCGAAGCCCCATATCGTTCATCCAAACCCGCCAACCAATCAAACCGCGCCGCTGCGAATCATGCCGGCGTTGCGGCCGTGTCGGGCCCGTCAGGAGACACGCCACAGCCGCTCCCGAAGCGTCTCAGGCCGCCTTGGCCAACCGCCGCGGCAGCGCGAAATCGTATTCCAGCGTATGGAATGGTCCGGCAAATCCGCGCCGCTTGATTTCCGCCGGATCGATCGTCCGGGTCGTGCCGCGAATCAGCGACGGTTTCACCGCCCCGACGACGTCCGATTCGATCCACGGATCGTCCTTCAAGAAAACCTGCGTGGTCAGCGTCGCGTATCCTGGATGGGTCAAGCGAACGTGCAGATGCGCCGGGCGCCACGGATGGCCGCCCAAGGCCTTGATCAGCGCGCCGGTCGGTCCGGCTTTGGGAATTTCGTAAGCGGCCGGAACCCAGGTTTGCAGCTCGTAGCGTCCGTTTTGATCCGCTTTAACCCGCGCCCGCAGATTAAATGGCGCGTCGGCCTCGGGAATATTGAAATGCGAATAGCGGCCTTCGGCGTCGGATTGCCAGAAATCGATTACCGCGCCGGCCAACGGAGCGCCGTCGCTCGAGCGAATCGTGCCGGAGAAAATCAGCGGCTCGCCCGGTTCGTTCGCTCGATGCGGCACGACGGCCGGCGAAGCCATCTCGGGCGCGTTCGGGACGTAATATGGCCCCTCGACTGTGGTTTCCGTGCCGGCCCATCCGCGATGGTCCACGTCGTCGACGGTAACTTCCAAAAACACGTCCATCAACAGGGGAATTTCGCCTTTTTCGCCGGCTTCGACCAGAAAGGCGATCGCGCGATGATACTCCTCGTAAGTCAGGTTGTGCTTGCGGATAAAATTGCGCAGCGTATCGACCAGATCGTCGAAAACCCGGTTGAGCCGTGGATTGCGCACCTCGCGCTTCTGCGTGTTCATTCGGATAGCCTCCGCGTCCGTGGATCGATGGCGCGCCGGCCGCGCTTCGCGAAAATCGCGGGCGCGAGCGGTCGCCGCCGCAACCGTATGATCTAGCATCGATCGCGGCTGAGGCGTTAGAGCCGGCGGCTATCCGCGCGGCGATTAATTCGATTCGTGCGAAATGGCGAAAGCGCGCTGCGGACGAGCGGCTAAAGACTGGCGTGAAGCCGAATCGCCAAGCCACAATGCGCCCGAACGGCCCGGGCGTCTTGTAATGGCGCCGGGCCGCTCGGAATCGCTGCGATTCGGGTTATGCCGGAGTTGGCGCTAATTTCGTGAACCGCCGGACACATGATCGATCACGCAACGTTGCGGAAGCCGTGACGGTCCTGCTCCTTGGCCGTGGCTTGAGCCTTCGCGGTAGCCGCGTTAGCCGATTCGATAATCTCGGCCGGCAGCACCGCCTGATTGGTCGCGACCGCGCGTCCGAGGAAGCGGTCCAAAAGTTCCGCGCCTCCGATCGGACGGACCGGACGCGGCGTCCGGTGGTCAGCCGCATACGCCCGGCCCCACAGATACCAATCTGCCGCCAGAGCGATTACCAGCAGAGCACCAGAGACCACTAGCGTCGCAATACTTGGAGTCACCATGTTCAGAGCCTCCCTGCTCATGGCGGTAACTTAAGCATGGTCCGTGCCATCGACAATTGCTCAATTTTATTGATCTTTTTTGATTTGCCTCATTCTCCCTCTTCGCGATGTGCGAAATGGAAGCAAATCGAAAATCATAAACTAATTGTGCATGGCTGGCGGTCAAAAATTAGCAACACTTAAGTAAAGTGGTTGTGCATTAACCTCGATGCGGCCGGTTTGCTTTCGCCGCCGCATCACGCATTCTGACCTTTAGTGGACGACGCCAAAGACCATCCCGAGCAAATCGAAGGCACGCTCGACCAGCTCCTTTATGTGAACGAAGCGACCGGCTACGCCGTCGCGGTCATCGAGCGCACCGGCGACGACGGATTGCGCCAGCGAATCACGGCGGTCGGAAGTCTGGACGGAATCGAAATCGGCTCGGGGTTACGCTTAACCGGCCGTTTTGAGCGCCATCCGCGCTATGGCGAGCAATTTCGCGTTGAAGATTTCGAAACGGTTCGCCCGGCCGGCGTTAACGCGCTGGAACGCTATCTCGCCTCGGAAATCAAAGGCGTCGGCCCGGCCCTCGCGCGCCGGATTGTCGAACGATTTGGCGAGGAGCTGCCCGGCGTGCTCGACGGCGCCCCGGAGCGGCTCCATGAGGTCCGCGGACTGCCCCGCGCGGTCGCACAGCGGATCGCGGTCGCATGGCGCGACGCGACCGGGCTGCGCGAGCTGACCGTCTTTCTGCGCGGTCATGGAATCGGCGCCTCCCATGCCCGCCGCATCCACGAAAAGTACGGCCGCGAATCGCTTCAGGCGGTCCGCGACGATCCTTATCTTCTGGCGCGGACCATCCCCGGCATCGGCTTTCGCACCGCCGACGCGATCGCCGAAAAGCTCGGCATCCCGCGCAACTCGATTCAGCGGGCGCGCGCCGCGATTATCCATCTGCTCGAGCGGATGGCCGAGGACGGACACGTCTTCGCGCCGTTCGAATATCTCGAACTGCAATTCACCAGCGGACTAGAACTGGATTCCGACTTGGCGCGCCGCGCCGTGGACGAACTCGCCTCCGAGGGCGAGATCGTCTCGGCCCGCGTCGGCGACGGCGAGGCCGTCTATCTGAAACGCCTGTACGACGCCGAGACCACCGTTGTCGAACACATCCGGATGCTGGTCGGCGGACGTGCGATGAGCCAGACGGCGGCGGAAAAAGCGATCGCGGCGGCGAAACAATCCGGCGGCGTCACGCTGTCCGCCGAGCAGAACCGCGCGCTACAAATCGCGCTGCGCGCCAAGGTCGCCGTGATCACCGGCGGTCCCGGAACCGGCAAAACCACACTGCTGCGGGCGCTGCTGAACGTCCTCGATGCGGCCGGCCTCAAGCCGACTCTCGCGGCGCCGACCGGACGGGCTGCGCGGCGGCTTGCCGAAGCGACCGGACGCGAGGCCAAGACGATCCATCGGCTGCTCGAATACTCGCCGGAGACGGGAGATTTCCTGCGCTCCGAGAAATTCCCACTGCGCGCCAACTATCTGGTGATCGACGAAGCCTCGATGATGGATATCGAACTCGCGGCGAGCGTGACCGAGGCGTTGCTTCCGTCGGCGGCGCTGTTGCTCGTTGGCGATCGCGATCAATTGCCG
This sequence comes from Deltaproteobacteria bacterium, assembly GCA_021799495.1. Lineage (GTDB taxonomy): Bacteria > Desulfobacterota > Binatia > Binatales > Binataceae > JADMIL01. The sequence goes on from JAJZAI010000077.1 coordinate 7,670, forward strand.
TCGGTCGGGCCGGGCAGCGTGCTGCGCGACGTCATCGCCTCCGGACTCGTGCCGGTCGCCGAGCTGCGCGAGGTCCATCGCCAGGCGGCGGCCAGTCTGATCGTCGCCAACGCCCATCGGATAAACCATGGCGAGATGCCCGACACGTCCAACGGCGCAGATGGCGACTTTTTTTTCTTCGAACGCAATTCGCCCGAAGATGTGGTCGCCACGATCAAGCAATTGGTCTCCACCCGGCTGGTCGGCCGGTTCGGAATCAACGATCCGCGCGAAATTCAGGTGCTCACCCCGATGAATCGTGGACCGCTCGGCGCACAGGCGCTGAATCGTGAATTGCAGGAACTGCTGAATCCTAGAGGACGAGAATTGCGCGCGGGCGAGCGGCGCTTTCGCGAGGGCGATCGCGTTATCCAGTTGCGCAACAACTACGACAAACTGATTTTCAACGGTGCGATCGGCCGAATCGCCGCGATCGATACGCAGCGCGGACGGGTCGGAGTAAATTTCGACGAAGGCCACGCCGAGTACGATCTGGCCGAGCTTGACGAAGTTGGTCTCGCCTACGCGATATCAATTCACAAGAGCCAGGGCAGTCAGTATCCGGCGGTGATCGTGCCGATTCATCAGAGCCACTACCTGATGCTCCGCCGGAACCTGCTTTACACCGCGATCGCGCGGGCGGAGCGGGTCTGCGTGCTGGTGGGGACGCGGGTCGCGATGCGTCAGGCGGTGCGCAACGAGGACGAACGCCGCCGCTTCAGCCGCCTCGCGGAACGCTTGCGCTTCGATTGATCCAAATGGCGCCATGTCGCTAGAAAGATTAGCGGGCAATACGGATCACGCAACGAACCATAAACCTATTTCGCTGCAGAAACCTCACGCTACAAGCGGCGGCACCTACCATCGGGAGAAATGCCAATATTAAAAGTCACGGCAAGCGAACGCCGGGGAGAAAGCTATGAGCGTCAATTCTGGCTGGCGAGCTTATTTGAAATCTTGGTATTTGCGCAGGCAATCTGAAAGGCTGGCGACGGAAAAACCGTCTCAGCGGAGGGAAGCCTCAAGCGGTGAAGGGGGAGAACGAGCCTCCAGGGCGGGATTTCAATCCGGCGGCCCTAGCAGGGCGTTGATAAACGCCTGAATTTCACTCGCCTATAATTCGTCTGAGTGGGTAATCGTGGTTGAGGAGGAAGTGGCGGATG
>JAJZAI010000078.1 GCA_021799495.1 Deltaproteobacteria bacterium
GATGCGGTCGTTGTCGGAGAGCATGGCGGCGGACTGCATGGCGTGGGCGAATTCGCGGACGTTGCCGGGCCAGTCGTAGGCGGCGAGCGCGGCCAGGGCGCGGCGCGAGATGTAGCGCACGCGTTTGCCGAAGAGCCGGTTGTAGTGGCCCAGGAAATGCGCCGCCAGCGCCTCCAGCGCGTCGCGCCGCTCGCGCAGCGGCGGAATCCGCACCGCGCTCGCGCTCAGCCGGTAGTAGAGGTCGTCGCGAAACTCCCCGGCCTTGACCATCGCGCGCAAATCCCGGTTGGTCGCCGCGATCAGCCGGATCTCCACCTTGTAGCTCTGCGTGCCCCCCACCGGCTGTACTTCGTGGCTCTCCACCGCGCGCAGCAGCTTGGGCTGCAGCCGCAACGGCAACTCCCCGATCTCGTCCAGAAACAGCGTGCCCCCGTTGGCCGCGCGGAAATAGCCCAGCGCCTCCTCGCGCGCGTCGGTGAAGGCCCCGCGCACGTGGCCGAACAACTGCGACTCCGCCAGCGACTCGACCAGATTCGAGCAGTTGAAGGTCACGAACGGCCCCTTCGGCGCAGGCCCCAACTGATGCAGCGCCCGCGCCACCAGCTCCTTGCCCGTCCCCGACTCCCCGCACACCAGCACCGTCGCCTTGTACGGCGCCAGCCGCCGGATCGTCTGCATCGCCCGCCGCATCGCCCCAGACCGCACCACCATCCCGCCCAACTGCGATTCGGTCAGCGCGAAACTACCGACTTCCGCGGAACTCGGCGCCAAATGCTCGATATCGAGAAAGTCGCCCGTTTCTTCCGCCTCTATAACCTCCGATGAGCCGTCGTTACCTGTGCGATCCCAATCCAATGCGCAATCCTCCGTATGGCGCCGCCGCGGCGATACGAATTGACCATACTTCGGAAATTCCCAACGCAAAGTTCAGGCCATTGGCTTTCTCGTTTATTTTCAGTCTTTTTTCACCGACCGAACCCGCGAATACAGGCGCGATGACAGGTTATTGCCGCTCCGCCATCGAAATGTCTGGCGCGCTTATCGAAGTGAGCGAAGTTGACCGTCGATGAATCGCGTTAAAGCCCAAGAGCGTCGATTAACACCTGTGCGGCATGATCGCGCGGATCGACTTGAGGATAGATTCGTTCGATCGATCCGGAAGGGCCAATCAAAAAACTCATTCGCGCCGCATGCGCCGCCTTTTCGCTTTCGCAAGCGCCATACGCAAGCGCCACCGTGCGATCGCGATCGCAAAGCAGCAAAAACGGAAAATTTTCACGCGCGGCGAACTCCGCGATTCGCTCAGCCGGATCGAAACTGACGCCGGCCACAACGATATTGTTTTCATTGAAGTATTCGATTTGGTCGCGGAAGCTGCGCCCCTCGAGCGTGCATCCGGGCGTTCCCGCCTCGGGATAAAACCAGAGCAGCAAGCGGCGGCCGCGAAAATCGGCAAGCGAAACGGGCGCGCCGTGATGCGCCGTCAGGGTGAAACCGGGCGCGGGATCGCCCACCTTGAGCTTCATCGCCATGCGTCTTCGGCGAGCTTCGCGGCGGCGGCCGGCCGCTTCAGTTCAACGCCGCGCGCAACCGCTCGATCATTTCAAGACAAGCCGGATCGCCCGGCTGAAGGAGCAACGCGCCTTCCAGTTCCGCGATCGCTTTCATCACCAGGCCTTTATCCGCATAGAGCCGCGCCAGATTCATGTAGGGAAAGTGACGCGGTTCGTAGCGCGCCGCGCGCTTGGCTTTTTCGAACCATTCGACCGCCGCGTCCGCTTCGCCGCGCGCCATCAGGTACGCGCCGATATCGTTGTACGGATTGCCGAACGACGGATCGATCTCGATCGCGCGCATGCACTCGGCGATCGCGGCGTCGATTCGCCCGAGATACCGATAAGCCCAGCCGCGATAGGTATGCGCCTCGGCCGTCGGACACAATTCTATCGACTGATTGTAAAGCGTGATCGCGCTTTGGAAATCGCCCTGCAGATGGAACGCCGCGCCCTGGTTCCACAGCTCCAGCGCGCGCGCCCGGCGCACCTCGTCGTCCATGATCCGACGGATATTGCGCGGCGGCGCGGCGGTCAAGCGGCAAGGGCGCCGTTCAAGGGACGGTCAAGGTGCGCATCGCCTGGATCATCGCCGGCGCGAGAATCGAGAGCAGCATCGCCGGCAGCACGAACAGGACCAGAGGGAACAGAATTTTGATCGTGCTCTTCTGGGCGGCTTCCTCCGCGCGCAGCCGGCGCTTGACGCGCATCGAATCCGAGCTCGCGCGCAAGGCCGGGCCGATTTGCGCGCCGAGCTGCTCGCTCTGAATCAGCGTCGCCGCGAGCGGCCGGACGTCCTCGACCGCCGTGCGCTCGGCGAGATTGCGCAGCGCCTGCCCGAGCGAATTGCCAGCAGCGACTTCGCCGGCGACAAGGGTCAGCTCCTTGCCGATGGCCTGCTCCTGGCGATCGGTTTCATCGCCGACGATTTTTATCGCCTCGAACAGTCCGAGTCCGGCTTCAACGCATACCACCAGGAGATCGAGCACGTCGGAGAGTTGCCGCGCGATTTCGGTTTGGCGACGCGTAGCGCGCTTTTGCAGATAGTAGAGGGGCGCCACCCATCCGGCGATACCACCCATCAGCGCGAACGCGATCGCCTTCACCGCGTGGCCGAACCACAGATAAGCGGCGATAAATCCCAGCAACGCGCCGATCGCCAGCGTGAAGATTCGCGCAAGTTGAAAAACGCGCACCGCGCCGGAGCGGATAAAGCCCGCGCAGACCAGCATTTGCGTGATTTTCTTCGCCCCGGAATTTTCTTTCGGTTCGGGCATCCGCGCGAGCGCCCACTGAAAAAACATGCGGCCGAGGCTCTCCGCTTCGGGCTCGGCGGCGAAAGGATGCCCGCCGTGCGCGAAGCGGTCGCGCGCCGTAATTTCGGCGAAGCGCTCCTGAAACGTGCGATGGCTGCCGAAAAACGCCGCGTAAATCGCCATCGCGGCGACGCCAATCAGACAGAAAATCGCCGTGCTCACCAAAAATGGATTCATTTCAGTAATCCACCCGCAGGATGCGGCGAATGGTGAAGAGCGCCATTACGTCAAGCGTGACCGCGATCTTCAGCGCGGTCTTGCCGGCGGGATCGGTGAACAGCACCTTGGCGTAGCCGGGCTGCACCATGCTGAACGCCGCGAGCACCAGAATCGGCAGCAGCCCGACCACCATGCCGCTCATCCGCGATTGCGCCGTCATCGCGCGGATCTGCTGCTGCAAGCGCTGGCGCGTGCGCACGATTTCGGACAAGCGGCCGATGATCTGCGCGAGGCTGCTGCCGACTTCGCTCTGCACCTTGATGGCGATGACCAGCAGCCGAAAATCCTCTTCCGGCGCCCGTTGCAGCATTTCGTCGAACGCGCGCGGCAGCGGCATCCCGAGCCGGGTCTGCTCGAGCACGGTGCGGAATTCGCCGCCGATCGGATCAGCGAATTCCTGCACCAGGACCTGCAAGCCGCGCAACAGCGAATGTCCGGCTTCCAGCGACGATTTGATCAGGTCCAGCGCGAACGGCAATTGCATCGCGAACGCGCGCATCCGCCGATTGCGCCGGTGGCGGATATAAAGAATCGGCAGCGACCCGGCGGCGGCTCCGGTCCCGAGAGTCAACAGCGATCCCGGCCAGAGCATCTGACCGCCGGCCAGCCCGGCCCCGAACATCAGCACGACGATCAACAGCATCTCGGAGACGCGCATGTAGACGCCCGCCTGCCACATGGCCCGTTCCAGCCGCCGCAACGGACGCAGCCGGTAGACCATGTCAAGCAACATCCCGGAGCTGTCCTGGGGAATGAGCCGGCGCCGATCGGTCCTGAGCAGATCGTCCGCCCCCTCTTGCGCCTCGGCCTGTTTGAGCCGTTCAAGCCGCTCCGCCGCCCGATCGCCGCCGCCGCCCGTCAAAAGCATCAGCGTCAGCGCCAGCACGAGCGCGAAGACCGCAGACGAAATCAGAAAATCCATCGCGACCGCTCCTCGTTTCGCATTTCAACGGCCGCCCGCACGCATCGCGCGCGGCGCCGGATCGAGTTTGAAACCGGCGATTTCGATCTGATGCGTGTAGCTCGAACGGATTCCGGTGCTGCGGAACTCGCCGAGAATGCGGCCGTCGGGCCCGGTTCCGGTGCGCGCGAACTCGAACAGGTCCTGCATCATGATGGTTTCGCCTTCCATCCCGCTGACTTCGGAAATCTTGAGCAGCTTGCGCGTGCCGTCCGAAAGGCGGCTCACGTGCACGACGATATTGACGGCTGAGGCGATCTGCTGGCGCATCGCGCGCTGCGGAATCGAAAATCCGCCCAACAGCATCATCATCTCCAGCCGGCCGATCGATTCGCGCGGGCTGTTGGCGTGAATCGTCGCGATCGACCCGTCGTGGCCGGTGGACATCGCCTGCAGCATGTCGTAAACCTCGGCGCCGCGGACCTCGCCGACGATAATCCGGTCAGGACGCATCCGCAGGCAGTTCTTCACCAAATCGCGCTGCGTGACTTCGCCTTTGCCCTCGAGATTCGGCGGACGGGTTTCGAGCCGGACCACGTGCGGCTGTTGCAGCGACAGTTCGGCGGAATCCTCGATCGTCACGATCCGCTCGTCCTCCGGAACGAACGCCGACAGGCAGTTGAGCATCGTGGTTTTGCCCGAGCCGGTGCCGCCGCAAACGATGATGTTGAGGCGGGCGCGAACCAGGGCCTTGAGGAGATCGACGATTTCCGGCGTCAGGCTGCCCTTTTCGACCAGCGCTTCGATATCGTAGCGGCGCTTGCCGAAGCGCCGGATCGACAGGGCCGGGCCGTCGAGCGCGAGCGGCGGGATGATCGCGTTGATGCGCGAGCCGTCGCGCAGGCGCGCATCGACCATCGGCGAGGCCTCGTCCACGCGCCGGCCGACCTGCGAAACGATGCGGTCGATGATCAGCATCAGATGCTGATCGTCCTGAAAAGTGACGCCGGTCGCGTGCAGCTTGCCGAATTTTTCGACGTAAACCTGGTTGTGCCCGTTGACCAGGATGTCGGTGATGTCGTCGTCGTGAAGCAGCGGTTCGAGCGGGCCGAGTCCGAGCAGTTCGTTCTTGATCTCGCTGACGAAGCGCGCGCGATCGAGATCGGTGAACAGGCGTCCGTCATGGTCGAGGGTTTCGTTGATCGCCGCCGTGACTTTCGCCGAAACCATCGCCGGCTCGAGCGCGTCGAGCTTCGACACGTCGAGCGTCTCCAGCAGGCGATTGTGCACGCGCAGCTTGAGCCGCCGCTGTCCTTCCGCCACCTCGTCGCGCTTGCGCTGCGGCGCGCCGCCGATCAACGAACTGGCGGGCGTTTCCGGAAGCGCCGCGCCCGGAGCGTTTTGGGAAAGACGATCGACCAGTCTCATACAAATTTCCTTTGCGCGCCTGGGCCGCGCGCGCCACGCCTCAACCGTTCAGGCCTGCGCGGCGGCCGCGCCGAACCATCGTGACCACAATCCCCCGGCGATGCGCTCCGGTTCGCCGCGCGTCGTGAGCCGCCGCGCCAGCTCGGCGCTCGCCCGCGCCAGCGGACCATGCGGCGCGGCCTGCCAGATGTCCTGGGCCCGCAATTGCGCCCGCTGGAGCGCGCGCTCGTCGCGCGGTATCCGCGCGTAAAGCGGCGCGCCCAACGCCGCGGCGACGGCGGCTTCGCCGATTTGATTCTGGGCGTCGGCGCGGTTCAGCACGAAATGCGGGGCCGTGATGCGCAAGCGCAAGCGCTCGAAAAGATCGCGAAAGCGGCGCGCCATGGCGGCCGCGACGAGCGATTGCTCCATCACGTACAAAACCGCTTCCGAGCGCTCCCACGCCGCGATCGAATTTTCATCGACGCGCTTGCCGCAATCGACGACGACGTAATCGAACAGCTCCGCCATCAGATCGAGCACCGCGCCGACGGCCAGATCGGAAACCCGCTCGCCGTCCTCAAACCGGCGCGGCGCCGCAAGCAGGTAGACGCCGGACGGATGCTTGCAGAGCGCGGATTCGAGCCGGATCGAATCGAGCATCCGGACGTGCTCGATCAGCGACGCGATCGTCTGCGCCGGCTCAAGATTCAAAAAGATATTCTGACCGCCCTTCTGAAAATCCAGATCGACGACCGCTGCGACCTTGTCGAGCGAATATGCGAGCGCCAGCGCAAGACCGCCGGCGACCGTCGTCACGCCGGCGCCGCCGCTCAAGCTCGCGACCGAAATGACCGCGCCGCGCCGCCGGCTGCGCCGGTAGCGCTCTTCGCCAACCTTCATCAAAACGCGGGTCACCGCGTCCGTTTCAAGCGGCGCGAACAAAATCTCCTCCGCGCCCGCGTGCAGCGCGAGCCGCATCAGGGCCGCAGACCGCTCGCCCAGAATCGCCACCAGCCGCGGTCCGGGCTTGCGTTGCGCCTGGGCTTGCAAAAATGCGAGCGGTTCCGCTTCGTTGTCGCCGAACAGCGCCATCACCACGTCGGCCGCGACCGCGCCGTCGCCATGCTGATGAAAATCGCGTTCGCTCAGTTCCAGCGGCGGCTCCCTGATTTCCGCGAGCGCCGCGGCCGCGAGCGCCCGGCGCTCGATGTCGTCGCCAACCAGCGCGACGCTTAATTTGTCGCGCCGCTCCAAACCCCTCGCGCTTCTTGCCGTCATGTCGATCCGCCCTTCCTCACCCGCGGACCGGCGACGAGCCGCGTTCGCACGCGCCGCCGCCGATCCGTTTTTTCAACCCCCGCTGGCGTCAGCGCGTCAGGTCGCCGTCAAATAAGAGTCAACCCGGCCGACCAGCGAATTGATGTCGTTGCCCATCGTCTCATATGCGATGAAAACCACTATCGCGATCGCCGCAAGAATCAGCGCATACTCGGTCATTGTCTGGCCTTTCGCGTGCTTGCGCAGCCTTTCGTACATCCCAATGATACGTTTCATCTTCTCTCTCCTTTTCTCCCTGCATTCCGAGCCGTGCCTTGAGTAGCGGCTTGCCGCGAATTCCGAAAACTTCGTCAACCGTCCGGCGACGCCAATCCAGCATTCGCGTTGAAATTCCGGTGGACCGCCAAATTTTTGGCGGCTCGTCGAATTTTTTCAGCCGACAAAATTGCTCAGTAAAGTCGGAATCATTTTATTTTCCGACGATGTTCTCGTATTGCTGGAAATGACTAATGCAGCGTTTATGCCAGTAGCTGGCGTTGCCGGTTTAATGCGCTGTATTGCGGTTTAACGACTGGCCAAAATTGGATCGCGCAACTTTGCTCCAAAGATGCCTCAAAATGGAACGGCGAAGCGTCCATACCAGACACGCTTGAGCGGTCGTTCGCGGCGATGCGGATAAGGCCCGGTTACGTTCGCCATACGGAGCGGATGCGAGTCGTTTTACGCAAACATTCGCTATTTTTGGCGTCCACCTCGCGCGCAAATTCGCCGTCTGTCAATTTCAACGCAAAGGGAGGGCGCGTCGCGCCGATTAAGATGAACCGTTTGCATAGCGCGGCCACGCCGCGCCTGCTCCGTCGCTGCGGATTGAGGTTTTTCGCGTTGGCGATCGCCGCAATCTTCGCGCTGGGCGATTTCGCCGGATGCGCCAACAACGAGCTTGCGGCCGCACAAGCGCAGCTCCAGGCGGGAGACTTGGCCGCGGCGCATCGCAGCCTGGTCGCGGCCAGCCGCGCGCCGAACCTGTCACATCGTGACTTGCGCGAAATCGATGACGATCTTTGCTTTACCGAATATCGAATCGGACCGCCCGAATATTCGATCGCGCGCGAACGGATGACCTGCAGCGAGGCCGCCAAGTTGAGCGGCAGCCGGAGCGGCCCGATCATCACGGAGCTGGATCAACGGGAACACGACGCCGCGGCGGCGGATTTCGCGGATGCGCTCAAGGCGGGAGATTTGACCCGCGCGGAGCGAACGATAATCGATTACAAACATTACCCCGGCGCGGATGCGGCGGCGGTGACGGAATGGTCGCACGAATTGCGTCAGGCCGCCGACCGCCAATTCGCTCTGTCCTCGCGGCGCGATCGCAGGCGCCTGACGCCCGCGATCGCCGCTATGGAACGTCGCTATCCCAGGATGAAAAAAATGAACGACGCGGCGTTCGCGCGCTGGGTGATGCGAAAGGCCACGGTGGACGGCGAACCGATGGTCAGCGCGGTCAACGTCGGTCATGACGGGATGCGCCTGAATGTAGCAGCGCGCCGCCTTTCCGACGTTCGCTTCAATCTGAATCGGTTCGCCCGAATCAACGACGCGATGGTCGCGCGCTGCCAGTGCGACGGCCATACTACGATCGACGTGGCTGGTTCAGGATTGCCTGCGTATCTCTTGCGCCTCGATCCGGAGACGCGCCAGTCGGAGGTCGTGGTGATGCCGCAACCGTAATAGCGCCAAAGGCGAAATCGCCAAGCCGCGGCTAAAAATGATTAGCCAGCACGTTCGGATTGCCTAACGTGTTGCTCGCATAACTGTCGAGCAAGCCGGCCGCGATGCCGGTTCCGTCAACGCTCACCGTATCGTACGCGCCCATATAATTCGGAGCGACCATGATGTCCTGTCCGACCACCGACGGAAAGTTCACGGGCGTTATCTTGATATTTGTAAAAGTCGCGCCGCCATTCGCTGACATCGCGCAATAACGGTCAATCAGGAAATTGTTGGGATCGCGGCGGCGAGGTAGTGTCGCGGAGTTGGTGGAAAAGTGAAAAGGCGTCAAGATCCGGTGAGTTGAGCCACAACTCGCGCCCGCTGTTGGGCGGGTGCCGAAGGATGACGCCGTGGAGAGGGATAGCAGGAG